>PTKZ01000037.1 GCA_002938205.1 Alphaproteobacteria bacterium MarineAlpha5_Bin5
ACTCCACTTGGAATTGGAAGAAATCTAAACGCTTTATGGACTGACGGAGGTATTTTATACGCTCCTCCATTTAGATAAAATTTAGAAATATATTTTTTGGGGGGTATTTAATGCCCCCCATTTTTTTTATAAATTTATGCAAAAAAATTTTTTTTCAGATGAAAAAACAAGAGGTATTTTATATCAAACCTTAGTTATAGGTTTATTTGCACTAGGAATTTATTTTGTTGTTACAAATACGGCTTATAATTTAGAAAAAAGAAATATAGCTACAGGGTTTGCTTTTTTAAATAATCCAGCTGGATTTGATATAAGCTTTTCACCTTTTCTAGATTTTAAATCAACTGATACTCATCTAAAAGTTTATTATGTAGGAGTTTTAAATACTTTATTAGTTTCTGTAACAGGATGTATAGCTGCAACAATACTTGGTTTTTTTGTAGGTATTATAAGGCTCTCTTCAAATTGGCTTTTAAGTAGAACAGCTTATGCATACGTAGAATTTACAAGAAATGTACCTTTAATACTGCAAATTATTTTATGGTATGCAATATTAATTCAATTACCTAGAATAAAACAATCTATTCAATTTTTAGAAATATTTTTTATATCTAATAGAGGCCTTTATAGTCCAAGACCAATTTTTGAAAGTAACTTTTTTTATGTCAATATTACATTTATTGTTTCAATAATAGTTGCGTATATTATTTATAAATGGGCAAAAAAAAGACAAGAAAATACAGGTAAACAATTTCCTACAATATCAGTTAACTTATCTTTAATAATTTTATTTCCATTATTTATATATTTTATTTCTGGTTCACCAATTAATTTAGATTATCCTGTTTTAAAAGGTTTTAATTTTAAAGGAGGAATGGTTATTAGACCTGAGTTTATAGCAATGTTTTTAGCTTTAACTATATACACTGGTGCATTTATTTCAGAAACAGTTAGGTCAGGTATTTTGTCAGTAACAAAAGGTCAAAGGGAAGCTTCAGGAGCTTTAGGATTGAAGAAAAATTGGATTATGAGATTGATTATTATTCCTCAAGCCTTAAGAGTTATAATTCCACCTCTAACTAGCCAATATTTAAATTTAACAAAAAATTCATCTTTAGGTATAGCTGTTGGATATGCAGATTTAGTCCATGGGTTTGGAGGTATCAGCTTAAATCAAACTGGTCAGGCAATAGAATGTATGGCTATAACTATGGCTACTTATTTATGTATAAGTCTATTAATTTCTTTCTTTATGAATATTTATAATAAAAGTATTCAGTTTAAGGAGAAATAAAATTTTATGAATATAAATTATCAACAATCTAGAAAACCACCTGTAGCAACAACAGGGGTTATAGGTTGGCTAAGAATGAATTTATTTTCAAATTGGTTTAATACACTAGTAACTATTATTGTTGCTTATTTTCTTTATCAAATTGTTCCGTGGTTTTTGAATTGGTCAGTTTTTGAAGCAGATTTTACAAGAAATTATTTAGGTGAGGTTATTATAGATCGTACTGGCTGTTCCAGAGTTGCTGACCCTGAAAATCATAGCGGTGCATGTTGGTCAATTATAATTGTAAGGTTTTATCAATTTGTTTATGGTTTTTATCCAAGAGAAGAGGTTTGGCGTGTTAATGTAGTTTATTTTTTATTAGTAGTTGCTTTAGTTCCATTGCTATATGAGAAATTTCCAGTAAGAAAACAATTCTTGAAGTTTACTTATATTTTTCCAATAATAGGTTTTTATCTTCTTTATGGTGGACCCGGCTTAGAAATAGTAATGACTAATAAATGGGGAGGTTTACTTGTAACACTCGTTTTAGGATTTGTTGGTATTGCTCTAGCCTTTCCTATAGGCATTATTTTAGCATTAGGAAGAAGGTCTAATTTACCTGTCATAAGCATGATCTGTACTCTGTTTATCGAGTTTATTAGAGGTGTGCCTCTAATTACTTTATTATTTTTTGGAATGGTAATGTTACCATTATTTTTACCTGAGGGTTTAAACATGGATGGTTTGATAAGGGTTTTAGTAGCTGTCACATTGTTTCAAGCCGCATATATGGCGGAAGTAATAAGGGGAGGTTTACAAGCTATACCTAGAGGACAATATGAAGCTGCTCAATCTGTTGGATTAACATATTGGCAAATGAATAGGAAGATAATCTTACCTCAAGCAATTAGAATAACAATTCCTTCTATAGTAAATACTTCCATAGGTTTATTTAAGGATACTACTTTAGTTGTAATTATAGGATTATTAGATTTGCTTGGCATTGGAAGAGGCGCATTGGCAGATGCTACTTGGATGGGCTTATCTAATGAAGTCTATGTTTTTGTAGCAATTGTATTTTTTATATTTACTTTTTCGATGTCTAGATACAGTTTGTATTTGGAAAAAAAACTAAAAACAGGTATTAACATGGGAGCAGATTAAAATGTCAGAAAATTCAATAATTTCATTACAAAATGTAAATAAATGGTTTGGTGATTTCCAAGTACTTCAAGATGTGAATTTAGAAGTTAAGAAGAAAGAAAGAATAGTTGTATGTGGCCCTTCCGGTTCTGGAAAATCAACAATGATTAGATGTATTAACAGACTTGAAGAACATCAGGAAGGCACAATTATTGTAGATGGAATTGAATTGACTGGTAATTTAAAAAATATTGATAGTGTCAGAAGAGAAGTCGGAATGGTATTCCAACAATTTAATCTCTTCCCTCATCTATCTGTTAAAGAAAATATAACTTTAGCTCCAATATGGGTAAAGAAAATGCCCAAAGCGGAAGCGGAAGAACTTGCGATGAAACAATTAGAAATTGTTAAAATACCTGAACAAGCAAATAAATATCCCGGACAATTATCTGGCGGTCAACAACAAAGAGTTGCTATAGCTAGATCACTTGCAATGAAGCCCAATATTATGCTTTTTGATGAACCTACTTCTGCTCTTGATCCAGAAATGATTAAAGAAGTTTTAGATGTTATGATAGAGCTTGCTGAAGGGGGTATGACAATGATTGTTGTAACACACGAAATGGGATTTGCTAAAACGGTAGCAGATCGTATGGTTTTTATGGATGAAGGCAGAATAGTTGAAGAAGCTGCTCCTGATAAATTTTTTAATAATCCAGAAAGTGATCGTACTAAATTATTTTTAAGTCAAATTCTTAATCATTAAGTAATATATTTACTCTACGATTCATTCGTCCTTTGTTTTCAACTTTACCTATTTTAATTTTACCTATTTCTATAGTTGACTTCACATGTGTACCACCACAAGGTTGAAAATCAATATTACCAATTCTAACTACTCTTAATTGCCCATTTATATTTGGAGGCTTAACCGACATAGTTCTAACAATTTCAGGTTTTTCTTGTAATATTTTACTATCTAATAATTCATAAGTAATTTTATGGTTTTCTTTTACTAAAAAATTGAGTTTCTCTTGTATTTCTTCTTTAATTATTTTTTTCTCTGGATCATTGAAATCTAGTCTACTTTTTTCAAAACCAATTTGCCCTCCAGTAACACTCATGGGTATTATTGAGCACATTAAATGTAAAGCACTATGCATTCTCATATGTTTATATCTTTTTATCCAGTCTATTTTTCCAATTATTTTTTTCTCTCTTTCTGCATTTTTTAAATTTTCAACTATATTTATTATAGAACCTTCATTTTTTATTGTATCAGTAACTCTAATTTCTTCCCCCTCAATTTCAATAATTCCAATATCTCCAGGTTGTCCACCACCTTTTGCATAAAATGCAGTATCTTCTAATTCTATCGTTTTGTTTTCTTTATTTATTCTAATTATTTTTGTTTGAAATTCTTTCATATAAGCATCAGTTTCAAATAAATTAGCCATATTTTTTTTTAACAGATTTTAACATTATTATGTTGACTTTTTTATTAATCTAAATAAATAGAACAAAACAAGAACATAAATATATTATTAATTATAATAATATATATTTATCAAATATTTAAAAAAAATATTTAAAAATATGTGTGCAAAAAGTGAAATTTTTATAATTAAACCAAAATCAAATAAAAAAAATATAGCACCGTTTTTTATTGATTCAGTTTCAGCTGGATTCCCGTCACCTGCCACAGATTATTTAGAAAGTAAATTAGATTTAAATGAATATTTAGTTAAACATCCTGCTGCTACTTACATAGTGAAAGCAAATGGACCTTCCATGATTAAAGCAGGTATTATGTCTGGTGATTTACTTATAGTCGATAGAAGTATTACACCACGTAATGAAAATATAGTGATTGCTTCTATTTTTGGCGATCTAACTGTAAAAAAAATACGAAAGAAAGACACTTCCTTATTTTTAGTCTCAGCTAATCAAGAATATCCAAGTATTGAAGTAAAGGAAGAAATGGAATGCTTTATATGGGGAGTTGTTACTTATGTTATACACAACACAATTACCAAATAATCATTCTTCATTACAAAAATCTATTGCCCTTATAGATTGTAACAATTTTTATGCATCTTGCGAACGTATTTTTAATCCTAAATTAATAGGCAAGCCTATCGTTGTTTTATCAAATAATGATGGTTGCATAATTACAAGATCAACTGAGGCTAAAAAGCTAGGTATTAAAATGGGAGAACCATATTTTAAAGTAAAAAAAATTATTGAACAAAATAATGTAAGAGTTTTTTCTTCTAATTATTCTTTGTATGGTGATATCTCTCAAAGAGTTATGGAAATACTTGCTAATTTTGCTGAAGATATTGAAATATATTCAATTGATGAAGCTTTTTTAAATTTAAATGGATTTGAGAATTATGAAATTGATACTTATTGTAATCATATAAGGAATAAGGTGAAGAAGTGGATAGGCATACCAGTTAGTATAGGAGTTGGATCTACAAAAACTATTTCAAAAATTGCAAATAACTTAGCTAAAAAAAAACCAAAATATAAAGGTATTTGTATTTTAAAGGAATGGATAGATATAAAAGAAGCTTTAAAAAATACTTTTATTGAAGATGTTTGGGGTATAGGTAGAAAAACATCAGCATTTCTTAAACAATATAATATAAATAGTGCACATGATTTTATTCAAATTGATAAAGGCTGGATAAAAAAAAATCTTGGAGTTATTGGTGAAAGAATATATTTAGAATTATGTGGAATTTCGTGTTTAGATCTTGAATTAATTCCAAGTGATAAAAAAAGTTGCTGTGTATCAAGATCATTTAAAAATCCAGTAGAAAAAATTCAAGATTTAGAGGAATCAATATCTTGTTATAGTTCACGTGTTTCTGAAAAAATTAGAGAAGAAGGACTGCTAGCAGATGCAATGAATATTTTTGTTTTAACAAATTGTTTTAATAGAAGGGAAAAACAATACTCTAATTCAATAAAACTTCAATTAACATACCCAACAAATAATAGTATAAAAATTGTAAAACGAGCATTAGAAGGAATCAGAAGAATATACCGAGAAGGATATCGATATAAAAAAGTAGGTATAGTTTTGCAAGGTTTAAGTAGGGCAGATACAATGCAAACTTTGTTAGATCATGATTTTTTCATTTCAAATGCTGTAATGGAAACTATAGATACAATTAATTCACGTTATGGAAATTCTACAGTAAAAATAGCTGCTGAAGGAGTTACAAAGAAATGGATAATGAGAAGGCAAAAAGTATCACCCTCTTATACAACTAGATTTGAAGATTTAATAAAAGTTAAATGCAAATAATGGCTCCCCGGGCCGGGCTCGAACCAGCGACCGATCGGTTAACAGCCGATTGCTCTACCACTGAGCTACCGAGGAACACAA
>PTKZ01000038.1 GCA_002938205.1 Alphaproteobacteria bacterium MarineAlpha5_Bin5
ATTCAACAAGGGGTAAAGATATTTTTTAAAAAAGATGTATCAATTTTTTCTGAAGGATCAATTTTTTTTAATGGCACAAAAGATCAACCAATTGTAATTTATAGTGATGATAACATTGGCTCTTTAATATTATCCAATAATAATTTTAAATTTAATAATGTAATTTTTAAGAATTTATCTTATCCAAAAGAAAAAGATAAAATATTATATGGTGGTGTAAACATTATTAATTCAAACGTAGAAATTATTGATACTCAAATAATTTCGTCAAAAAGTGAGGATGCAATTAATATAATTTCATCTATTAGCAATATTAGAAATTTAAAAGTAAAAAATATACAAGCAGATGCTATAGATATAGATTTTGGGACTTTAAATTTCGAAAATATTTTTTGTGAAAACATAAATAATGATTGTTTAGATATTTCAGGCGCAAAAGTAGTTGGTAATTTTATAGAAGGTTCAAATATCAAAGATAAAGGTCTAAGTTTTGGAGAAAATGCTAAAGGAGAAATATCGAACATAAATTTTCAAAATTCAAAGTTAGGTGTAGCAGTAAAAGATGGTTCGAACTTAAAATTAACAAAATACGAATTCAAAAATAATGAATTTGATATTGTTGTATTTAATAAAAAAAAAGAATATGAAGGAGCATCGCTTTATATCAATGACTCAAATGGCGATAGTCAATTTAATTATTTAATAGGGTTAAATAATGAAATTATAAAAGACCAAAATGCTTTAACCAAAAAAATTGATAACAAAATAATAAACGAGTTATTTTATTAAAATGAATGAAAAAAGGGTAGAAAAAAAATTTGTTCTTGGAAAATTTAAAGATGATTTTTTCAAAAAATTCTTACTAGTTAATGGTTTTACTAAACAATATCCAGATAGAACTATTAGTTCTATATATTTAGATACGGCTAATTATGATTTTGTTAAAGATAACATCAATGGAGTAAGTGAGAGAAAAAAAATTAGATTTAGATGGTATAATAGTGATTTAGATAAAATTTATATTGAAGTAAAAAATAAAAAAAACTTTAATGTTTGGAAAAATGTAGAAAAAATAAATTTAAAAACTAATGAAAAAAATTTAATAGAAGATTTAAAAAAAAATTTTTTTAATATAAAATTTAAAAATAATAATGATTTTAATTATAAATTTGTCCTTAAAACAAACTATAAAAGAAGTTATTGGCTTTCAAATAATAATAAAATTAGAGCAACAATTGACATAGATATTAATGCAAGTTCTTTAAATAATTTCTCAAAACCTGTACACTTAGGAGATACTGTATTAGAATTTAAATTTAATCCAATTCATGAGAAGCATTTTAGAGATTTTTTTTCGAATAAATTTAATCATTTAAGAATTCAAAAGTATTCTAAATATGTAAGATCTTTCTTGGAATTAGAAAACTCAGGTATAAATTGTTAGTTTCAATGAAAGATTTGACATTAATAATCCCAGCTAAAAATGAATCAGAGTCTTTACCAAAAGTATTGAGCGAATTAAAAAATTTTGATTGTAAAATTTTAGTTTCTTTGCAAAAAGATGATGAAAAAACAATTAATGCAATAAAATCTTTTGATATAGAAATTTACACTCAAAATGGCAAAGGGTATGGAAACTCTCTTATTGAGGGAATTTATAATTGCAAAACTAATTATTTTTGTATTTTCAATGCCGATGGTTCTTTTGAAGTAAATGATTTACATAAAATGTATAAACTAATTCAAACTAAAGATTTTGTTTATACATCTAGATATGAACATGGTGGCGGTAGTGAGGATGACACCATAATAACATTAATTGGTAATAAAATTTTTTCTAAGTTGGGAAATCTTTTATTTTCACTAAATATTTCAGATATTTTATATACATATTTAATGGGTAAGACAGAATGTTTTAAAAAACTCAATATAAACTCAAATGATTTTAGATTTTGTGTAGAGCTACCAATCAAAATGCAATTAGCTGGTATGAAGTATAAATCAATACCTTCATATGAAAAAAAAAGGATTGCTGGAGAAAAAAAAGTTAATGCTTTAAAAGATGGATTTTTAATACTAATTGAAATAATAGCATTATTTTTTAGATACAAAATTTTTAGACAGAAAATAATATAGACTTAAATAGACCAATATATTAAATAAAATTAAAGTTATTAATATTTTACTGTGATAATAGTATTTTAAAGAAATTCCAAAAATTATAAAATTATAAAATAATATTACAAATGATGTTGTTGAATTCAAATATTTAACAGCGACCTTTTTTTTCAATAATTTCAGTATTAACTGGTGTAAATGAAAATTGTCTGGCTTTGAGACTTTTGATTTTAAATAAATTCTTCTGGATAAAGAAAATAAATTTTCAAATGCTGGATACCACAACATCAAAGCAACAAAATATGGTGAGATAAAAAAATTATTATTGTAATTTTGAATTAAAAATAACCCCAATATTAATGAAATTAAATATGCCCCTCCATCACCCAAAAAACAATAGCCCAAAAAATTAAATATGATAAAAATTAATAGTCCTATTAATAAAATTTTTATTTGATCTAAATTTTTGATTGTAATTTCAGGATTATTAATATCGATAAATATTAATGACAAAATAACTAAAATAAAATATCCTGATAATAAACCATTTAAACCATCTAAAAAATTACTACCATTTATTAAAACTAAAAAACAAAAAACTGTAAGTGCAATATTTGTTATATTATATTTTAATAGATTATCTATAAATTCTATATTTATAGATTTAATATAAATACTATCAAGATTAACTAATAAAGATAATATCAAAATTTGTACTAATAATCTAAGTAAAGGATTTACAAAAAAATTTTTATCAGAAGATAAACCAATCAATAAAATCAATAAACCAAAAATTTTTAAATTTAAAAATTCATTAGGAAAAAAATAACAAAATATTATATAAATATAAATTCCACCAATGACAATTGGTGTTTTTTTATTTTGTGCTAAATTTTTATGAACAGAAAATGATCTATCATCAATTAATAACTGAGTTTTCTTAAAGAAAAAAAATAATACAATAAATATTGTTATTAAATAAAATATACTATTTAGTAACATCAATTTAATCTTAAATTAATAACCTCTTTTAAACCATCTTTTAGTTTAATTTTTGGTCTCCAGCCCAAATTATAAATTTTACTTGAATTAAGATTTTTTTTAAAAGTTCCATCTGGAAAATTTTTATTAAACAATATTTTTCCTTTAAAATTTACATATTTGGCAACAAGTTTAGAAAGATTTAATATTGAAATAAATTCTCCTGTACCAACATTAATTAAAGGAAATTTTGACTTAAATTTATTTCGAATTTTATAATTTGGAGTATTTAAACATTTAACTATGGCTTCTGCTAAATCATCTGAATGTATAAATTCTCTGATTGGCTTTCCAGTACCAAGTAATTTGATTTGTTTTAATTGCTTTTTTTTAGCTTCAACAAATTTGGTAATCATCGCAGGTATAACATGGCCATTTACTTTATCAAAATTATCATTCAGACCATATACATTTGTTGGCATTAAACCAATAATATCTAATTTATGATCTTCATAAAGTGTTTCGCTAAATTTGATGCCAGCAATTTTAGCAATTGCATAACATTGATTTGTCTTTTCTAATTTTCCAGTCAATAAACTATCTTCTTGTATAGGTGTTTTTGCAAATTTTGGGTAAATACACGAGGTACCTAAATAAATTGTTCTTTTAATTTTTTTTTTTAACGCCAAATTCAGCAATGAATTTTGAATTTCTATATTTTCTAAAAAAAAATCTTTTTGATTTGTACTATTAGCTATAATACCACCAGCTTTTGCAGCGGCCATTACCATATAATCTATTTTTTTATTTTTAAAAAATTCTTGTACTTTTTTTGAATTTCTTAAATCTAGTCTTTTTCTATCCACTGTTATCAAGTTGTTAAATTCATTTTTTTTAAGTACTTTTAATACTGAACTTCCTACCAGACCTTTGTGACCAGCAATATAAATTGAGTCTGTTTTTTTCATTTATAATTTTTTTTGAACTTCTAAAATGTCCGAGTCAATCATTTCTTTAACAAGATCATTTAAAGAATACTTTAATTTATACTTAAATTGTTTAAATGCTTTTCTTGGGTCTCCTTTTAGATAATTTATTTCTAATGGTCGATAGTATTTTTTATCTATTTTAATTATAAGTTCTTTTTTTTTTCCTTTAATTAAATATGCTCTTTCATTCATGTCTTTACCAATCCATTTAATTTTTAAATTTAAATATTTACAACACTCATTTACAAAATCTCTCACACTTAACGTTTTGCCAGTTGCAATTACATAGTCATCTGGTCTTCGTTGCTGCAATATTTTCCACTGCATTTCCACATAGTCTTTGGCATGACCCCAATCTCTTTTAGCATTTAAATTTCCTAAGTATAAAATATCTTTTGAGCCCAAAATTTTTTTTGCAAAAAACATGGTTATTTTTCTTGTCACAAATGTTTCTCCTCTTCTGGGACTTTCATGATTAAATAAAATTCCATTGCATGCATAAAATCCATAAGCTTCCCTATAAACTTTAGTTATCCAATAAGAATATAGTTTTGAAACACCATATGGTGATTTCGGTACCATTAAAGATTTTTCATTAAATGAATTTATACCACTAGGTTTTTCTCCAAATAGTTCTGAAGTACTGGCTTGATAGAATTTTGTTTTTTTTAGTTTTAGAAATCTCATGGCTTCTAATATTCTCAATGAACCTAATCCACTTACTTCTGATGTATATTCTGGTATTTCGAAAGAGTGGCCAACGTGACTCTGAGCTCCTAAATTATATATTTCATGTGGTCTAATTTTACTTATTATATTAACTAGACTGTTCGAGTCCGCTAAATCTCCATAATGTAAAAAAAAATTTGAAGCTTCATGAAAATCTTTATAAATATGATCAATCCTAGTAGTATTAAAAGTAGATGATTTTCTTTTTATACCATGAACAATATATCCTTTTTTCAATAATAACTCGGCAAGATAAGAACCATCTTGGCCTGTTATTCCTGTTATAAGAGCTTTTTTCTTCATTTTGTAAGGTTTTTTAATAGTTTATTATAGCTCAGTACTACTACACTAAAAATTGAAAAGATAAAATTTTTATTTTCTAATTTGTAAAATAATGTAAATGCATCCTTTATTTTTTGAAATTTATTTGAGGATAATGAATCCTCAGTCATTCTCCATGATGATAGTGCTTTATTTAAATGTTTTAATTTATAACCTTTTTTTAATAGCATAAGCCATAAAGCAAAATCTTCTTGGGTTTTTAAAATTGGAAACTTTACTTTACAAAACATTTTTTTTGAAAGCATAACAGTACTTAGGCCTATAAAATTAGATTTTATTAATCTTGAATAATTAGCATCAAAAAAAACTTTTCTAACTCCAATAATTTTATCACTTTCGTTTATCAGGTTATAAGATGTAAATGTAAATAAATATGATCCCTTAATCATAAAGTCTAATTGAGTTTTTAATTTATTTTTTTTCCATATATCATCAGAATCTATAAAAGCCAAATAAGAACCTCTAGCATGTTTAATTGCCAAATTTCTTG
>PTKZ01000039.1 GCA_002938205.1 Alphaproteobacteria bacterium MarineAlpha5_Bin5
TAATATGAAAACACTAAAATAATTATAAGAATTAATATTTCTATCTTATATTTTAATAATTTTTCAATTGTCATTTGAACTTAAAATTTGGAATTATCACTATTTTAATAAAGTTTTTCTATACAGCTAACTTTAGACAATACATTATCCAAGTTAAATCCTATTATTTCACTAAAGTTTTTTAGAGTATCATATTTAAGTTTGTTATCTTCTTCACAAAGCTTTAAAGCTTCTTCTCTGGTAATTAAATTTTCTCTGATTTGATTAGATCTAAAATTATCATACTCAGAAAAACCTGCCAAAGAATAATACACAAAATTATTAAATGCTGTTTGCCCATCACCCATTCTCCACTGATTTTTTCCGTATGAAATATCGTCTTGCCAATTATACTTTTCTTTAAGAGTTTGAAGCATTTTACTCTCATTCCATGGTTCATAGTTGTACAAATGTAAAAAATCATCTTTTCTTATAAAGCTTGCTAAAAACCCATCAAAATTATCTATAAGAGCAGAATTTAAATAATATGGATTTATTAAAAATTGAAATCCATACCAAAAAAACATTCTAATTTTATTTATAAAATCATATGAATACATACTTTGATTATTTTTTAAAACTTGGTTAATTCCAGCAAAACCTAAAAAAAACTCTCTTTGTTCTAGTTGATATCCAGTGCAGTGAACTACTAATTTTATATTAAGTTCTTTAGATAATTTTCTTCCATAGTCATAAAAACCTTTATCGCCAACTTGAATTATTGGCAACATTCCTAAATGTGGTCTTTTAAGCCATGCAAATAAATTTTTTCTAACGTATTCTCTTTTTTTTTCAATATCTGCAGATCGAATAATATGTTCAACTCCTAATTTTCCACAAACTTTAGCAGCATTAATTCTAGAAATATCAGTTGTTAGTCCCCAATCAAAAGTATAAGCAACCGGGTTCAATTTATACTTTATTTTTAACAAATGTAATCCATATGAACTGTCTCTTCCGCCACTTAATCCTACAATGCAATCGGGCTCACCATTTTTAGATCTAAATTTTTCTAAGTATCCATTTAACTGATTTTCACCCTGAAAAACTTGTTTTTCATAGTTTTCGCAATAATTACAAATATTGTTTTTATTAAATTTAATAAATGGATATGTTTCTGGTAAAATACATTTTGAACATTTTTTTAGATTTTCTAATTTCCTAGATTGATATTCTTGATTATTAAAAATACTAAAATTCAAATCATTTTTTATAGAAATATTTAAATTTTTTAGATTTTCACTCTCATGATCTATTTTGATTAAATTATTATCATCTTTATTAAATATTATTGTTGAATTTAAACATTTGATCAGTTCATCATCTTTGATATCCGCTTTATTATTCAATGAAGATTTTTTTAAAAATTGTTTTAAAAATTTTTTTTCAGATGCAAATGAAAAAAAATCTTCATTATAATAGTAATATAAAGATCCACAATTTGAAGAGATAAATATTTTATTTTCGTTTTTAAGAAAAAAGGCAATTGAATAGTTACCAACAATACTTTTAATAAATTTTAAATAATTTGTAATAAAATCTTCTTGATCATAAATTTCAGAAAGTTTTTCAAAGTACATTAGAGAGTCACTTTTTACGTCATAGCTTTCATAATTAATTGTTTTTTCAGTGTCAGTTTCTTGTAAATTTGTAAAAATACCATTATGAACTCCAATTACGTTTTTACATTGTAAAGGTTGATTATTTTTGTAAGAAAATTTTGATCCGTTAGTTACTAACCTTGTTTGTCCAATCATCAAAAGTTGGTTTTGTAGCTGATCTTTTAAATTATCATTTAAAAAATTCCTGTATTCTTTTCTTGTTATTGCCTTTGAAGGTTTTTCATTTGACTTAAATAGTAAAATTTTATCTTTTAACTTAAAAGATATACCAAACGTATCTGATCCTCTATTTTGACTATAACCAACATACAAATTAATATCTTCTAGAATTTTGTCATAGTCCTTAGATTTGTCTACATTTTTCGAAATTCCAAATATTCCACACATAAATTATTTATTTTTTAAAAAAAAGTTGCTTAAAACAAAAATAACAAATATTACAATAAATGATACATAGAAATTTGTATCATCAAAAATAGAATAACTTGAAAGAGAATAATTTAATTGAAAATTTTTCAAAGAACTCCCTAGCAAATTTAGTGCGTAAGTCATAGGAATTTCAGCCAAAAAAATGATAACAATAAATTTGACTATATTAGTTTTTATAAGACCGTAATAAATATTATGAAAAAAATAAGGAATTATGTATCTAGAAAAAAAAATAGAATAATTATTTTCACTTATTTTTTTTAAATTAATTTTTTTTTTACCAAATATTTTTGAAAAATTAAAATTAAACTTAGATTGAATCTTATTTGAAAATAAACATAGTAATGAAGATCCTAACACTAATAAAGCGAGCGAAATATATAAACCAATATCTTGGAATAAATAACCATTTAATAAAATCACTATTGTTACAGGTAAGGGAGATAAAAAATAGATAATGCTTATTATTATATAAATAATAAAAAATTTTGAATTTGTTACTTCGGGACTTGTTAAGATAGAAAAAAAATATTCTTTAAAAATAATTCCAGATAGAAATAATATAAATAAGACTATGGTTGCATAAATATAAATGTAGTTGCTTTTTTTCACTAAAGTTTCTTTAATTCATTTTTACTTCATTTGCTCACAATATTTTATAAAAAATTGTTGATCAAATTTTTTAAAATTATAATTAAATAACCAATAAACTGATTCTATTGGGTAAAGGCTAATATATGAAGATTTATCATAATCAGCTCTATAACTTCTTGGATTTTTCCATTTTTCAATACCACAAATCGCATAAATTCTTGGTTTGCGCATAAAATGATTTTTATGTTGATCAAACATCAGAACAGTCTCAGATAAAAAGCTGGTTGATAATAGTAAGTAAAAAGTAATTACAAACTTTTTTTCTAATTTATTTAATATAATTGAAGCTAAAATTATAAATAATGGAAATAAATATATATTATAACCATGTGTTTCTCTAAAATTACTTGATAGAAAATAAATAAAAATTCCTAAAAATAACACCAGTGATAATAGAATAAGGTTATTATTTTTTATTTTTTTGCATAATAAATAAAATAAAGATGTAAAAATAATTATGTTTAATGTTCTAAAAAATAGGGGTAGCTCGATTAACAAAATCGTTTTCAATTCTTTTGGAGCAGCAACTCCTTTATTAAAATCAACAGGCTGCGATCCTAGAGCACCATAAAAAAATTTACTTAAAGTAGTTATTATATTAATATTGTAATCCGTAGCTTGATTTATAAATTGAGACAAATAAGATAGCGGATTCATTATTCGCATTAAAACTAATTTATTTAAAGGTATTAAATCAATTAAATCTAAAAAAAATATAAAAACTATACAGCAAGTAAATCCAACTAAAATCATTGAAATTGTTATTATAATTTCTGAGGAATTTGTTTTGCCTTTTGCTGTTAAGTATTTAATTAAAAAAACATAAAATATAATGAATATTAAAATTAAAAAAAAATCTAAATTGTTTGTAAAATATAATTTTTGTACCTGAAAAGCATTAGCCAAAGTTGATCCAACAATTATTTGGATCATAAAGTAACCTATGAAAAAAATTGTAAGAAAAATCAAACTTGATATGTAATATTTTTTAATATGAATTAAATAATTTTTATTTGTTGGTATTGCAAAATAATTAAACAGGAATGGTAGAGAAACTATCAAAGTTAAAAATAGAAAAACTACTTGTATTTTAGCTAACATCGCCAAACAGAAAAAAAATCCAGAAAAAAAACAATAATTTATTTTATTTTTATTTTTTATAAATTTTATCAAAAAATATAAAAACAAAAGAAACATTAACACCGACAATATTTCTGACCTAAGTAAAAATAACAGCTGGAAAGTGTCGCTAAAAAAAACTATGAGAAAAGTACTTAACATAGATATTTTTTTCTCTATGTTTAATTCTTTTAAAATACTATACAAAATTAAAACAAATAAACCAAAGTAAATACTATTTAAAATTCTTCCTATAATAAATAAAGTTTGAAGATTCTCATCTATATTTTCAGAAATCAAAATTTCTTGAATTGTAAAATTATCAAAAAAAATAGATAAAATTTTGTAAACACTTCCAAGAACAAGAAATGTCGTATAAGCTGGATGGTCTAAATATTCTTGTTCAAGCCCCGATGATATGAGTAAAGAATTGTAAATTATATATATATCCTGATCTAAAATTGCACTCCAATGTTGCGGCAGAAATTGAAAAAGACTTAACAATATAAAATATGAAAACAAAAAAATTATTAAAATTTTTGAGTAATCCTTAAAATTATTCATAAAAATATAGAAATTTATTGTAATAGAAAGATTGTAAATTACATATTAAGTTTTATATTAATTATGTTGGATTTCCAACTATAACGATAAACGAATTTCGTAATAACCATTGCGGACGTGGGGGCAGTACCCACCACCTCCACCATTATTAATTTACGGGGGTGAACTAGGATCGACGAATGTCTAAAGGTTATTCTTTCGTTCGGTATTGTTCCGCCGTAATGGGCTAATATATAAATGCTAACGAAAGTTATGCACTTGCAGCTTAATTAATTTATTAATTAAGTTACGGGGTTTGGGGCACCTGGCAACAGAACGCCCCTGTTAATAAATTTCAAAATCACAAATGTAATAATTTCTTTAGATTAAAAAAAATGATAAAAGTATATATAAAAGAAGGAGTATAAAATGGAATTAATAGTTGTTGGTTTAATATTAGTTTGGTTGGCAAATAAGTAAATTTTTTATGGGGCTTGGGCACCTGACAACAGAAGGCCCTCTCTGAAATTTTAACCTTAGCAATTTTTTTAAATTGATAAGAACTTATTTTATGTGCAGGTCTTTGTCCTGAACATAATTTAATTTATATTTTAAAGCTAATTCAGCTTTGCATAATTCAATGCCCATGTCAGCAGCATGTTGCAATGAAGATATGTACTTGTGTTTTATTAATGTATTAACAATTTCTATAGCATTTCTGCCTGAGATTATTGATACCATATCATTGACAGGCTTGTTGCCTAATTTGGTAAATTTACAATATCCAACTCTTAATATTTTTTTCTCTCTATCAATAGCTATTAAAAAATAACCGCTTGGATCCATTACCCAATCTTTAATTTTGTGATATTTTGCTACTATTCTTTTTTTTATTTTTTTATTAATTTTGTACCATCTCCCTTGTATAAATTTATTTTTTTTCATTATCTATCTCCATAACACAAAAAAATCGTTCGTTATATATACATACTGTCATAAG
>PTKZ01000004.1 GCA_002938205.1 Alphaproteobacteria bacterium MarineAlpha5_Bin5
CCACCGGCCCTTCATTTTGCTGCTTTTATGTTTATTAAAATAAAAAACAATAGTGAAAGTAAAAAATTAGTAAAAAAAGTGCAATTATGGGGCGAACGATGGGATTCGAACCCACGGCATCAGGCACCACAAGCCTGCGCTCTAACCAACTGAGCTACGTTCGCCATAAAATTAATTAAGTTTAAAGTTTATTAATTTATTTAAATTGCTATATCAAAATTATGACAGTTTCCAAAAGAATAATTAATCTTGAGACTGAATCAGCATTTACCATATTGGAAAAAGCTAATAAATTAAGTTCTGAAGGAAAAGATATTATTAACTTAGGTATTGGACAGCCAGATTTTCCAACTCCAATTAATATTCAAGAAGCTGCCATTAAAGCGATAAAAGATGGATATCATGGTTACACACCTTCGAATGGGATATTAATTTTAAGAGAAGCAATTTCTGAAATGATTCAGAAAGATTATAGCGTAATTATTGATCCTGACAATATTTTAATAACTCCGGGAGGTAAGCCTGTAATTTTTTTTTCCTCTTTAATTTTTGGAGGAAAAGAAAATGAAATTATTTATCCTGATCCTGGTTTTCCAATTTATAAATCAATGATAAAATATAGTGGAGCAAAGGCTGTTCCTATTAAATTAAAAGAAAAAAATAATTTTGAAATAGATCTAAATGATCTTGAAAAATTAATTTCAAATAAAACAAGTTTAATAATTATTAACAATCCTAATAATCCGACAGGTTCTTTTATGAATAAAGATAAAATAGATAACCTAGTAAATATTTTGAATAAGTATCCAAGAACTTATGTATTAAGTGATGAAATATATAGTAAGATTATTTTTGATGGTCAAACAATGCCATCACTAATTAATTATCCATCTTTAAGAGAAAGACTTATTATATTAGAAGGTTGGAGTAAAACTTTTTGCATGACTGGATGGAGATTAGGTTGGAGTATTTGGCCAAATAAAATAATTGATTATGCTAATAAATTATGTGTAAATGATCATTCATGTCCAAGTTCTATATCACAATATGCTGGATTAGAAGCAATTAAAGGGCCTAAAGATGAAGTAAATAAAATTGTTAAAGAATTTCAAAATAGAAAAAATTTTATTTATAAAAATTTAAATAAAATAAAAAACATTTCATGCTTTGAACCTGGTGGAGCTTTTTACGCTTTTCCAAATATTTCAAAAACTGGTCTAAACGGTAGCAAGTTTGCTGAAATAGCATTAAATGAAAAATATGTTGCAGTTGTACCAGGCAATAGTTTTGGTGAAAGTGCTAATGATTTTATAAGAATAAGTTTTGCGAATTCATTAGAAAATATAGAAAAAGCACTTTATAGATTAGCTAAAATATGAAAAAAATTGAAGCTATAATAAAGCCTTTTAAATTATCTGCAGTCAAGGATGCTCTACATGAGGCTGGTATTTCAGGAATGACTTTAACTGATGTCAAGGGATTTGGAAGACAAAGAGGCTCAAGTGGTGGGTTAGAAACAATAGATGAGTATGATGATGAGTTTCTTGCTAAAATGAAAGTTGAGATTATTGTTGATGATGAAAATGAGAAAATGGTTATAGATGCCATTAAAAATGCTGCATATTCTGGTAAAATTGGAGATGGAAAAATTTTTGTATATAATATTGAGCAAGTAATTAGAATTAGAACAGGTGAAAAAAATAGCGACGCAGTTTAATTTTTCTTTACTTTTTAAATAAAATAAATATCAGGGGGGCTAAATCGTTCAATTCAGGATTAGTTCTGAATCGGAAGTAGATCTTTTGATCGAAGGAACGCATGCAAAAGTTATAAATCGTTCAACCCAAACGGGTCGGAAGTAAGCAACAGCTGAAGGAACGCGCATAATAGCAGATTTCATAACTAGAGCATGACTGAAGTCATACTGTCCTTAATGGTTAAGGGTAGTTAATGTTATTATGAGGTAATTATGAAATTTAACTGCAAAACTCCAAAAGAGCTTTTAAAAAAAATTAAAAATAGTGATATTAAAATGGTTGATCTAAGATTTACAGATTTACCTGGTTCAACGCATCACATATCAATACCAGTAAAGTATCTAACAGAGGATTTATTTGTTGATGGTGTTGGTTTTGATGGATCTTCTGTAAGAGGTTTCCAATCAATTGAAAATAGTGATATGTCTATGGTGCCAGATGTATCAACTGGATATTTAGATCCTTTTTATTCTGAAAAAACAATTGCTTTTTATTGCAATGTTGTTGATCCAATAACTTATGAAAGTTATTCACGAGATCCAAGATTCATTGCGCAAAAAGCTGAAAAATATTTAAAATCCTCTAGCTTAGGTGATACAGCTTACTTTGGACCAGAAGCAGAATTTTTTGTTTTTAATGATGTAAAATATGACTCTGGTTCGAATTTTGCCTTTCATGAAGTAGATTCTACTGAAGGAGCATGGAATACAGGCAGGGATGAGAATCCAAATTTAGGTCACAAACCTCGACATAAAGGAGGTTACTTTCCTTTGCCTCCAGCAGATAGCTTACAAGATGTTAGAACTGAAATGGTTTTAACAATGGAAGATATTGGAATAAATGTTGAAGCTTCTCACCATGAAGTTGCAACTGGTGGACAATGTGAAATTGATTTAGAATTTTCTCCATTATTAAACATGGCAGACGATCTTTTAAAATATAAATACGTTGTAAAAAATGTAGCTAAACTTCATGGTATGACTGCTACTTTTATGCCAAAACCACTTTTTGAAGACAATGGCTCAGGTATGCATGTACACTCTAGTATTTGGAAAAAAAATAAAACGCTAATGTATAAAAAAGGTAATTATGCTGACTTAAGTGATTTTGCTTTACATTACATAGGTGGAATATTGAAACATGCTCCCTCATTACTGGCTTTTTGTGCCCCCACTACTAATTCATATAAACGTTTAGTACCTGGATTTGAAGCACCAGTAAACATTGCATACTCTCAAGCCAATAGAACTGCTTCTGTTAGAATCCCAAATAATTATACAGCAAGTCCAAAGGCAAAAAGAATTGAATTTAGATGTCCGGATCCATCTTCAAACCCTTACCTTGCATTTTCTGCTATTTTAATGGCAGGTTTAGATGGGGTAAAAAAGAAAATCAATCCAGGCAAACCTACTGATATTAATATTTACGAAGCTCCAGCAAGTGTACTTAGTAAAATTCCTTCAACCCCTGGATCATTAGCGGAATCGTTAGATGCCCTAGAAAAAGATCATCAATATTTATTAGAAGGAAACGTATTTACGCAAGATAATATTGATACTTATATATCTTACAAAAGAGAAAGTGAAGTTAACGTAATGAATTTAAGACCTCATCCACATGAATTTAATCTCTATTATGATGTATAATTAATTTTTTATATAAAATAAAAAACCGCTAAATTTACTTTAGCGGTTTTTTTTATGTAAATGAACTGATAGTTTTGCTAAACATTCAAATTATATGGCAAAAAAAGCTAAATATAATGCAAAAAATATTGAGGTACTCGAAGGATTACAGCCTGTAAGAAAGCGACCAGGTATGTACATTGGTAGCACAAATGAGGATGGCCTTCATCATTTAGTTAATGAAGTATTAGACAATAGTATTGATGAAGTAATAGCTGGTTATGCCACAGAAATTTTTTTTAATTATAAAAAAGATGGTTTTGTGATTATAAAAGATAATGGAAGAGGTATCCCTGTAGATTTTCATCCAAAATTTAAAAAAAAACGTGCACTTGAAATAGTTTTATCAACTCTCCATGCTGGGGGAAAGTTTAACAACACAGTTTATAAAACTTCAGGAGGGTTGCACGGTGTGGGCATTTCAGTTGTCAATGCTTTAAGCTCTAGTTTAATTGTAAAAGTTTTCAAAAATGGAAAAGTTTTTTATCAAAAATATTCTAAAGGAAAAGTCAAGTCAAAAATTATCATTGAAAAATGTTCAAAAAAATTAAAAGGTACAGAAATTCATTTTATTCCTGATAAAGAAATATTTGATACAATAAAATTTGTTCCAAAAAAATTATACGAATTTATTAAAATGAAATCTGTTTTAGTTGGAGGAGCTTCGATTTCATATAATATTGATAAAGAATTAATAACAGATTCTACACCCCGTAAAGAGGTTTTTTACTACAAAAATGGAATTGAAGATTATTTAAAGGAAAAAGATTCAAATAGAGATAAATTGTTTGAAAAGTTTTTTTCTCTCAAAACAAATTTTAATCAAAATGAAAGATGTGAAATTTTCATATCATTTAATAAAAATCAAAAATCTTCATTAAAATCTTATTGTAATACAATTGAAACTCCAGATGGTGGCTCTCATGAAAATGGTACTAAAAATGGTTTAATAAAATCAATTAAATTGTTTGGTAAAAAAAATCAAATTAACAAAATTATAAATATTAATATTAATGATATTGTTGATTACTCTGATATATTTATATCAATTTTTATCAATGAACCAAGTTTTGAAGGGCAAACAAAAAAAAGAATTATTATGCCTCTACTTCAAAAGCAAATTGAAAATTTTATACAAAATGAATTTTTGTTATGGTTAAATTCAAATAAAAAAATTGCAAATTTACTTCTAGAAACTTTAATTGAAAGATCTTTATTAAGATCTGATCTTTCAAAAATTAAAGAATTAGAAAGAAAATCAATCAAAGAAAAAAATCGTTTACCAGGTAAATTAGTAGACTGTTCAAGCAAAACAGTTGAAAATACAGAATTGTTTATAGTAGAAGGTGACAGTGCTGGTGGTTCAGCAAAACAAGCTCGTAATAGAGAGTTACAAGCAATACTTCCTCTGCGTGGAAAAATCTTAAATGTATTTGGAGTGAGTTTATCTAAAATTGCAGACAATAATGAAATACAAAATCTTATTCAGTCACTTGGCTGCGGTATTGGTAAAAATTTTCAATTATCAAAATTACGTTATGAAAAAATTATTTTAATGACTGATGCAGATGTTGATGGTTCACATATTGCTACTTTATTAATTACATTTTTTTATAAATATATGAAACCAATTATTGATAATAATAGACTCTACCTTGCTATGCCTCCTTTATTTAAAATTTATAACAAAGATAAATCATTTTATGCCTTTGATGAAAATGAAAAAAACAAAATAATTAATAATGAGTTCAAAAAAAATAATCCTACAATAAATCGTTTTAAGGGATTGGGAGAAATGCCTGCTGACCAACTTAAAAATACAACAATGAGTTTAGAAAATAGAAAGCTAATCAAAATATCAATCGAGAATGGAAAAAAAGAAGTTAGAAAAACTGAAAGGTTATTCGAGACCCTTATGGGCAAAAAAGCAGAATATAGATTTAAATTTATTCAAGACAATGCAAATTTTACAAATCAAATAGATATTTGAATATGAAAAAATATATTTTATCAATTGATCAAGGAACAACAAGTTCTAGAGTTGTTTTATATGATACTAAATTCAAAATTTGCTCTGTAATACAAAAAGAATTTAAACAATTTTTTCCAAAAGATGGATGGGTTGAACATGATGCTATAGAAATATGGAAAGATGTCAAAAATCTTATAGCAAAAACTTTAAAGAAAAATAAACTACAATCTTCCCAGATTCTATCAATCGGAATTGCTAATCAAAGAGAAACCACGATTTTATGGAATAAAAAAACTGGTATGCCAATTAATAAAGCAATAGTCTGGCAAGATAGAAGAACAAGTGAATACTGCGCACAGTTAAAAAAAAAGAAAAAAGATGTATTGATACAAAATGTTACTGGATTGGTATTGGATCCTTATTTTTCAGCTACTAAGATTAAATGGATTATTGAAAATAATAATAATTTAAAAAAATTAATTAAAAATAATAACTTATTGTTTGGAACAATTGACACTTGGTTGTTATGGAACTTAACAGAAGGTAGGTCTCATTTAACAGATATTACAAATGCTGCTAGAACTATGATCTATGACTCAAAACAAGAAGTTTGGTCTAATACACTATTAAAATTATTCAAAATTCCTAAGTCAATTTTACCTAAAGTTGTAGAGAACGCATATAATTTTGGAACTTCAAATTTATTTGGCTCACCAATTAAAATAGGAGGAATGGCAGGAGATCAACAAGCTGCCACTATTGGACAAGCTTGTTTTCAACCTGGACAGTCAAAAAGTACTTATGGCACAGGATGTTTTCTTCTAATGAATATAGGTAACAAATTTAAAAAATCATCAAACAAGCTTTTAACTACTGTAGCTTTCAAAATAAATAGAAAAAAAATGTATTGCTATGAAGGAAGCATTTTTGTAGCAGGATCAGCTATTCAATGGCTTAGAGATAAAATGCATTTTTTCAATAATTCTAGTGAAACAAATTTACTATATGCAAGAGCTAATGCTGAAGAAAACATAGTAGTTGTGCCGGCACTTACTGGTTTAGGAGCGCCTCATTGGAAGCCTAATGCAAGAGGTGCTATATTTGGATTAACAAGAAATACTTCTAAAGAAGACATTGTAAAAGCAACAATAGATAGTCTTTCTTTGCAAACTCTTGACTTAATTAAAGCTATGCAAAAAGATGCTAAAATTTCAATCAAAGAAATTAGAGTAGATGGAGGAATGATTAACAATGATAATTTTCTTCAAAGTTTATCAAATATAACTCAAATAAACATAATCAAACCTCAAAACATTGAAACAACTTCTCTTGGAGTAGCCTATTTAGCTGCCCTAAATATTGGATTAATAAATAATACCGATCATATAGAAAAATTATGGAAAAAAAATAAAATTGCTAAACCTAAATTAAGTAAAAAAAAATTAATGCCTTTAATCCAAAGGTGGAGAAAGTCTATAGATACATTAATAAAACTTAATTCTTAAGTTCTGCAATCCAATTAGCTAATTCTAAAGTATGTGAAGTATTATTAATCAAATCATTATATTTTTGAATTTTTTCTTCGTCATTTGTTTTATTAGTATTTAAGAAAAAATTTTTTTGGTCTTCAAATTCCTTTTTAGTTTCAAAAATTTTCTCATTTAAAAGTATCTCTTCTCTTTGTTGCATTAATCCAGCTATCCAATGTGGGTTAAACTCAGGATGATACTGAACTGCCCATATAGATGAATTTCCTTTATTAAAGCAAACTGATTGAACATCACTTTTATTATTAGACGATAAAACAGTAGCACTTTCAGGTAAGCTTTCTGTTTCGTCATAATGCCAACAAAATGAATCAAAAATTTTATTTTTTCCTTTATAAAGATTATGCGCAGTTCCTTTTTCATTAATTTTAATATTTTTTGCTATAACAGCTTCAAGGCCTCTTGGATTTTTTCTAATTAAGCCACCTGCCGCTGTTACTAAAACATGCAATCCCCAACAACTACCAAATATTTTATTTTTTTTTGTAAAGAGTTTTTTAGCTAATTCGATTTGATTTGTAATAGATGGTGTCATATCATAAATATTTAAAAGACTTCCAGTCCATGCAATTCCATCAAAATCATCTAAACTCACACCTATTGGTAAATAATCATTCTTAAAAGCTGGATGTACTATTGATATATTAAATTGATTATTACTTAAATCATTGATTACCTTTAAATAAACATCATACTGGGTATCCATGCCCATTTTTTTATATAAATCTGAAGGTTCTTTTTCATTACCATCTACAATTAAAATATTCATAAATAAGTTCTTTATTTTTATAGTATCTTGAAATAATAAAATATCATGAAAATCAAGTTAGGAATAGCACCTATAGCATGGAGTAACGATGACATGCCAGAACTTGGAGGAGATACTCCAATAGAAACTTGCCTAAAAGAAGCTTCGGAGGCTGGATTTATAGGTATTGAACTAGGTGGTAAATTTCCTAGAAATCCAGGAATTATTAAATATTTATTAGAAAGATTTCAATTGCAAATGCCTGGAGGGTGGTATGGATCTCTTCTAAGATCACGTTCTGTAGCCGATGAATGGACAGCAATGCAAGATCATCTAAATCTTCTTAAAATTGTCAATGGAGAAGTATTTGTGTTTGCAGATGTCTCAGGATCAATTCAGGGAGATGCAAAGAAATCATTATCTGCTAGGCCAAAATTAGAAAATGAAGAATGGAAAAATTATTGTAACAAAATTAATGAATTATCAAATAGATTAAACGATACAGGAATTACAATGTCTTATCACGAACACATGGGTACAATAATTCAAAGTGAGGATGATGTTGACAAATTTATGGAATTGACAAATGAAAAAACATATCTTCTTTATGATACTGGTCATCTGATTTTTGCGCAAGCGGATATTCAAAGAGTTTTAAAAAATTATATCAACAGAATTAATCATATTCATTGCAAAGATATAAGAAAAGATATTTTAAAAAAATCTTTAGATAATAATTTGAGTTTTAGAAATTCTTTTTTAGATGGAGTGTTTACAGTTCCAGGTGATGGTTGTATTGATTATGAACCTTTATTAAAAATTATTTACGAAAATAATTATAATAAATGGTTAATAATTGAAGCAGAACAAGATCCTCAAAAAGCTAATCCTTTTGAATATGCTAAAATTGGCTACAAATATCTAGAAAAAACAATTACTTCTGTAGGTTATGAATTATAATATTACTTTAATTAGAGACTCTTAAATGTGCATTATATTTCCATTCTAAATATCTTATGAACTGCACCATTAAAAAGTTTAAAAAAAGATACAACATCCCTGCTGCTATAAATGCCTCGACAGGAGCGAAAGTTTTTGCCATTATTCTTCTAGCGATACCAGTCATTTCCATATAAGTTGTTAAACTAACTAATGAAGTAGCTTTAACCATCAAAATTAATTCATTACCATAAGAAGGCAAAACCTTTCTAATAGCGATAGGAAATATTATTTTTCTCATCATCATAAACTTCCCAAATCCTAATGCCTTTCCAGATTCAATTTGACCTTTTTCTATTGATTGGATACCTCCTCGAAATATTTCACTTCCATAAGCAACTGTATTTACAGTTAAAGCAATTACTCCACACCAAAATGGCTCCTTTAATAGATACCACATGAAACTATCACGAATTGCTTTGATAGATCCAAGTCCAAAATATATTAAATAAATTTGAACCAGCAATGGTGTACCTCTAATTACAAAAATATATCCCGCGATTATTTTGGCAAGAAAAGTTATCTTGGAAACTCTGCCTAATGCAAAGATTAATGATAAAATAAAACCTATTGGCAAAGATATAGCTAGTAATAATATAGTATTATCAAGACCTTTTATAACCTCAAAAAAATTTTTAAAAATTAAATAATCCTTTAAAGAAATATAAAGTTGTTCCATCAATTATACCCTTGTGAAAATTTAATTTCTAAAATTTTAAAAAATTTACCAGAAAAAGTAGTTAAGAATAAATATAGTAAAGCTGCTGTTATTAAAAAAGTTAATGGTGAATGCTCAACATTAGAAGCAATTCTTGATTGTCTCATTATCTCTACTAATCCAGTAACAGATATAAGAGATGTATCTTTCAATGTAATTTGCCAAACATTACCTATCCCAGGTAATGCGTAACGAATTATTTGAGGTGCTAGAATTCTAATAAATATGCTAAATCTATTTAATCCTAAAGCTTTAGCAGCTTCTACTTGACCTTTGTTTATTGAAAGATAAGCAGCTCTTAATACTTCGCTTGAATAAGTAGCAGAAATAAAGGCTATTGCAATTGTTGCAATAGTAAGTGCGTTTAGCTCAATATAACCATTGTAACCAAATATTTTGGCTATACTCATTACCACTGCATTTCCTCCAAAAAATATCAAATAAATAACAAGTAATTCAGGAACACCTCTAATCACAGTTGTATAAAAATTAGCAATAAATCTAGTAATTCTTGATTGAATAATTTTTGCCCAAACAGTAATTATAGCTAAAAATAATCCTAATCCCATTGAAAGAATACTCACTATCAATGTCATTAATGTTGCAAATAATAATTCATCCCCCCATCCAAGATCACCGAAGACAAGTTTATCAAATTTAAACATTAAACCTTAAAGATTTTTTAATTTTATTTCCTTGAAGAGTTTCTATATCTGAAATAATGTTCTTATTATTTCTAATATCATCTAAACCTGCCAAATGTATTAAAGCTATTGGATTATTGGGCAAATAAGGTTCAACAAACCTATTTTTTATATCATCAAATAATGGCAGATGAAATTCACACATCCAATTGCAGTAAGAAGGCAAAAATTCAGTTGGAATTTTATCTTCATAAACACTTAAAGCTAAAGCAACTTGATCAGTACCAAAAATTCTACCCTTTTTACTAGCTAATTTTATATTTTTTTGAAAACATTGCCAAATTGAACTATTTGATTTAATCGCAAAAGCACCCGCATTAAGAGTGGCGTGGAAAGCATACTTCCTTGCTAACTTGTTTGAAACAGATTTACTAATATTTTTAAAATTAATTGTTTTAACTTTTTTAGGGAAGTTCATAAACCATTCTACATTTGCCTGTTTAAAATAAGCTCTATCTGATTGCGGAGTGATAGCTAATGCATTTTTTAAAGCACCTATCTCATAAAGAAGAAAAGTTTCAAAATCATTAAGCCAAACATCTGCATCCAACCAAATATATAATTTATAATTTGGAAAATAATTTGGTAAAAAAGCTCTAGCAACTTGTGTTTTTAAATGATTACGACCTAAAATTTTAAATTTTGGAACATCTACATTCCACTTTGCTTCTTTAACTATTGCTTTGTTATCCTTCAAATATGTTATTTGCTCAAAAGTCATACCTGTGTCCAAAACAGCAAACTCATATTCATTAAATATTGAGCTATTATGTAATGATAAAAATAATTCTTTTAACAATAAAAAATATTTATCATCACATGAACTGATAATTAATTTGTCTTTATTCATTATTTTTTATTAAACATATTTGAGATTTAAATACACACCAATTTTTAATATTTTTTTTAATAATAAAATCTTGATATGCTTTGTGCAAACTAAAATAATTATTTTCCTCTCTCCAATAATAATCATCCCCATAAATTTTACCATTTATTTTTAATTTAGGATACCAGTGAAAAAGATCACTAGTAACAGCTTCATACGTATGTTCTCCATCTATATAAATGTAATCGAAATAATTATTAGGAAAAAGGAAAGATGCATCAGCGGAATTTTTCGATACAATTTTTACATTTTCACAATTTATAAATTTTTTCTTTGTTGTTGATTTTGCTTCATCAAAGTATTTCTGATCTAGAGGTTCATTTCCATCAACTTGAGGAGCGCAACCGCGAATCTTTTCAATGAAAATCCATGGATCAACAAGAATAAGCTCTTTAGGTTTTGAAAAATTATAAATTTTCTCTGAGAAATCACCTCTCCAAACTCCTATTTCAACAACAATCGAATTTTTTTTAATTTGCTCTAATATATATGCTCTTTTATCTGTAGTGTTTTTTTTAATTTTGGATAAAAGATAATAATAATAGTTTAAAATAATCAGTATAATATTACCTCTATTTCTTCGTTCAATCTTATCTATTAATCTATTAAAAAAAGATTTTTTTTTAAAATTATTTTTCACAAATCTTTACAGTAAGCTAAATACATATAATTCTCCATATTTTTTAGAGTAATTATGATATCTTCCTCCTGATGCCATAACAGCTATGTACTGCTTTTCATTTATCTCAAAAGTAATAGGGGCTGTGCTTCCCGCAGCTACCATTTCATAAGACCATAATTCTTTACCATTTGAACTATCTATAGCTACAATTTTTTTATCATTTGTTCCTGTAGAAAAAATTAAATTACCAGCAGTAGCTATTAAGCCTCCAAAATTAGATGTCCCTATTTGTTTACTATTTAAATATCCACTAGGTATCTCCCAATCAATTTTTCCATTTAATAGATTCAAAGATACTATTTTACCCCAAGGAGGTTTGCTAACTGGTAAATCATCAGAATACAGAAATTGTGACCATTGAAAATTAGTAGTAAAATTATTTGATTTTAAAATCTTTTGATCCCAATTAATAAACAGATTAAATAGTTGTTTTAATTTATTACTTCCTAATTCAATTTTATGAGCTTTATTAAAAGAATTAATAAAATGATTATAATTTTTATAATTTTTATCAAAAATTTTTATTAAACTTGGTACATAGTTTATATTTTTTTCATCAACAGTTGAATAATTCCCAGTTCTATCTGCCTTGTGACAACTGGAACAAGATTCCTGATATATTTCAAATTCATTATTAAAACTTTTTGGATGTGGATCTTTTGAAGTAACAAATAACCTTAAAAGCCAAGGAATTTGATTAACTTGCACATAGATATTTTGCTTATAAGGATCAAAAACAGCACCTGGCCATTGAGCACCACCATGTAATCCATAAACAACTACATCTTTTTCAAATGAAGGAGGTACAAAAGTGCCAAATTTAAAATTATTAATATTTTTAATTATATTAGCTTGTTCATCAAGTAATCTATCATCCAAATCATCTTCTGAAAAATTTAGATCAATTAAAGGTTCTGGGATATTTATATACACTTGTTTAGGAGAAACGTTTTCATAAATATAATCAGATTTTTGAACAAATTTGTAATTAATATCATTAAATGATTTTCCACTATATCGGTCAAAAATAAAAGTATTACCAATTTTAGTAGTAATAATTACTACATCAACTAATTGATCATTTAATCTAAGATTTGTTAAAAGAGGTGGAGAGGCTATATCATAATCCCATAAATCATGTGCAACTTCTTGAAAACTCCATACAATTTTTTTTAGATTTAAATCTATTGCAATTACACTATTTGCATTTTTATTTTTTCCCGGTCTTGAATGTCCTATAAGAGCAGGTCTGGGATTGCCGGTTGTCAAAAATAATAAATTATTTTTTGTATCAATTGATATTCCACCCCATGGACTGCCTCCTTCAAAATTTCTTTCCTTTGGATGAATATCTATTACCCACATAATTTTACCAGTTTTCAAAGAAATTAACTTTACTTTTTGATCATCTATTGTTGCTACTATAACAAAATCTTTCCAAATTACAGGAGCTGCTCTGACCGTGCCAGTTTTTATAAATCCATTTACACCTAAGCTTTTATTCAGTTTACCTGATTTATAATTAACACAAAATAATCCATTTCTTATAGGTACAAATAAACAAGATTTATTTTTATTTTCCTTGTTGATCCAAAGAGTTATACCTCTAGAATCAATTTTTTTTAAAGATTTAAATTCCCATTCAATTTTTTTATTTAAAATATTTATTGCCACTAATTCCTTAAATGGTGTCACCACATACAATAATCCCTCATAAAAAACTGGATTTGTTTCAACATTGTTTTTCCACTTTTTTTTTATTAAAGTATCGTTAAAATTAATTTTAAATTCTAAATTTAGATTCCTTACATTTTTGCTATTAATATGCTTAATATTTGAAAATTTATTAGAAAAATTACCTCCATTAGATCGTAACCATTCCTCTGTTTCAATTAATTGTTCATTTGCAGGTTTGTAGTTAATATGATTCAATTCTTTATATTTATTTTTGAAACCTAAAATATTTTCGAATTTATATTCTGTATCTTTTTCATTAATAATAGTATTTTTATAATTTTTTAAAGAAATTTTATTTTTTGTATTATCTAATTCTAATTTATTTATTAAGTAATCATAAGCAAAATAAAAACCAGTATCAGCTATTATTGATTTAAATAAATAAAAAAAAATAAACCCAAAGATTAATATAAAAAAAAATATTGCAAAAAATCTTTTCACCTAATCATGATACACTTATAATAAAAAGATACAACAGTGGTGCCCAGGGGCGGAATTGAACCACCGACACGAGGATTTTCAGTCCTCTGCTCTACCGACTGAGCTACCTGGGCTTAAGAAAATTCTGATAAAGTGTTTTAGTATTTAATTCAATTAAATATTAATAAATTTTAAATTTTTCAGTTGTTTTTCATATGCATTTGATGTTCATCTGATAACCATTTCATTAAATCAAGCTCAGCACATTTTTTTGAACAAAAAGGAACAAATGGTTCTTTTTGTTTCTTTTTGCAAGTTGGGCATTTTGCTTTACTCTTAAGTTGAAAAATATTTTTTTTTAATTTTTTTTTTATTTCCATCTAAAAGTAATACGTCCTTTAGTAAGATCATAAGGAGTCATTTCAACTGTAACTTTATCTCCTGCCAATACTCTGATTCTATTTTTACGCATTTTACCAGATGAATGCGCAAGTATTTCATGATCATTTTCTAATTTAACTTTGAACATAGCATTTGGTAAAAGTTCCAAAACCACACCCTGAAATTCAATAGATCCTTCTTTTGGCATTTATCTCCTTTTTTGTTGATAAAATTGTATAATTAATTTTATTATATTTGTCTAATTTTAACTGATAATTTATGAGCATCTAAACCTTCAACTTTGGCCATTTGCTCTACGTCCTTAGCGCAGTTATTATAACTTTGCTTATTCATTTCAATAACTGTATTTCTTTTCATAAAATCAAGCACACCTAGACCTGATGAAAATCTCGCAGAACCAGAAGTAGGTAAAATATGATTAGTCCCCACTATATAATCACCAAATGCTTCACAGGAATATTCTCCTAAAAAGATACTTCCCGAATTTATAATGTTTGCTAAAATTTCATCCTTATGTTTAGATTGTAAATGTAAGTGTTCAGGTGCAATAAAATTAACTATATTTGCAGAATCTTTCAAATTATCAATTACTATAAATAATCCATTAATTTCTAAGCTATTATAAATAGTATTTTTTTTCGATAAATCATAAGATAAGTTCTTTATTTCTTGTCTCACTTTGGCAACAAACTCCTCACTATCAGTTATTAAAATAGATTGAGCACTATCATCGTGTTCAGCTTGAGCCATTAAATCACTTGCTACCCAACTAGGGTTGTTTTCATCATCTGCTACAACTACAATTTCTGAAGGACCTGCAAATAAATCAATACCAACATTGCCAAAAACTTGTTTTTTTGCTGAATTGACAAAAGCATTTCCTGGTCCAAATATTTTATTGACTGGTTTTATTGTTTTAGTGCCATAGGTCAATGCTGCAATTGCCTGAGCACCGCCAACCAAGTATATTTCATAAATTTCTAATTCTTCTAATAATTTCAAAATGTATGGATTAATTTTTTTTGAAGGTGGTGTAACACACACTATTCTTTTAACTCCAGCAACCTTAGCAGGTATAACATTCATAATTAATGAAGAAGGATATACAGCCTTGCCTCCAGGAATATATAAACCTACTGATTCAATAGGTTTCCAGTGCAGGCTTAATTTTACATTATCATCATTATGCATCTCATAGTCTTGAGGAATCTGATTCTCATGAAATTTTTTTATGTTTTTAATAGCTTTTTTAAAACTTAAAATCACACTGTCATCTATGTCATCTTTAGAATAGAGTTTGTTAATACTTCTTAATTTTATATCACTTTGTGATAAATCTACATTGTCTAAATTTTTTGCATATTTAATTAAAGCAATGTCACCATTTTCTTTAACGTCTAAAATTATATTTTTAACAATATTATCAATTTTATTATCTGTATTAGATAATCTTTTCAATAAATGACTTTTTAGTTCATTAAAAAAATTTTCATTATTGTAATTAAGAATTTTCATTAAATTAATTCTTTAATTTCATTAATAATCTCTTGAACTGTATCAGTATTAGTTTTGTAAGCAGATCTATTAATAATTAATTTCGACTGTACTTTCATTATAACTTCAACTTCTTTTAATCCATTAGCTTTAAGTGTATCTCCTGTAGAAACTAAATCAACAATTCTGCGACACATATTTAATGATGGCGCTAATTCCATAGATCCATTAAGTTTGATAGCCTCAACTTGAATACCCTTTTGTGCAAAAAATTTTTTAGATATATTGGGATATTTAGTAGCTATTCTAATATTACTCCAAGTATCTGGATTTTCTTTTTTAAGCAATGTTTTTAAAGCGGCAACTGATAATCTACAATGACCTATATTTAAATCTAAAGGACTGTATATTTCTGAATAATCAAATTCTTTAATAATATCCTCACCCGCAATTCCGATCTGCGCAGCACCAAAAGCTACAAAAGTACAAGCATCAAATGCTCTGACCTTAATAAAATCAATATTTTTATTTTTTGATGAAAAAGTTAATTTTCTTGAGTCACTATCAAATAAAAGTGGATCTGGCGCAAAACTAGTTTTTAAAAGCAAGCTTTTGCACTCATTAATTATTCTTCCTCTAGGAATAGCTATTATTGTCTTAGTCATTGAATTTGCCGGCTTTTATATCGAAATTTAAAAAAAACTATAAAAACTTATATTTTTTCTCTTTTTATTTTAGGGCCTTGATTTCCAAGGGTTTTTTCAATTTTTTCATAACCTCTGTCTAGATGATATACTCTATTGATCACTGTTTTTCCTTTGGCACATATGCCTGCTAAAACTAAACTAACACTAGCTCTTAAATCACTAGCCATTACTTGAGCACCTACAAATTTTCTATTACCCTGAATATAAGCCACATCTTTAATAATTTTTATATTAGCTCCAAGTCTATTTAATTCTGGAACATGCATAAATCTATTTTCAAATATAGTTTCCTTAATCTGTGAATTCCCTTTAACAATACTCATTAAAGCCATCATTTGAGCTTGTAAGTCAGTTGGAAATCCAGGATAAGGAGATGTTTTAACTAAAATTCCCTTTAAGTTTTTTGATGGCGAGATTTCAATTGATGTATTCTTTATTTTTATATTAGCGCCCATTTTTTTTAAAATATTTATTAAAGAATCTAAATGTTTTGGATTTATCTCACAAACTTTAAAGTTTTTGTTAAGCATCACAGCTGCTATAATAAAGGTTCCTGCAACAATTCTGTCACTTAAAATCTTGTGACTTGTCTTATTTAAACTTTCTACACCTTCAATTTCAATTATATCTGTTCCAGCTCCATTTATTTTAGCGCCCATTAAATTTAAGCATTTAGCAAGATCAGTTATTTCAGGTTCTTTAGCTGCATTTATTATAACAGTTTTACCTATTGCCAAGACTGCAGCCATTAAAATGTTTTCTGTCGCACCTACACTAGGAAATGATAACTTTATATTATTTCCAACTAGAGAATCTTTTACTCTCCCAATAACAAATCCATTTTCAATTTCAAAAGTTGCACCTAGTTTTCGCAAACCTTGAATATGTATGTCTATTGGCCTATTTCCAATTGCGCAACCTCCAGGAAGAGAAATTTTTGCTTCACCAAATTTAGATAATAAAGGACCTAAAATTAAAATTGATGCTCGCATTTTCCTTACAACATCATAATCTGCTATACGATTTATAACCTTTTTAGCATTGAGATGTATTGTGCTATCTTCTCTATCAGCTATCACTCCATATGCTTGAAGTAATCTTTGCATATTATTAACATCTTCAAGATTAGGTAAATTTTGTAAAATTAAATCTTTGTTACTTAACAAACTTGCAGCCATTAATGGTAAGGCTGAATTTTTTGAACCTTTAACATTAATAGATCCATATAATTTTGCGTTTCCAGAAATTATTAATCTATCCATTGGATAACTTTATTGCTTTTTTTCTTTTTAAAATATTAGTTTTTAATTGTTTTTCTAATTTAGCTAATCTTTGTTCTTTTAATAGTTTCTTATGTGCGCTTCTATTTAAATTAGTTTTATTTTTGCTCATATTTATTAATATATCATTAGTCTTTTTCGTTTTTCTTTCAATCACTTGATACCAATTTTTAATTTAGATTTTTTTTATAAATATTATTCTAAAAGAATAAAATAGGAATAAGCTACTATTATGGCTGGTATAGCGCTATATAAAGTTGCAAATATTGCCGCTTTTGGAGCTAAAGCAATAGCGGGAAATAAAGCATCTCCATCATTGGAAATTGCATTACCTATTTCTGCAGAGAGAGGGATATAACCATTTAAATAAAAAGTCGCTACAACGATTTGTGGACCACATCCAGGTAAAAAACCAAACAAAATAGCGACTAAAGGAACAAATGGTAGCCAAAGATCAAAAAATACCTTTAAATCAAAACTTGTAAAATACATAAATATTTCAAAAACTAAGAATCCGCTAATCACCCAAGTTGTTACAAAATTAGTAGTATCAATGACTCTTGATGTAAAACCTCTACTCTTATCAGTTGAGCATTGAAAATCACTTAAAGGATTTAATGACCACATAAATATTGATAAAATTGCTCCTGCAGAACCTACAATAGTGATTAAATTAAATGGTAATGAAAAAATATCATCTATATCAATTTGAAATGCTAAAATTATTCCTAAAATAAAACCTGGTAAAAACAAAATCACCCAAAATAAATTAAATTTTGATACAAATGTTTTCTTTAAATTTTCAAACTCAACTTCAATTTTTGAATTAGGAAGCATAAATAATTTTCCATGAATTATATCAACTATATATCCTGAAAAAGTTCCCACTATAATTCCAAGACTAAATATCAATAACCCAGTAGAAGGCTCTATAGCTAGTAATAAAAAAGCAGCATCACCCATAGTTGCAGTTAAAACAGCTACAAGTGATCCAAAAGAAATTCTTCCTTGTATATACTGCGTTACTACTATGATAGCTCCTCCACAACCAGGGATAGCTCCTAATAAAGAAGCTAAGGGTACATGAATTTTTTTTGTTTTTTCCAAAAATGAATCAACATTAAAATTAGTTAGTGAATCTAAACCAATAAAAACAATAAGAGTAAAACCAACAAAAACAGATACTTGCAAATAAGCATCGATCATAGATTGACGTACTATTTCTCCAAATGAGCCACTTTGAAAGGCCAGACTAAGTATTAACAAACCAAAAAAGGACTTTTTTAATAGACGTCCTTCATTCTCAAACATAAGTTTTTGTTTTGCCTTTATAACGTTAATTAATGCATTCATATATTTATATATATAGCTAATAAATATAGCTATGGCTATATTAATTATCTGGTAAATTAAATATTTTAGTGATATTTAAAATTAATGTCTTTCAAAAAAGTTAGAGATGCTCATAAAAAAGAAAATACCGAAGATTATTTAGAATTAATTGCAGAATTACTTAATAGAAAAGGTGAGGCTAGAATTGTTGATATAGCTCAAAAACTTGATATAGCTCAAGCAACAGCAAACAAAACTATTCAACGTCTGCAAAATCAAGGCTTTGTTAAAAGAGAGCCGTATAGATCAATATTCCTAACCTTAAAAGGGCAAAAAATTGCAAGTAAATCAAAAAAAAGACATAATATTGTTTTAAACTTTCTTTTAAATCTTGGATTAGATTTAAAAACTGCAGAAACGGATTCCGAAGGAATTGAACATCATGTTAGTGAAAAAACTTTAAAAAAAATGGAAAAGTTTAACCATAAAAAATAATTTTTCTTTTAATAATTTAAAATTGCAGGAATTTTTTTTCTAACCTTGGTTACTTCACTAATATCAATTGTTGAATTTAATATAACAGGTGTATTTTTTCCTCTAGCTAAAGTAATTCCCCATGGATTTATTAATAAAGAATGTCCATATGTTTTTCTCTTAGTATGATGTGTGCCACACATATTTGTAGCAATAGTAAAAACACTATTTTCTATAGCTCTTGCTTTCACCAATATCTCCCAATGTGCTCTTCCTGAAGGTACAGTAAAAGCTGACGGTATCAATATTATCTTAGCTCCTTTTTTTGCTAATTTTCTAAATAAATTAGGAAATCGCAAGTCATAACAAATAGTAAAACCAACTTTAATTTTCTTTATACTTATAATTACTATCTTATTACCAGATGAAAATGATTCTGACTCTCGATGAGTCTCTTTTTGATTGATATTCACATCAAACATATGAATTTTATCATAAGTTTTTTCAATTTCACCTCTTTGATTAATCATTATAGATCTATTAACTAATTTTTTTTGATTTCTTTTTTTTAAAAGAAGTGAACCAATATTAACATAAACATTATTACTTTTAGCAAATGATTTTGCCATATTTAAAATTGGACAATTTTTTTGATATGTAGAATTATCAAAAAGATATTTTTTATCATTGGTTATAATATTTGAACATTCAGGAGTACATATTAAATCTGGCTTAAAAGTTATTGTTTTTTGAAAATAACTCTCTAGCAAAATTGCATTTTCAGAAGGTGTAGACTTTGCTTGAAATTGAATTTGTGTAATTTTTATTTTTTGCATAAAAATATTTTATCATATAGTATATTTAAATCTATTAATTGTTCTTTTGACTGATATAAACACAATAATAAAATGAAAAATAATCTTTTAAAAATTTGGAAAAATGATTTGCCTGTTATCAATACTTGGTTATCTCTACCAAATTCTTTTACAGCTGAAGCATTTGGGAAAATGGGCTGGGATTCTATAACTATTGATATGCAACATGGTCAAAACGATTTCAACTCATGTATATCAATGCTACAAGGTTTAAACAGTAGTAATTCAGTTCCTATGGTAAGAGTTCCTTGGAATGAACCCGGGATCATAATGAGAATGCTAGATCTTGGTGTAATGGGTATTATAGCCCCAATGATTAACACTAAAAATGATTGTGAAAAATTTATTTCTCACTGTTATTATCCTCCTATTGGTCAAAGAAGCTTTGGTCCTATGAGGGCACAAATTGTTTATGGAACTGATTATTATAATAATGCTAATAACAACATCTTAAGTTTTGCAATGATTGAAACACAAGAAGCTGTAGAAAATCTTGATGAAATTTTATCTGTTGCAAATCTAACTGGAATCTATGTTGGGCCAGCTGATATGAGCTCGTCTTATGGTTTAAAACCTAAATTTGATGTTAAAGAAGAGCCTATATTTTCAAATATTAAATTAATTGCAAACAAAGCTAAAGAGTATGGTAAAATTGCTGGCATTCATAATGGTTCAACCCGTTACGCAAAAGAAATGATTGGCCTTGGATATAAATTAGTTACAATTTCATCTGATTTTAGATCTATGATAGCACATGCTCAAAAAATTATTGATGAAATGAAAGAAAATTCTAGCACAAATACAAAATCTGATTCTTATTGATTATTATTCTTTTTTTTTCGAAAAAAAGGAATTAAAAATACAACACAGCCAATAAGAAAAAAAATACTGGCAAACATTGACCAAAAATTTCCAAAACTTGCAAAAATGAAACCTAGAGCGGAAACTAAAAACATGATCCAACCTAAAAAATTAACTGTATTATTGCTCATTTAATTATTATTTAACAAAAATAAAAAAAAATACTAATAAATATAAATACTAAAGCAGGAATTTTCCTGCTTTAGATAAAAATTAAGCACTTTCTCTACTAGAGTAAAAGAAAGCAGATGCGAGAGCTAAACTTAATATAATGTTAAAGTAAACTGGGAATCCAGTAAATTGATCAGTTAATGCTTGATAAGCCGTAAGTAAAATAAATATACAATGGAGTATTCCAAAAAGTCGTCCAAAGGATTTTATTGCTTCACCAGCTATATCAGCTGTTCGCCAGGAAATTATTGCCAAACAAAATCCAAAAGTTCCAACAGCTTGAACCAATGTATAAGCTGCGGCATTAGGAGTTAAGCCACCTCCCTCAAACCACATATTAGGCATAAAGAACGCAGATAGTGAACTTAATGCCATATAAATTCCATTTATTCTTAAAATTAATTTAGTATCCATACTTATTTACCTCCTGAATATCACTAATACACTATAAAAAATGATTCACTAACTAATTGATAAAATTTTTTATAAAACGAGAAATATTTGTAAGATCACTATTGGATGATATTATGTTTATTGAAAACTTGCTTTGCATTTCTAGTTACGAATTTTTAATCTGTAATCATAATTTTATCAAAATATAATATGCTAAATCCCTTTAGAGTGAGACAATAATTAAAGATAGTCTTTTCATTTACCAATTTTTTTTATTAATAGTAAATTTCCGCTATCAGCTAATACAAAAATCTTTCCATCATTTAATTGAATAATATCTCTAACTCTTTCATTAATGTTTATTCTTTCTATATTTCTGACAATATTTTTTTTATCTATATTAATTCTAAAAAGTGAAGATCCCTTTAAAGAACCAATAATAAAACTATTCTTAAAATATTTAAATTCATCACCTGAATATTCCAATCCTTGAGAAATTGCTATTGAAGGAGTCCATGAAAACAAAGGTTTTTGAAAATCTATTTTATCACAGTTAAAAATATCAATAGGCCATGGATTCATTAGGTTTTCATTATTTTTATATTCATATAATATTCCAAAAGTTTCACATGGCCAGCCATAATTTTTGCTTTCAATAATTAAGTTGAGTTCATCTCCTCCGCTTGGTCCATGTTCTGTAGAAAATATTTTGTTTTTGTTTGTAGAAAAAAATAACCCTTGTGGATTCCTATGTCCTGAAGAATAAATTGTATAATTTCCATTTTCATCAATTTTTAAAATTTTACCAAACATACTGTTTTTGTCTTGTGAGTAATTATTTATTCCGCCCGGACCTGAGCTTTCAACATATCCCATTGTTACATAATAATGACCATCTATAAATATTACCCTGCTACCAAAAGTATTTATTGCAGTATGACCTTTGCATTTAATTTCTGAATTCCATATTTTTTTAGTTTTATTAAATTGTATTGAATTTTCTAAATAATTATATGTCATATTTATTTTTTGTAATTCAAGACTTCTGCAACCTTTCTTATCTTCTTTAATACCTAAAATAATTAAATGAGATTGATCTAGGTTGTGTATAATTTCTACATCTCTAATACTAATAAAATTTTTTTTAATCTTATTATAATTTATTTTACGAAATGAATTATTATCAATGTTATAAATAAAATTTTGACCATCATTCAAAGTAACTAAAATTACATTATTATATATCTCATTTATTGATCCACCTAAACCTAATGAATTTAAATATGGTATCCTAAAATATTCTACTTTTAAATCATAATAGAAAGTTTCTATTGTTTGATCAAAATAAGGATCAGAAATACTATAAATAACTTTTTTAATTTCTGCTGGAAAATATTTGCCAATTTTTGAATTAAACGGCCAAGAATTAGATTCTCTTGAGAATTTTAAAAAAAATACCCCAATACAAATAATAAAAATAAATATAAAAAATATAAAAAGTTTTGACTTAAATAAATTCATTAGATCAATTTAACATTAACTGTTATAAAAGTTGAGAATAAAAAAAATAGACTATTAAATTTCCTAGATTGTCATAAGTGACAGTATTAATAATGATTGTTTTAACTTAATACATTATCATAATTATGATAAAGATGAATTTACGCCGCAGTAACTCAGGGGTAGAGTAACTCATTGGTAATGAGTAAGTCGGCAGTTCGATTCTGCCCTGTGGCACCATTACTATTTCTTCTTATTACTAATTAAAATATAAAAAGAAATTATGGATATAATGGAAAAAACTATTGCATTGAAAACTATTGTTTCCAAGTTTGTTTCTCCTGAACTATTTGTTATTACATATCTCCAAAAATTTATACCGATAATAAATTGAATTAAAAAAATTGTTAAAAATAAAGGAAATTGTTTCTCCATTCCTATAAAAAAAATTAATATTAAAGCTAAAGATAAGGAGAGGAAAATTATTCCTATAACTTCTGCTAATCCAGCAACGGCATGATTAAAGAATCCTATATTTTGTAAAGCAAACTCATCAGTAAAAACTAAAAGTTGAACAGAGAAATATAAAAAAAAAGCAATATTAATTAAAATTAAAATTTTTTTTACAATCATTATTAATATTTAATTTAAATTTCCATCCCATAGCAAAGGAAAAAACTTACTATCCATTTCATTGCTATCATCTTTTTTGTATTTTTTATAAATCTTCGCTGTTCCACCTGTATTAGTTGGATGAAACTTAGCATCATGTGGAACACAATGAGAGACAATTGACCTACGATGATTTTTAGAATTATTAACACCTGAGCCATGCCATGTATATCCATGATGAAAAGCTGCACCTCCAGCTGGAATTTCAACATAACTAATCTCTATTTGTTTGTTATTTTTTTTTACAAATTTGTTAAGTTCTTTTTTATAATCGTCTGGTGAATGAAATTCACCTTTAGGTGGTTGTAAACCCCATTTATGAGAACCCATTATATATTCCAAGGTCCCTGTTTTCTTTGAAGTATCATCTAAAGACATCCAGCAAGTCGTCATTGTTTGAGGAATAATCCAGTCATCGTAAGCAGCATCTTGATGAAACCCTAAGCTTTTTCCTCCAGGAGGTTTCCACAAAACATTGTCTTGAATTAATCTCGATCCATTCCAATTCATTAAACGTGCACAACACTCACCGACAACTTTATGACAAACCAACTCTCTAATTAAAGTATCTGCCTTCCACGCATTGCAAATTTGTCTTGTTACATCTTCTGGATCCTTTCCAAATTTCCAATTCCATTCATCTGGCTCAATGCCAGTTTCAAATTCTCCTTTAAAAAGGGGTTCAAATCTACCTCTTAATCTCTCTAAATATTCTTTGTCTATAAATTTATCCAAAATTAAAAAACCATTATTATTAAAATCATTTATTAAATTACTATTAAGTTCTAAATCCATCATTTTTAATAAATAGCATTAGCATAAATGATATTATAATTTAATTAGATTCTTTTCTACTGAAAGCAAATTACTAATTAGTAGTTAAAAAACATCTTTTAAAAATATATAATAAAAAGAGAGGATAATTAGTCCTCCCTTTTAAAATAAAATTAAAGTGTAAAATATCGTATTAAAATTACTACCATTGGAATTAATGGTCTAATAGCGTGCTTAATTGGCCATTCATTACCGTCAAAGCTTTCTAGCATTTTAAGTGTAGTTGCTATGTTAGAAAGGAAGGCTAAAATAGTAAATATAAACAAAATACCAATAACCTCATTTGCTGACGTAAAATCTCCAATTTGGAACAATGTTGCAACCAACATTAACACTACACCTATCATCAAGAAACCTAATGGTCTTCCCATATACATTGCATCTTTAGATGGATAGCCAATGCTATTGGGAACAAAATTTTGATTAAAGGCAAAACTTAGTCCAAAAAAACCTCCAAATAGAATTAAAAAAACATGACATAAAAAAGGTATCATGCCTCCTGCTGCTTCAATCATATAATCCTCCTGTCTTATTTATATAAACAGAGCCTGACACCTCAAAAGACAATCAAATAGGGTTAAAGAAATATCAGACTCCTGTTTTATTTTATAAAATATTATGTTTACAATTCTATTAAGATTAATTAATCTCTAGATTTTAGGGAAAAATATTAACACAAGAACAAGAATCGATATCAATTATATTACTATAAAATGTCAATAAAAGTTTATTATAGTCATACTCCGTTTTGGAGAGCAGAAGTGCTTCGTGTATCTCTGTTTGTTGGAAAAGTTGAATTTGAAGATGTAAGGATTTCACGAGATGAATTTATTTATTTAATAAAAACAGGTTTGTTACCTAATGGTAAAAAGGTTCCATTTAATCAATTACCTGTAATAGAAGTTAATGGACAAATAATTGGTCAAACTGGAGGAATAGCAAGATACTGCGGAAAATTATCAAACTTATACCCTGATGATAATATGCATGCAGCAAAAGTGGATCAAATAATAGATTCTGCCACTGAAATTACTAATTTAATTAGCCCTACTATTAGAGAAAAAGATGTGGTTAAGAAAAATGAAGCAAGAAAGCAATTAACTAATAAATTATTACCAAGATGGTTTCAATATCTTGAAAATATTTTAGAAGAAGAAAAATCAGAATGGTTTGTTAATAATGAAATGACGATAGCAGATATTGCTATTTGGAGATTACTAGGATGGATTACATCAGGAATGCTAGATGGAATACCTAAAGACATTGCGAACAATTTTCCTAAATTACAAAACGTATACATAAAAGTACACCAACATCCAAAAATTAATGAGTGGATGTTAAAAACTTATGGAAAAACAATTTAATTTTATTAACTTGAACCGTAAGTTGCCGCTGAATCACTTTCAAATTCATAGCACACACATTCTTCATCACCAACAACCCAACCATCATGACCCGGAAGAAACACGTATGCGTCACCCGGTCCACATTCAATACTAGAGCCATCGTCATTCACAACATGTATTCTTCCTGATTGAACCATTCCTACATGTTTTTTTTGACAACTGTCTGTTCCTACAGCGGGCTTAATGCATTCAGACCATTTCCAACCAGGTTGAAATGTTATTTTTGAAACTACTTGATCACCTACTTTTACAATTTCTACTTTAGTTTTCTCTGGAGTTTTAGTTTCGTCAGGTGAATTAAAATTTTTTGAAAAAAGAGTAGTCATACTTTTCCTTTCTAAAATCTATTGTTAAATATTTAATCTATTTTATAGTAATTTTTGAGGTTTTTTTAAATTATTCAAAATATATTTAAATTTACTCATTTTACTCTTATTGAATAAGTGTTATCGATTCCCTATAATTGGAACTATAAAATAAATAATACTGTGGAATGACTGCACTAAGTGTCAATGTTAACAAATTTGCTTTAATTAGAAATGCGAGAGATGCTGATCATCCAAATTTATTAGAAATAAGTAAAAAATGTATAAATTTTGGTGCCAATGGAATTACTATTCACCCTAGACCAGATGAAAGGCATGCAAAATTTTCTGACCTTATGCCTTTAAAACAACTAGTGTCTACATTTGATAATGTAGAATTTAATGTTGAGGGATATCCATCAGAATCTTTTATAGAAAAAGTAATTGAAGTTTATCCAGATCAAGTAACGTTAGTTCCAGATCCTCCTGATGCTTTAACTTCCTCGTTTGGTTGGGATTGTGAAATAAATAAAGAATTTTTAAATAATGTAGTAAAAACATTTCAAAACAAAAATATTAGAGTGTCAATCTTCATTAATCCATCAACAAATACTTTAAACAATTTAAATTATATTATGCCTAATCGTGTTGAATTATATACCTATGATTATGCAAAAAATTATTCTCAAAATAAAGAAGTTGCAATTGGGCCGTATATAGAGGTTGTAAATTATTTAAATAAAAATTTTCCTTTCATTGATTTTAATGCTGGCCATGATTTAAATCTCCAAAATCTTGATTATCTACTAAATAAAATAAATAATATTAAGGAAGTATCAATTGGACATGCCTTGGTGTGTGATACATTAGAATATGGCCTAGAAACTACTGTAAAAAAATATTTAGAGATAATTAATAAATAATGACGTTTTTCTTTTGGATGCAGTTTGCTGCTGTTTGTGTCATCGGTGCTATGTCTCCCGGTCCGAGCTTAGCATTAATTATAAGAAATAGTATACAATTTAATAGATTGGCTGGAATATTATCATCGATTGGGCATGCTATAGGTATTTGTATATATGCTACACTATCAATATTAGGTCTACATTTTATTTTAACAACAAACATCTTTTTATTTAATTTAATTGAATTTACAGGAAGTTGTTTTCTTATATTTTTAGGATTTCTATTTCTTAAAGATAATAATAACGACAAATTAGATCTTGAAAGTGATCAAAAAAATCTTAACTCTTTTTTTCAAGGCTTTATGATAAGCATACTTAATCCAAAAATATTAATTTGGTTTGCAGCTATTTATTCTCAATTTATTCAAATAGAATCTACAATATTTACAAGTACAATTTTGATATTAACTGCTTCAGTAATTGATGGAGCTTGGTATGTAATTGTAGCTTTTGCAGTAACTAGTTATGGATTAAAAGATTTTTTTCTACAAAAAAGAAACAAAATTCAGAAAATATCTGGAGTTGTATTAATATTTATTGCTATTTTATTACTTTATAAATTAATTAAAACTAATTTCCTCTAAAACACGAAGTATATTTTTTCCCATAATTTTTTCTATCTCTAGATTGCTATAACCTCTAATCTCTAGCTGCTCTGCAATAATCATATGGTCTAAACAATCATTCCAGCTCTTGGGCAAACAATCAAGACCATCATAATCACTACCAATACCAACATAATCAATGCCTATTTTATTTATAACGTATTCTATGTGATCAATATAAATATTTATATCTGGGCATATAGGAGCTAATTTTTTCTGAAGAAAATGTTGTTTAGCAATCCACTTATCTGATTTGTTTTGAAACTTATTATCAATTTCATTTAGTTCGGATCCTAGCTCTTTTTTGATCTTAGCTTCTCTTGTTTTAAATGTTGGATCAATAAAAAATGGGTAAGGATTCAGACCTATTAAACCTCTTTTGTCTCTTATTGCTTCTATTTGATCATCTTTTAAATTTCTAAAATGTGGGCATAAATTATAAACACTTGAGTGAGATGCAATAAAAGGTTTAGTTGTATTTTTATGTATATCCCAAAAACTTTTTTCTCCGATATGAGATACGTCTATTAAAACTTTATTTTTTTCACATTCTTTTACTACCTGAATACCAAAATTATTTAATCCAATTTGCTTAATATTTGATTTATTATGCGCCTCATCATAACCTGAGCTTACCCAGTCAAGAGAGTTATTCCAAGTGGGACCAAAATAAAATAGACCTTTTTCAATAAAATAATGTAAATTTTCTATTTTATTTTCAATCGCTTCTCCTCCTTCCATAGATAGTGGTATTGATAATTTTTTATTCTTAAATGATTTAATAATTTGTTCAAAAGTTTTTGGAATTTCTACATTATCTATTAAAGAAAGAGATTCTAATTTTTGATACATTTTTTTAGCCAGCTCAAAGTAACCGATCTCAGAATCATGTCCAGACACCCAAATAATTAAAACTTGTAAATCAATAGAAGATTTCTTTAATCTTACTATATCTGTGTGTCCTAAAGAAGTTTGTTTCGTAACATCCTCTCCTAACATCATTCTTTGAGTTAGGTCATTGTGCAGATCTGCAACAAACATTTTATTGATTTATAATTTCAATTTTAATAATTTTATCAGGATCTGAAGGAGGTTCTCCTTTAGTAATGTTGTCAATAAATTCCATTCCCTCAATTACTTGTGCCCATATTGAGTATTGCTCATCAAGAAATGAACAATCATTAAAACAAATAAAAAACTGGCTATTGGCACTATTTGGATTTTGAGCTCTGGCCATTGAAACAGTTCCTCTACTATGATTTTCTTTTGAGAATTCAGCAGGTATGTCGGGAAGATTTGATCCTCCTGTGCCAGCTCTTTCAATATTATAATTTTCGTTAGTAGAATTGCCAAATTCTACATCGCCCGTTTGAGCCATAAATCCTTCAATAACTCTATGAAATACAACGCCATTATATTGTCCATCTTTTATAAGTTTTTTAATTTGCTCAACGTGTAGTGGCGCAAGATCGGGCCTTGTCTCCATTACAACTACTCCATCTTTTAAAGTCATATGTATAGTATCTCTTGCTTCAGCCATAAGATTTCCCCCATAAGTGATTATTGAGATCATCAGGCATAAAATAATTTTAATCATATTTGTTTCCTTTACCTTCACTCAAAATGTTTTATATATAGTTTAATGCACATCTTTGAAGAAAATATCAAGAACTTAGGATTAATTATTCCTAAATTAGCTGTACCAGTTGCCAATTATGTACCTTTTACAATTATTGATAAAACTATATATATATCAGGACAAGCTCCTGTAAAAGCTGGTGAGCTAATTTATAAAGGAAAAGTTGGAAAAGATATTTCTGTTGAAGAAGGCATTGAAGCTGCTAAACTTTGTTGTGTGAATATTATAGCTGGATTAAAAAAAGCTATAGAAGGAAATTGGGATAGATTAGAAACGTTTGTTAAACTTGTAGGATATGTAAATTGTAAAGATGATTTTACAGATCAACCAAAAATTATAAATGGTGCTTCAGATCTATTAGTAGAAATATTTGGAGAACAAGGACGTCATACTAGAGTGGCTGTTGGATCAAATGCCCTACCTTTAGGTATAGCGGTTGAAATTGATGCGATTATAAAATTAAAATAAATGTTATCACCTAAGAGTGATTTTAAATTTGAGAAATCTTTAAATAATATTAATAAAAAAGACTGGGATCTATGTTTAAATGATGATCATCCTTTTACGCAATATGAATACTTATCAGCACTAGAAAAAAGTAACAGTGCTTGCAATGAAACTGGTTGGCAACCTCACCATTATATCGAATATAAAAACAATAAAGTTGTAGCAATTTGCCCCTTATATATAAAAAATCACTCATTTGGTGAATATATTTTTGATCATGCTTGGGCTGAAGCATATCATCGTTATGGTTTAAACTACTATCCTAAACTTCAATCTGCTATTCCATTCACGCCTGTAACCGGAGAAAGAATATTAATTTCTCAATCTATTAAGGATAAAAATAAAACAAAATCAACTGCTATTGTTAATATTATTGAAGAGGTAAAAAAAATTAACGTTTCATCTTTACATTTTAATTTTATTAAATCTCCTGATGAATGGGCAAAAAAAAATAATTTAATGATTAGAGAAGGGATTCAATTTCACTGGATGAATAATAATTACAAATCATTTAATAATTTTCTTGAAACATTATCATCTAGAAAAAGAAAGCAAATAAAAAAAGAAAGATTGAGCATTAAAAATAATAATTTAGTTATAAAAATTTTTCAAGGCGAAGATATAAAAGAAGAGCATATGAGTTTTTTTTATGACTGCTATCTTGATACTACTAGTAGAAAGTGGGGCTCAACATATTTAACTAAGGATTTTTTCTTTGAAATTTTAAAAACGCTTAATAATAAAATAGTATTAATAATAGCTTTTCAAAATAGAAAAAAAATTGCTTCAGCAATAAATTTTGTAAGTAACAGTCACTTATATGGACGGTTATGGGGAAGTAAGTACGAAATACCTTACTTGCATTTTGAACTATGTTATTATCAAGCTATAGATTATGCTATTAAAAACAATATAAACATAGTTGAAGCTGGTGCACAAGGAGAGCATAAATTGCAACGTGGGTACATGCCTAAAAAAATTTGGAGTGCTCACTGGATAAAAGATCAAAAATTTAGTAGAGCAATAGAAAAATTTTTAAATGATGAAACAAATATTATTAATAAATACAAAAAAAATCTAGAAGATTTTGCTCCATATAAAAATTAAACTAATTCCTTTTTATTTGTTTCCTTTGATAAAAATTTAAATGAGATTTTTTCATTTTTTAGACTTATTTCAACATGCCCACCTTTAGAAAGTGTGCCAAATATTAATTCTTCAGCCATTGGTTTTTTTACTTTTTCTTGAATTATTCTTCCTAATTCTCGTGCTCCATAAACCTCATCATATCCTTCATTTGCTAAACATTCTTTTGCTTCACTGTTGATTGATAATGAAACACCTTTATCTTCAAGTTGTGCCTCAATTTCAATAATAAATTTATCAACTATAGATAGAACCGTATCTTTATTTAAGGAATTAAAATGAATAATAGAATCAATTCTATTTCTAAATTCTGGAGAAAACATTTTGTTAATAGCTTCTGAATTGTCGTCATTTGATCTAACAGCATTAAAACCTATTTTTTTCTTTGAAATATCTATTGCACCAGCGTTTGTTGTCATAATTAATATTACATTTCTAAAGTCAACAGCTTTACCATTGTGATCAGTTAACTTACCATAATCCATTACTTGTAATAAAATATTAAAAAGATCGAAGTGTGCTTTTTCAATCTCATCTAACAATAAAACGCAATGAGGATTTTGATCAATTCCATCAGTTAATAAACCACCTTGATCAAACCCTACATACCCTGGAGGTGCACCTATTAATCTACTAACTGTATGTCTTTCCATATATTCTGACATATCAAAACGCAAAAGTTTTACTCCTAAAGTTTTGCTTAGCTGTCTTGCTACTTCTGTTTTTCCTACTCCAGTAGGTCCAGAAAACAAGTATGAGCCAATAGGTTTACCATCTTCTCTTAATCCAGCTCGAGCTAACTTTACAGATGAAGAAAGTTCTTCTATTGCTTTTTCTTGACCAAAAACAAAATTTTTTAAATCACGTTCTAAATTTTTTAGGTTTTCTTTATCGCTCTTATTAACAGATTTTGTAGGTATTTTTGCTATAAGCGCAACAACAGATTCAATATCTTTTGCAGTTATAACCTTCTTTCTTTTTGAAGCTGGTACTAGATATTGAGATGCACCTGCTTCATCTAACACATCAATTGCTTTGTCTGGTAATTTTCTATCTCCAATATGTTTATTTGATAAATCTACTGCAGTTATTATTGCTTCAGAAGAGTATTTAATATTGTGGTGATCTTCATAATAATTTTTTAATCCATTTAAAATTTTAATAGCTTCATCCTTAGAAGGTTCTTTAATATCAATTTTTTGAAATCTGCGAACAAGAGCTCTGTCTTTTTCAAAATAATTTTTAAATTCTTTATAAGTAGTTGATCCTATACATCTCAAATTTCCATTGCTTAGAGATGGCTTTAAAATATTTCCAGCATCCATTGAGCCTCCAGAGGTCGCACCAGCGCCAATAACTGTATGGATTTCATCAATAAAAAGTATGGCTTTTTTTTCTTTTTTTAGATCTTTTAAAACTTCTTTCAATCTTTCTTCAAAATCTCCTCTGTATCTAGTACCTGCAAGCAAAGCTCCCATATCAAGAGAATATATTGTAGCATCTTGAATAATCTCAGGAACATCCTTCTCTACAATTCTTTTTGCTAAACCTTCAGCTATTGCAGTTTTGCCCACACCAGCATCTCCAACAAATAAAGGATTGTTTTTTTGTCTCCTGCATAAAATTTGTATAGTTCTTTCAATCTCGGATTTTCTTCCAATCAGCTTATCAATCTTTCCATCTTGAGATTTTTTATTTAAATTAACGCAGAATTGTTCAAGAGAGCTTTTTGCGTGTTTTTTTTGACCGCTATGATTAAAGTCTTCCTCGCTTATTTCTTCTGCTTCTATACCTTCTTCTATTTTAGAAATACCATGCGAAATATATTGTACTGCATCTAGTCGAGTCATGTTTTGTTGATGAAGAAAATAAATTGCATTACTTTCTTTTTCAGAAAACATTGCTACGATCATATTGGCCCCTGTTACACTTTCACGACCACTTGATTGCACATGTATAGCTGCACGTTGTATTACACGTTGAAAACTGTTAGTTAGCTTTGGTTCACCTGAAAAATTGTCTTTTAAATTATATAAATCATTAGATATAAAAATTTCTAATTTTTTTTTTAATAAACCAATATCAATTCCACAAGCTTTAAGAACGCTTACAGCATCCTTATCATCTATCAGAGCAAACAATAAATGTTCTAAAGTTACATATTCATGTTTTCTATGTTTCGCTAATTGGTATGCTTCACGAAGTGTTTTTTCTAAATTAGATGATAACATTAATTTTTTTCCATTGTGCACTGTAATGGATGTTCATTTTTTTTAGCAAAGTCAATCACAGACTTACATTTTGATTCAGCAACTTCATAAGTAAATGTACCGCAAATGCCCAAACCATTTTTGTGAACATGTAGCATAATTTGTGTTGCTTCTTCTTTTTTTTTATTAAATATTTTTTCCAAAACGATTACTACAAACTCCATAGGAGTATAATCATCATTTAATAGTATAACATTATACATTGAAGGTTTTTTTGTTTTAGGCTTGGAATCAAGCAATAAACCTCTTTGCAATTCAATATTATTGCTTCCTGAATCTTGATCTGAATTTGTAGTCATCGATCACATATAAATAAGCAATTTTTATTTAATTTAAAGTTATTTTTCTAATTGTTAATATCCAATTGTATATGCTATTGAAAAAAATGGCTATATTTTTGAAAAAACTAACATTAATAAGTTTCTCCTTTTTAATTTTTGTTTTTTCTTTCAATTTAAATGCAAAAAAAGCAGCAATAGTAATAGACTTTGACACCAGTGAAGTTTTATTTGAAATTAACGCAGATACTCGAAATTATCCTGCATCCCTCACAAAAATGATGACTATTTACATAATTTTTGATTATTTAAAAAAAGGGAAATTAAAAAATGAAAGCTTACTATCTGTTTCAAAAAAAGCTGCAAGTAAACAACCAAGTAAGCTTTATTTAGAACCAGGCTCTTTTATTAAAGTTGAAGATGCTATTTTAGCTTTAATTGTTAAATCAGCAAATGATGTTGCAGCTGTAGTAGCAGAAAATATAAGTGGTACAGAAAAAGCATTTTCTAAATTGATGACTAAATATGCTCGAGATTTAGGTATGAACAGTACAACTTTTAGAAATGCATCTGGGTTACATGATAGAGCACAGTTAACGACTGCCAGAGACATGTCTACTCTATCACATTCACTAATAAAAAATTTTCCAAACAAATATAAGTTGTTTAGCCGTCAAAAATTTACTTATGCTGGGAAAACATACAAGACACATAATAAACTTATGCTAAGTTATGATGGTGCTGATGGAATTAAAACTGGATACATTAAAGCATCTGGATTTCAACTAGCCTTTTCTGCAGTAAGACAAAACAAAAGATTGGTAGGTGTTATATTTGGAGGTGATTCAGGTTCACAAAGAAACAAATCTCTAAGAATTATAATGGATAAGGTATTTGCAGACTTAAATATAATAAATAAAAGGTCAAATGAAACTATTATAAAAAAGAGTAAAAATTTAAATAATTCATATTCTATAGTTGTTGGTACTTTTAAATACAAGAATAACGCAAACAAACAACTTAAGTTAATTAGAAAAAAATATCCAAAGACTACTGATAATAAAATTGAGGAAATAGTCCTAATAAAAAGTGGTGGCAAACAACTGTATGAATCTAGATTTAATAATTTTAGTAAAAAAGAAGCTTATCAAGCATGTAAAAGATTAAAAAAATATAAAAGAGATTGTTTTGTTAGATTATAAACTTATAATTTACACCGCTTAATATAAGCTGCTCTTCTAAGATTTTTATTAAAAATAACAAACCTTCATGACTTACAGCTTCTGCTCGACAAGTTAATTGATTTTGCGTATTACTTGCACGAATTAAAAACCAACCATATTTATTTTCTATTCTTATTCCATCAATATCTATAATTTTAGTTTCAATTTTTTTTAATCTATCTTTAATATCTTGAATAATTTTAAATTTTCTAGTTTCATCAACATCAATTCTTATCTCAGGTGTGGAAAAGGTTTTTGGAAATTCTGAAATTAATTCATTTAAAGATTTATTACTACTACCTAAAATTCTTAATAATCTTAATGCAACATAAAGTGCGTCGTCATAACCAAAAAAATCATCTGCATAGCATATATGTCCACTCATTTCGCCAGAAAGCGGTGAATTTAATTCCTTCATTTTTTCCTTTATTGGTGAATGTCCTGTTTTAGACATTATTGGATCGCAATTCATTTTTTTAGCTTCTTCAAAGAAAACTTTACTACATTTTACATCCATAATAATTTTTGGATGATTGTATAGCTTAGCTATCTCAGAAATTAAGACAAGCATATATTGATCAGCCCATATAATACTGCCTTTATTATCTACTACACCCAGTCTATCGCCATCACCATCAAATCCGAAACCTATATCACAATTATATTTAAGTACATTGTCAATAAGTTGTTCCATATTTTTTTTAACAGTAGGGTCTGGATGATGATTCGGAAAATTTCCATCAACTTCTTCATTAATAATTATATTTTCCGTGTTATGTAATTTAGAAGCAACTTGATTTATTACAACTCCCATAGCGCCATTAGCTGTATCCCAAGCAATTTTCATTGGTTTATTGATAATTATATTTTTGATATTTCTTAAAATATAATTATCAATAATATTTTTATTAATTATTTTTCCTTGAATTATTTTCAATTCATCTTTGTCTATTATAGATTGTAAATTTTTTATTTCTTCAGCAAAAAAAGAATGTTTATTCAAAACCATTTTAAAACCATTATACTCTGGTGGGTTATGAGATCCTGTAACCATTATTGCTGCATCAGAATGAAGCTTAAAATGAGAATAATATATCATTGGGGTTGGGCCCAAACCTACATTAAAAACACAACTTCCAGAATCTTTTAACCCTTCACAAACAGCTTTATGCAATCTTGGTGAGGTAAGTCTCCCATCATAACCAGTCACTATCTTATTTGAATTTAATTTATTTTTAACTACATATCCAAAAGATCTACCAATAGTATAAGCTGTATTTTCGTTCAGATTATAATCAACTAATCCTCTGATATCATATTCCCTTAAAACTTCAGGATCAAAATTTTCAATTAAATAATTATGTTCCAATGCCATAGTATTCAAATCCTATGTCTCTTAATTCTTTAGGATTATAGATATTTCTTAAATCATAAATAACTAATTTTTTAGCCTTTTCTTTTATTTTTTTAAAATCAAGAGCGCGAAATTCATTCCATTCAGTAGCTATAATTACTGCATCAGCAGATTCACATGCTTCATATGCTGTTTTACATTCAATTAATTCATTAATTTCTAATTTGGCATTATTCATTGCTTTTGGGTCATAGGATTTTATTTTTATACCTTTTTTAATAAGCAATTTAGCAATTTTTAAAGATGTAGAATCCCGAACATCATTTGTATTTGGTTTGAAGCTAAGTCCTAAAATAGCAATTGTGTTTCCTTTTTTATACTTTTTTGATTCAAGTATCTTTTTTGCAATATTAATTGGTCGAATGGCATTAGAATCATTAACAGCATTTAAAATAGAAAAATCAATATTATATTTTTTAGCTGTAGAGACAAATGCTTTGATATCTTTGGGAAAACAAGAACCTCCAAAACCTGGGCCTGCATGAAGAAATTTTGAGCCAATACGTTTATCCATTCCCATTGCTTTTGCAACATCATTAACATTAGCCCCTACTTTTTCACAGAGATCAGCAATTTGATTAATAAAACTTATTTTAGTTGCTAAAAAACTGTTTGAAGCATACTTTATCATTTCTGAAGTTTCTATATTAGTAAAAACGATTGGCGTTTCATTTAAATAAAGAGGACGGTATAACTCTTTCATTATATTTTCTGATTTTTTAGAATTAGTACCAATAACAATTCTATCTGGACGTAGAAAATCATTTATCGCAGATCCCTCTCTTAAAAATTCAGGATTAGAAACTACATCAAATTTATCACTTTCTAAATTAGAAGATAGGATATTTTTTAATTCAAGTGTTGTCCCTACCGGAACAGTAGATTTGGTTACAACGACAGTATAATTAAAGATTTTTTTGCCAATTTCTTCAGCAACTTCCCATACAGCGCTTAAGTCAGCTTGATTCTCTACTCTTTTTGTTGGCGTGCCAACTGTAATAAAAATAATATCAGCATCAGCAACAACTTCCGACAAAGAATTTGTAAAACTTAATAGTTTAGTTACAGTTAAATGCTTTAAAAGTAAATTTTCTAAACCAGGCTCATAAAAAGGGCATTGAGCATTATTTAATTTATTTATACGATCATTATTTTTATCTACACAAATTACATTGTAACCAAATTCAGCAAAACATGCTCCTGTGATTAAACCAACGTAACCTGTTCCAACTATAACTAACTTCATTATTGCCTTATATTAGCTTTTAAATATTCTTCAAATTAAATAGACAGAAATTAAACTCTCTCTATATAATGTACAGTTCCTCTTTCTACAATTTCAGGTTTTGCTATAAACGATCTAGCCTTATAATTTTTTTTATCCATATCAAGTAGCATTTCAATAGCCTTTAAGCCCAATTCTTTTCTTGGATGAGTGACAGCTGTTAGTGAAGGATTTGTTAAAGCTTCTACAACAGGACCATCAAAAGCTATAATTGAAATATTTTTTCCAATTATTTTTCCTAAATCGTTACATGCTTTTATGGCCCCTACACCAGAGTATTCTGTAGAGCAAATTAAGGCAGTGATTTCTGGATTCTTGATTAACATTTTTTTAATAACATCAGCACTTTGCTGAGGTTCTTCAGTACTTACAGATATATAATAGTTTTTATTAAATTTTATGTTGTGTTTTTTTAGAGAACGTAAATACCCCTGTCTCCTTTGAAATGCAAAATTGTAGTTTTCTATAATATTAATGTAAGCAATATTTTTATGATTATTTTTAATTAAATACTTCATAATTAAATTAACACTTCCTTCATTATCTAAGTCAACCCAAGAATAATTTTTTAAATCTTTAGTTCTGCCCCAAGTTACAAATTTAATTTTATATTTATTTAACATTTTTATTCTAGGATCATTTCTTTTTAAGTTATGTAAAATAATTTTTTTAACTTTTTCAATATGTATTAGTTTTTCATAAGCTTGTTTTTCTTCATCAATATTATGAGCGAACATCATAGAAAACTGAATGTTTTCAGAGTGCAATTTATTATTCATGCCTGCAATAAATTCAAAAAAAGATGACTGATTCAATGTGTTAGAATTTAATCCATACAATGGCACAACAAAACCAACAGTATTAGATTTTCCAGAAGCTAATCTGCTAGCATTTGGATTAGGTGAGTAGTTATATTTTTTTGCAAATTTTTCTACTCGATTTCTAGTTTTATTGCTAACATCGGAATAGCCACCAAGTGCTCGTGATACTGTGGTTATAGACAACCCAAGTTTTTTAGATAAGTTTCTTATATCCATAAATCTTTTTTTTATTAACAGATATAATACTTATGTAAAATATATTAATTGACAGCCAAAACGTTTTGGTAAAATATAATATTACAATTATATAATTGGAGGAAAGATGTTAAAATTAATTAAATTAGTTTTGGCAATTTGTGTTAGTTTTGTTTTTTTTAATACGAGTGCCAATGCTGGTGGTCACTACACTGGTCCTGATTTAAGTGGTCAAAAAATTACTATTTCTGGCCCTTGGTTAGCTCCAGAGGATGGCTACATGAGAGAAATAGCTGCAATTTTTGAAAAAGCCACAGGAGCAACAGTAGAATATGGCGGTTCAGATAGTTTTGAGCAACAAATTGTTATTGATATTAAAGCAGGAAGTCCTGCAGATATCGCGATATTCCCTCAACCTGGTTTAGCTGCAGATATGGCTGCTATAGGGGGATTGTCTCCATTAAGCAATGATGTAAAAAAAGCTGTTTTAGATAATTATGCAGCTGGACAATCTTGGGTTGATCTAGCGACTTATCCTGATCAAAATGGCAATGATCAATTTTATGCTATTTTTTATAAAGTTAATGTTAAAAGTTTAGTTTGGTATTCTCCAGATAATTTCGCAGATAACGGTTATGAAATTCCGGATTCAATGGAGGAATTAATTGCCTTAACTAGACAAATGGCAGCAGATGGAAATACTCCATGGTGTATTGGATTAGGTTCAGGTGATGCAACAGGATGGCCAGCAACTGACTGGATGGAAGATATCATGCTAAGAACACATGATCCTTCTGTTTACGATATGTGGGTTTCAAATGAAATGCCATTCAATGATCCTAGAGTTTTAGAAGCAATGAACTTTTTTGGTACTTTTGCTCTAAATGATAAATATGTTAATGGTGGATCTAAAGCTGTTGCAACAACAGATTTTAGAGACTCTCCAAATGGATTATTTACATCTCCAGCTGAGTGTATGATGCATCGTCAAGCAAGCTTCATACCTGCTTTCTTTCCAGAAGGCGTTGAAGCTGGTGTAGATTATGACTTTTTTTATTTCCCTGCGTATTCAACTAAGGATTTAGGGAAACCAGTTCTTGGTGGTGGAACATTATTTGCTGCTACAAATGATAATCAAGCAACTATGGAATTCTTGAAATTTTTACTTCATCCAGAGCCAAACGAATGGTGGATGGCAAAAGGTGGTTTCTTAACTCCAAACAAAAATGCTGATTTAAGTAAATATTCAAGTGATACCTTTAGGAAGTTAGGAGAAGTTTTAACGAATGCTACAACTTTCAGGTTTGATGGTTCAGACCTAATGCCAGGTGCTATTGGCGCTGGTAGTTTTTGGACTGGTATGGTTGACTATACCAATGGAAAATCTGCAAAAGATGTTGCTGATGCAATCCAAGCTAGTTGGGATGCAATAAAATAATACCTCCATTAACAGGCGGACAATTAAACTTGTTCGCCTGTTTTTTTTGTATAATACTTTTCTCGTGACAATTTTCTCAATAATTTTCTATGTTTCAATTGGAATACTACTTTGCATTTTATATTTTCATTTATCTAATTTATTATTCGATTTTTTTTCAAAAAAATATTCTAATGAATCTTCACTAAGAGCTTTTATATTCATTGCTCCAGCATTTATTATATTATTAATATATATTTTATATCCAGTAGTTGAGACGGTAAGATTGAGTTTTTTTGACAAATATGGGAGAGATTTTGTAGGAATTAGCAATTATATTTGGGCTATAAAGGATCCTGAGTTTAAAAGAGGTATATTAAATAATCTAGGATGGCTTTTAATAGTTCCAACTTTAAGCACTTTTTTTGGATTAGTAATAGCAAATCTTGCCGATAGGATATGGTGGGGAACAATTGCAAAATCTATAATATTTATGCCAATGGCAATATCTTTTGTTGGAGCAGGTGTAATTTGGAAATTTGTATATGATTACAGAGGTCCTGGAGATCAACAAATTGGTTTTTTGAATGCAATAATTGTATCATTAGGTTTTGAGCCTCAGGCATGGATTACTATTCCTATATGGAATAATTTATTTTTAATGGCAATTATGATTTGGATCCAAACAGGTTTAGCCATGGTAATATTCAGTGCTGCACTGAGGGGAGTTCCTAAAGAAATGTTAGAAGCTGCAAGAATTGATGGCGCTAGTGAGTTAAAAATATTTACATCTATTATTATACCCTACCTAAATCAAACAATTTTAGTAATATGGACAATAATAACAATCGTAGTTTTGAAAATTTTTGACATCATCCTAGCTATGACTAATGGTCAGTGGCAAACTGAAGTTTTAGCAAATCTTATGTTTGATTGGATGTTTAGAGGAGGTGGTGATTCTGGTAGAGGAAGTGTTTTTGCTATTGTCATAATGGTAGCAGTTGTCCCTATCATGATTTTAAATATTTATAGACATAAACAAGAAGAAAAAATTTAATGAAAAAAAATTTATTATCTTCATTTTTAGCTCAATTTCTTTTGTTAGTTTTTGTAATTGTTTGGATTATTCCAACTTTTGGACTTTTTGTAAGTTCATTTAGAGATAAAGATTTATTGGCGATAAGTGGTTGGTGGACATCTTTAATAACAACACAAGTTAATGAAATTCATAGAACCGTTAATATGGAATCACAAATTCAAGAAAATAATATTTATATTATTAAAGAAAATATATTTGTTAAAAATTCTAAGAAAAAAATATCAAGTTTTGGTATTACATCAAAAAATATTAATCAATTTTTAGTTAAAGAAACCGCTACATTAAAAGATGGCAGCAAACTAACTGTTTATGAAAATGGAGATTATATATGGAAATCTCAAAAACCTTTTAAAAATAAAAAAGGTAGAAGGATTTTTATTACCGCTTCTAGTCCGCCTAAATTTACTTTTGATAATTATAAAGAAGTTTTATTTAAGGAAGGTGTTGGTCAAGCTTTTTTAAATACTTTAACCGTAGCTATACCCTCTACAATTATACCTTTAATTATTTGTTCTTTTTTTGCTTATGCATTATCTTGGATGAAATTCTTTGGACGAGATACTTTGCTAGCATTAATTATAGCCTCACTTGTAGTACCGCTACAAATGTCATTAATCCCTTTATTAAGTTTTTATAATGATATTGGGGCATTATTTAATATTAGTTCAAAATCTTATCCTGGTGTGTGGTTAGCGCATACTGGATTTGGTTTAGCTTCTACAACTTTTCTTTTAAGAAATTTTATTAAATCACTACCTCATGAAATGATGGAAGCAGCGAAAGTTGATGGAGCGACTCATTATGATATTTTCCTTAAAATCATTTTACCTCTATCTATTCCTGCTTTTGCCTCGATTTTTATACTCCAATTTTTATGGGTATGGAATGATCTGCTTGTTGGGCTAGTATTTTTAGATCAGGTTCCAAGTGAAATAATTATTACAGCTAAATTAAGAGAATTACTTGGATCAAGAGGGGAAAACTGGGAAATATTAACTACAGGAGCTTTTGTATCTATGACTGTGCCATTACTAATTTTCTTTTTACTTCAAAGATATTTTATAAGAGGCTTAGTTGCTGGATCTGTCAAAGGTTAAATAAGAAATATTAATTATAGAATCAAAAAAAATCATATGATATTTTTTCATTATAATTATAATTTATAATAAATGAACCAAACAAATAATACTCAAATAGGAATAAATAGCGTCTCTAATCAATGGTTTAAACCTAAAATTGATAAAAAAAAATTGAAAGAGCTTTCAAAAAGAAGTGATTTTGAAGGATGGAAACATATTATGATATTCACTATATCATTAGTTATCTTGGGATCTTTATGCTCTTACTTTTGGGGGTCTTTATGGTTCGTTTTATTTTACTTATCTTATTGTACACTTTGGGGAGGAGCAGATGCTATTTGGCATGAATGCGGTCATCGTACTGCATTTAAAACAAGAAAATTAAATGATTTTTTTTATATTATAGCTAGTTATTTAAATAATTTTGAGCCAGTAAGATGGCGGTGGAGCCATTCTTTGCATCATAGTTACACTGCGTCAGTTGATCCACATGATTTTGAAGTAGATGAAAGTATTTTTTCAAAACACAACTTATTTACTTTTTTGATTAGATTTATTCCTGGATATTATTTCTTAATACTTCATAAATCTTTGCATTTGGAAATTATTAAACATGCGCTTGGCTTTGAAACTAAAGTTATGAAAGAATGCATACCAAAAGAAAAAAAATCTAGTTGCATATTAAGTTCAAGAATTTTTGTTTTATTATGGTTATCTATTATAATTTTTTCCATTTTAGTAAAATCATTACTTCCAATTTTTCTTTTATTAATTCCTAAATTTTTTATTTCATTAAATATACTGTGGGGATTAACTCAACATATGGGTTTAAAAGAAGATACAAAAGATCACAGGGAATCAACTCGATCAGTTAGATTAAATCCTATTTTTAGCTTTATATATTGGAAAATGGAATATCATATTGAGCATCATATGTTCCCAATGGTTCCCTCTTACAATCTTCCAAAATTATATGTAATAATTAAAGATCAATTGCCAAAACCTCAAAGTTTGTTGGAAGCTTATAAGGAAATCATTCCAGCTGTAATTAAAAAAAATAAAGATCCAGAATATTTTATTCCAGTCAAAGTTCCTAAATAAGTAATTTATTGGCTTGCTTTAATTTTATTTATTATTAAAATTTATAAATATTTTAAAATTACAATGGAAACAAGAAATTTTATTAATGGAAAATTCATAAACACAATTTCCAAAAAAAACATTCCAGTTTTAAATCCGGCCAATCAAAAAATAGTTGGGAATATTGATGAAGCTTTAGATGATGAAATTGATTTAGCATTTAAAGCAGCAAAGAATGCTTTTGATAAAAGAATTCTTCTAGATATGGATGCAAAAAAGAAATCAAAATTAATGAGGTCAATGGCTTCAAAATTAAGAGAATATAAGGATGAGGGAGCATCAATTCTAAGTAGAGAAAATGGAAAAACAATAGAGCAATGTAAGGGTGAATTCTTAGGTGCTGCTAACACTTATGATTACTATGCTGGACTTACAGATAAAATTGAGAACAAAATGATACCTAGTGGTGCCGATACTTTTAATTATGTGGTACTTGAACCTTTTGGAGTTACATTGCAGATTGTTCCTTGGAATTACCCTGTTGCAATATTTGCAGCTATGACTGCTCAAAATTTAATAGTTGGAAACACTATGGTAATAAAACCACCTGAACTTTGTCCTATTTCATCAAATTTCTTTGGTAAAATTTTTGAAGAAATAGGATTACCAAATGGTGTAATTAATATTGTTCATGGATATGGTGAAGTTACTGGACGAAAACTTGTTAAACATAATGATGTTGACTATATTGTATTTACTGGTTCTCCAGAAGTAGCATCAGAAATACTTCATGAAACTGCGGACAGAATAATACCAACCCATTTTGAATTAGGAGGTAAATCTGCTGCAATAATTTATCCAGATGCAGATATTGATCAAGCTGTAGAAAGTACAGTGAATGGTGTTTTTAAACCTAATGCTGGCCAAATTTGTGTAGCTATGTCAAGAGTCATTGTTCATCCAAAAATTAAAGATGAATATATGTCAAAGTTAGTTGACAAAGCCAAAAAACTTAAAATTGGACCTGGTAATGATATAAATACTGAAGTTACTCCTCTCATATCAACAAATCAAATTCAAAGAGTTTCTAATTATTGCAAATCTGGTGTGCAATCGGGAGCAACTCTTACTCTAGGTGGAGAGCCGACTGAAAATAATGAAGGTAATTTTTTCCAACCTACTATTTTTGATAATGTTGACACAAATGCTACAATTGCACAAGAGGAGATTTTTGGTCCTGTAACAACTATTTTTGATTTCAATAATGAAGAAGAAGCTATAAAAATTGCAAATTCAACTAATTATGGACTTGCTTCCGGAGTGTTTACTTCTGATGATCAAAAAGCAAAGTGGACTGCAGAAAGAATTCAAGCAGGTATTATTTGGCATAATGATTGGTTTGTTGATGGAGTAAATTTACCTGGTGGAGGTTATAAAAGATCAGGCTATGGTCGGGACGGAGGAATAGATGGTGTATATAGTCATGGTCAAACAAAAAGAATAAGTAAGCGGTTAAATTAATAAGATTTATATGACTAAAAATAAATTAACTGTCAAAGAAATTCTAAATTGCAAAGGATGCAACAAATTAACAGAAGTATATACACATAATCCTTTAGAAGCTGAGTCGTGTGAATTAGCAGGAATAGAATTAATAGTATCATCAGAAAGAAATGATATTCAAGGTATTAGACAAGCTGCAAAAAATACTTTTTTTACTGTAGGATTACAATATGGAAAATATTTAAGTGAATTAGAAATTCTTAATAGATGTTTTGATCTTTATGAAAATGGAGCAGATGCTATTTATTGTCCTCAAAGTTATAAATTTATAAAAGCAATTGCAGATGAAGGTATCCCTGTAGTAGGACATACTGGTTTTATACCCTATAAATCAACTTTTTATGGAGGTTTTAAAGCTTATGGTAAAAATGCTTTAGAGGCAAAAAAAATTTATGAACAAACACTAAAATTACAAGACGCAGGTGCTTTTGCAGTAGAAATTGAAATTGTTCCTTATAAAGTTGCAGATTATATTTCCAAAAATGTAGAAGTTTTCATGATTGGTATGGGAAGTGGTGTAGGATGTGATGCTCAATACTTATTTTCGGAAGACGTGCTTGGATATAACAAAGGCCATATTCCTAGACATGCTAAAGTATACTCAAATCTTGCAAAAGATTTTGAAAAAATTAAATTAAAGTCAATTGAAGCTTATAAAAGCTTTAAAGATGATGTGATCTCAAGTAATTATCCAGAAAAAAAACATGATCTAAATATTCCTAAAGAAGAATATGAAAAATTTATAAAAAATATAGACTCTTAAAAACTCTTACATTTTAAATATTTATTGAATTTAGATAGAAAAAACTGTGAATATAATCAATTTTTTCTTAAAATTTATTAGTAATTGATTTGACATCCAAAACGTTTTGGAATTAAAATAACTTAAAATTCTTTATTTTAAGGAGGAAAAATGAAACTTAGAAATTTTTTAATTTCACTATTATTTATTTTACCATTATCATCATATTCCTTTGCAGCTCCTACGGGACAGGATTTAGGTGATAACTGGTGTTCTGATGTAAAAATGCATTTTTATGCAGGTGGTCCTGAAGCGGGAGGATTTGCAGGAATTGTTGCTGCAGGAGCAATGAATGCTATTAGAGATACTGGTGCTGATGCTGAAATCATTTATTCAGAATGGGATTTTGAAAAAATGGTACGTCAATTAAGAGAGTCTGTAGGTTTGGGAGTTGATGCAATAGCAATGATGGGTCACCCTGGTGATGACGCATTAATGCCGTTAGCAAAACAAGCTGCTGAAAATGGAATACTTATGACTTATCAAAATGTTGATCCTTCAGGAGTTAGAGCAAAATATGGTGGCGGATATGTTGGTGCTAATCTTGCAACACAAGGTAAAGCTTTAGCAAGAGAAGCTATAAGGCAATATGGTTTCAAAGCTGGTGATCATGCAATTGTAATGGTACCTCTTGGTGACTATGCAAGAGCGCAAAGAGAAGATGGTGCTAGAATTATATTTGAAGAACATGGTATGACAGTAACTGTTGTAGATGGAGATCCTAAATACGCTTCAGATCCAAATATGTCTATTCCAATATTTTCTGCTGCTCTAGCTGCAAATCCAGAAACGAAGGTAATAGTTCATTCTGGAAGTGATATAATGAACGTAGCTGAAGGTATTGCAAAAGCTTCAGGGTATGGTCCCAATGAATTGCTACAAATTGGTTTTGATACCAGTCCGCAAATTATGTCAGCTTTTGAAAAAGGTTATGTGCATTTAACTTCAGATCAGCAACCTTTCTTACAAGGTTATCTGCCTGTAATTTCTTTGTGTCAAACTGCAGTACTAGGTACTGGTGCTATCAACCAAGATACTGGAGCGGGTTTTGTTGATACTAATAACTATCAAGCAGTTAAAGCACTTGCAGATGCTGGTTTAAGATAATATTACCTTCATTACTGACCCATTTTATTATGGGTCAGTAACTATAATAATGAAAAATATAATTGAACTAAAAAAAGTTACTAAAAGATTTGGTGGCATTACAGCTTTAAATAAAGCATCTTTGCATGTTAATGCTGGAGAGGTTGTTGGTCTAATTGGAGATAATGGTGCTGGAAAATCCACGTTAATAAAGACACTTGTAGGAGTATATAATCCAGAAGAAGGTGAAATATTTATCAGAGGTAAAAAAGTTTCAAGTTGGAATGCATTAAAAGCAAGAGAATCAGGTATAGAAACTGTTTTTCAAGACAGAGCGTTATGTCCTCAACAATCAATTGTATGGAATATTTTTATGGGAAAAGAGTTAAGATACCCATTTGGTTTTATTAAAGAAAAAGAACAAATCAATGAAGCAAACAGATTAATTAGGGAAATAGGTTTTACTTCAAAATTAATTGATGCTGAATCTCCTGTTGGAAATTTGTCCGGTGGTGAAAGGCAAGGTGTTGCAATTGCAAGAGCAATTTATAATAATGCTGAATTAATTATATTAGATGAGCCAACAAATGCACTATCATTAAATGAAACTCAAAAAGTGTTTGATTTTGTAGACAATGTGAAAAAATCTAACCGCTCTGTGTTATTTATAGGACATAATATCTATCACGTTTATGATATATCCGATCGATTTGTAATTTTAGATCGAGGTGAAGTAGTGCACCAGCTTGATAAAAAAAATATAGGCTCTCCTGAAGAGTTAATGAAAATAATGAGAGACACAATACAAAAACATTAGAAATTATGAATAAAAACAAATCAATAATTGGAAATATATTTCACAAAAACGGAAGAGCTCTTGGAAGTATGGGTTATTTTGTATTATTGATGCTAGTATTTCTTATTGGCGCTCCAGAAGCATGGATGAGGCCTAATCTACATCAATCTGTTTTTGTTATGTTACCAACTCTCATTTTTTTAGTAATACCTTTAGTTTTTTTAGTTGCATCTGGTGAAATTGATCTTTCTTTTGCATCAACTTATGCAGTTGCTGCATATGTTTTTGCTATAATGGTAAAAGCAGGTATAGACCCCGCTCTTGCTATAATAGCTGGCATAATAACAGGAGCTGCAATCGGTGCTTTGGTTGGAGCTTTAATAGTTATTTTTCGATTATCTTCACTAGTTGCATCATTGGGTATGCTTTTTCTTTTAAGAGGTATTATTTTATTATTAACAGAGAGTCGCTCTATTACAATTATGGAGATAGATTCTCATTGGACTTATTCATTTCTAGTAGGTAATTTTTATGGATTTCCTATGCAAATTTTTTGGGCATCTTTATTTGTAATTTATTGCTATTATTTGTTCAGTAAACATGTTTTTGGAATTCATATTCATCATGTTGGTGATAATTCTGTAAGTGCAGAACAGATGGGAATTAATGTTAAAGCAGTAAAAATTAAGGCATTCATGTTTGTTGGTATTGGAGCAGCAATAGGTGGAATTTTTACTACTCTAATAACTTACACTTTTTTTCCTACACAAGGATTTGGTTATTTGTTGTTAGCTCTTGCTGCAGTTTTTGTTGGTGGAACTCCTTATTGGGGAGGATTAGGCACGATTGTTGGAGCTGTTTTTGGGGTAGGCATAATAGCATATATGGAAATTGGAATTATTGCAATTGGTTGGAGCGGTACTTGGCGACAATTTTTTAATGGTTTAATTATTTTATTAGCCTTACTTGGCCATAGATTACATGGTGAAAGAGTTAGATAAATGAACAAAATTGTTTTAATTGGTGCTGGAAGTGCTAATTTTGGATTAGGAACCATAGGTGATATTTTTAAATCAAAAGTTCTTGAAGGTTCTACAATAATTCTTCATGATATAAATGCAAAAGCTTTAGAAAAAACTAAAAATATAGCTAATAAATTTAAAGATAAACTTAAGGTAAGTTATAATATTGAAGCTACTACTGACAGAAAACAAGCTCTTAAAGGTGCAGCCTACTGTATCATTTCCATAGAAATTGGAAATCGTTTTGATTTATGGGATCAAGATTGGAAAATTCCATTACAATACGGTTTTAAACAAATTTATGGAGAAAATGGAGGTCCCGGAGGTTTATTTCACTCACTAAGAATTGCGCCCGTAATATTAAGTATATGTGAGGATATCATAAAAATTTGTCCTAATGCTTTTGTATTTAATTATTCAAATCCAATGCAAAGAATATGTCATGCTGTAACAACAAAATATCCTGAACTTAAGTTTGTTGGATTATGTCATGAAATAGCTTCAATGGAAAGACAGCTTCCATATATAATGGAAACTAATTTTTCAAATATTGAAATAAAAGCCGGAGGGTTAAATCACTTAAGCATTTTACTTGAAGCAAAATATAAAGATTCGCAAAAAGATGGGTATCCGAAAATAAAAAAAAAATTTAAAAGCTATTATTCAAAATTAACTAGTGAGTATTATCCTTCAAAGCCAGGGGGCGAAAGAGGCGTTTTTTTTGAATTATATAAATTATTTGGATATCTTCCTATAACAACAGACAGTCACTTAGGTGAGTATATTCAATGGGCTTATAGTGTGGCTGATCATGAGGCTATAATGAAATTTTACGAAAATTATAAAAAACGTTGCTTAACTTTTTATGATGACGAATCTCATTATTCAGAATTTTTTCAATTGCACAATAAAATAAACGAAAGAATCATTCCAATAATTGAGGCTATTATACAGGATGCTAATATTGAAGAGTCTGCAGTTAATATTCCTAACAAAAACTTTATAAACTGCCTTCCGGATAATATTGTTGTGGAAGTTCCAGGTTTAATAAGTAAATCAGGAGTGGCTGGAGTAAAACTTAATAATTATCCTGCAAACTTTGGAAATTTATTAAATACTCAAGTAAGTACAATTCAATTAACAACTGAGGCTGTAATAAACCAATCTAAAGATAGTGCCTATCTAGCTTTATTATCTGATCCAATCGTAGATAATGTTGAAAATGCTTCAAAATTACTTGAGACAATGCTTGTTTTCCAAAAAGAATATCTAGGGTACTTAAAATAGCTCTTGAACTAAGGTTTTTTTTGGATAATACTATTTAGCTAACGCTTGAAAGATCGCTCAAAGGAGGATGAAGTGGCAGATATAAATATTAATACAGTAAATAAATATTATGGAGATGTTCATGTAATCAAGGACATTTCTTTGGATATAAAAAGTCAATCATTTACAGTTCTAGTTGGACCTTCAGGATGTGGAAAATCTACTATGTTGCGAATGATTGCTGGTTTAGAAGATATAAATTCTGGAACGATATCTATTGATGGAGAAGTTGTAAATGATTTACCTCCAAAACAAAGAAACATTGCAATGGTATTTCAATCATATGCATTGTACCCACACATGACTGTTTTTGATAATATGGCATTTGGTTTAAAATTAGAAAAAAGATCAAAAGATGAAATTAATGAAAGGGTTCAGGAAGCAGCTCGCATTCTTCAAATTGAAGATTATCTACAAAGAAAACCTAAACAACTTTCTGGAGGTCAACGTCAAAGAGTAGCAATTGGTCGAGCAATAACTCGTAAACCAAAAGTTTTTTTATTTGATGAACCTCTTTCAAATCTTGATGCAGCACTACGTGTTCAAATGAGAGTTGAGCTTGCTAAATTGCATGATCAATTAAATGCTACAATGATCTATGTTACTCATGATCAAACTGAAGCGATGACACTGGCTAATGATATAGTTGTTTTAGATGAAGGAATAGTATCTCAAAAAGGATCACCAATGGAATTATATAATAATCCGAATAATTTATTTGTAGGAGGTTTCATTGGCTCACCTAAAATGAATTTCATCTCTTCTAAAATACTAAGTAAAAATAATAATACAACCGAAGTAGATTTAATGGGATCTGGAAAAATCAAAGTACCAAAAACATCACCATCTGCTTCAGAAGGAGATTCAGTTGAATTAGGTATTCGTCCAGAACACTTAGTTGTTAATGAAGATGCTGATGCTTCATGGGAAAGCAAAGTATTCGTCGTTGAAAAATTAGGATCAGGAACATTCCTTTATTTAGAAAAAGATGGCGAACCTTTAGTTGTGGAAACAGAAGGTGATTCTAATATTAAAGTTGGAGATACAGTTAAAGTTGGGTTCATAGCATCTCGTTGCCATTTATTTGATAGAGCAAGCAAAGCTTTTGGTTAATTTAAATTATAGAGAATCGGTATATTAAAAATTATTAAAAAACTGTTGGAATATACCGATTCTTTTTTATATTGTTGTCCCAAAACGCTTTAGTTATATAATTTATTAGAGCAGAGTGTTTTCATATTATTTCCTCCTAATAAGAAGTATTCCTCTTGTTAACTACTCTGCTCAATTAAAGAAAAAAATTTTGTTATTGTTTATTTTCATGTGGAAATAAAATATTAGGCAATATAACTAATATGAAAATAAATCTAAAATGGCAAATATTATTATAGTTGGCGCAGGTGCTATGAGTAGTGCTTTTTCTTTGCCTTGTATAGAAAATAATCATCAGGTATTAATTGTTGGCTCAAAATTTGATGATAATTTAATTAACCAAATCAATGAAAAAAATAATTATCATCCAAGAATTAATATTAACTTACCAAACACTATTAAATTTATAAAATATAAAAATATATTAAATGCAAAATTTAACAAAACTGACCTTTTGGTAATAGGAACTAATTCAAAGGGAATTGAGTGGAGCGCTGAAGTATTAGAAAAAATATGTGATGAAAAAAAATTACCTCCTATATTATTATTAACCAAAGGTTTAAATGTTTATAATAATAAATTTGAATTACTTATCGATAAACTAGAAAGGATTTTGCTATCTAAAAAATTTGATAACATTAATGTTTCTGCTATAGCCGGACCTTGCTTAGCAAATGAATTAGCCACAAAAAATCACAGTAGTGTTGTGGTGACAAATAAAGACTTAAAAACTACTGAATGGATAAAAAAATTAATAAGCACAAATTATTACCACGTTTATATGTCAAATGATGTAAAAGGTGTTGAGGTATGTGCTGCAATTAAAAATATATTTTCTATGGTCATTGGTTCTGCTAAAGGATTAAATAACAATACAAATGAATACTTAAATACTTCTGCAGCATTATTTAGTCAATGTATTTATGAAATGGAGATATTTGTTTCTTTTTTAAAAGGTAAAAAAGAAAGTGTTAGAGGACTTGCAGGTATTGGGGATCTTCATGTTAGTGCTGCAGGTGGTAGAAATAGTTTAATGGGATCATTTTTAGGTGAAGGTTATTTATACTCTGAAGTTAAAGAAAAAAAAATGAAAAATATTACAGTGGAGGGTGCAGAATTATCGTTTGTAATATTTGAATTGGTAAAAAAACATTTTACTATAAAACAAATACCTTTATTGCTATCAATGATGGAATCAATTGTAGAAAATAAAAAAATGAAAATAAGATGGGAATATTTTAATTAATTTTCTTAAAAAATATATAAAAAATTAGTTTAAGTAAATTCCTACTGCATCTTTTATTTTTTTTGGATTAAGCAAATGAATTGTTTTAAATCCTAAATCTTTAGCTGCTTTAATATTTTCCAATTTATCATCAATAAAAACAGTTTGATTAGGCCTAAGATTAAATTTTTTAATTGCTAATTCATATATTTTTTTATCAGGTTTTATGAGATTACATGCTCCTGAAATCAATATACCGTCAAAATTTTTTAAAAAAGGATAATCTTCTATCATTCCTTCAAACGTTTCAGCAGACCAATTTGATAAAACATAGCATTCAAATTCTTTACTTTTCAAATCCCTTAATAAATCTATTGATATATTAAATATTCCTTTAATCATTTTACGATGATTTTTGTAATACATTCTTATTTCATTAATGTATTGAGGATAAATATGAATTAACTCATTTTCAGCTTCAATTATTGCTCTGCCTGAATCTTGCTTTATATTCCATTCATCGTTACATATATTTGATAAAAAATACTCTCTTTCTTTAGTATCCAAAATTATATCCTTAAAAAAATGATTGGGATCCCAGTCAAAAAATACTCCACCTAAATCAAAAAGAAATTTCATAAAATGTATTTATAATTTATAGAATAGTTTTTGGAAATAAAGATTAAATTGAATTATGAACAAAGAAATAATTTTAAATATACAAAAGCAATTCCTTAGCTCAACTAATAAAAGATTGTCTAAAACATATATAAATAATAATATTTTACCTATCATTGAATATATAGCTTTTTCAAAAAAAAATAAATTTTTAATAGGAGGTTCTCAGGGAATAGGAAAATCCACCTTGGTAAATATCTTAAAAAAAAATTTACAAATTTTTTATAAAAAAAAAGTATTAGTATTATGCTTAGATGATTATTATTTAACAAAAAAAGAAAGGGTTTTTCTTTCGAAAAATGTCCATCCTCTGCTAATAACTAGAGGTGTGCCTGGCACACATGATATTGATAAGTTAATAAATGATATTAAAAGATTTAACAATTCCAAATTCCCTATTCTAATTCCCATATTTGATAAATTAATTGATGATCGATCATCTAGAATAAAAAAAGAAATTTCAAAAGCTGATATTTTAATTTTAGAAGGCTGGTGTTGTGGAGCGTCAGATATAAAAAGCAGCTATTTATTAAAAAATATAAATAAATTAGAAAAAAATAGAGATAAAAATACTATTTGGAGAAAATATTATAATAGTAAATTAAAAAATGAATATAGTAAATTATTCAATATTTTTGATAAAACTATATTTCTAAAAGCTCCTTCATTTAAATACATATTAAATTGGAGAATTAAGCAAGAAAAAATGAATAAATCAAATGCAAAAATACATAAAAAAATGAATAAAAAAAATCTTATTAATTTCATAGAACATTATGAAAAAATAACTAAGTACATGCTTAAAGAATTACCTAATCAAGCAAATATGGTTATTAAAGTTGATAAAAAACAAAATATTACTTCATTTAGTATTAAGTAAATAAGTTAAAAAAATAACCATCTTTTAACAGCTTGACAGTATCTTTTATATTCATCCTCAAACTTATTATTCAAATAATCTTCTTCAGCTGGTATTACGTAATTATTCATCCAAAAAAATAACCCTAAAGAACTCAGAAAATATAATACATTTTCAAAAGTCAAAAACATACTCAAATGAAATAAGACGAAAGCTATGTACATTGGGTTTCTAGCATAAGCAAAAATTCCTGTTTTAATTAAACGTTGCGATTCAGTTTTTGGTCTTGGGTTTTCATTATATATTGAAAATAAGTTAAATGCTGAAAAGAAAAATATAAAACTTATTATTATTCCTAACAAACCAAATAGATTTAATAAGTAGAATAAACTATATTTTGGCAAAATAAATTCTCCAAAAAAATATGAAAAGATTAATAAATAAACAGAGATATATAAAGGATTACCAATGACGTTAGGTCTCATTATCAATATCTTTCTATTAACGGCATTAGTTTACTATAAGTATCTATAACTTCACTTGCACCCGCCTCATATAATTCCTTATTGCTTCTCTCTTTATACCAATGACCTCCGGCTGTTATTCCGATAACTTTAATATCTGCAGCAACACCAGCTTTCACCCCTACAATACTATCTTCAATTATAACTGTTTCCTTCTTGTTCAATCCATTTTCATAAATAGCTTTTAAATATATATCAGGATTAGGTTTTGGCATTTTTACCATATCATATGAATATATTTGAGAAGGTTTAAAAAACTCATCTAATTTCACTTTTTTCAAACCATCTAAAATTCTAATTTTCAAACTATTTGAGCCAATAAATAAATTAAGATTTGAATCTTGCACAAATTTATATGCTCCTTTTACTGTTTCTAATTCATTTAAGTATATATTTGTCGCTATATTCATTATTTCATCATAAAATTTTTTTTCATTTTTTATTGTAAATCTATCAGCTAAAATAGAAATTACTTGTACTGTTTTAAAACCTGCAAATTTAGAAAATTCTTTTTCCTCAAACGGAAAACCAAAATTATTCATATATTTAGTAAAGGCCCTGGCTACAAGAATTTCGCTATCTACTAAGACACCATCAAAATCAAAAATAATGTTATTTATCATTAAATATTAAGTGTCTTTTAAAGAATTTTAACTAATTTTGTTTTATTTTTTATTAAATATTATTAATATATAATAATAATAATTAAGCGATACATAACTCGTCGTGATCATACGGAAGTGGGATAGGTCGCCTTCAAATTGAGGGAGTTAAATGAAAATTGGCTATTTCTGTAATGCAACTAACTGGGAAAATAATAAGAGTTACGATCAAATATTACAGGAAGTAAGAGAAATAGCTACATACTGCGATGAAAATGAATGGGATTCTATTTGGTTTACAGAACATCACTTTAGTCATGAAGGAATGGAAATCTGCCCTAATCCACTACTTCTAAGTTCTGATATTGCTGCAAGAACTAAAAAAATAAGAATTGGTCAGGCTGCTAGCATTATAACATTCTGGAACCCTATAAGAGTCGCTGAAGATATTGCACTTTTAGATCAACTATCTAATGGCAGAGTTGAAGCGGGTATTGGTAGAGGAATTTATGGTAGAGAAGCATTAAACATGAATGCTGATGCCGATATGAAAGATCAGGCTAAAAATTTTAGGCTTTTTGAAGAAACATTAACAATAATGAAAAAAGCTTGGACTGAAAAATTTTTTAATCATAAAGGTGAATTTTATACTTATCCAGCGCCAAATTTTGAATGGCAACATGATATGAGTCCTCCAAGCTCTGATTTTATGAATATAGAGAAAAGAATATTGGAAAAATTAAGAATTGTACCACAACCAGTTCAAAAACCACACCCACCTTTGTGGCAAGTAGTAGATAGTCCAAGTTCGATCGAGTGGGCAGCTAAACAAGATATAAATGTTATTATGTGGATACCCCCTGTGCAATCTTTAAAAAAACGTTTTGAAATCTATCAAAAAGCAAAAGCAGAAAAAGAAAATCGTCATGTTGAATTAGGTGAAGGGATTAGTGTTGTAAGAGATATGTTCGTCGCTAATACTATGGAAGAAGCAAAAGAGAAGGCTGGTGAACAAATGGTTAATTATATGAGATGGGTATGTCACTGGAGAGGATTAGGAACTCATATGAATCCTGGAGAAGAACTTCCTAAAACAGATCATAAGTTAGATTTATTATCATATGAATTTTTACATGAAAGAAATATGCTTTTTGGAACTGTTGATTATATTATAAATAAAATTGAAGAAATGGAGTCGGTGCTAAATTTAAAAAATTTACAAGTTTGGTCTAATTTTCCTGGTGTTAAACATAATGATTGTATGAACAGTATAAAGTTATTTACTGAAAAAATTTTACCTCATTTTAAGAATAAAGCTAAAAGCAAAATTAAAGCTGCCTCATAATGAAAAAAGAAATAAACCGCCCTATTACGGGAGGTAAGGCTGTTATAGAATGTCTGAAGGCACACAACATTAAGTATGTATTTGGCTTAATTGGTTCTGCCACAATGGAAATTTTTGATGCACTATACGACGAAGAGAGTATAAGGTTTATTGATGTGCGAGATGAGCGTACAGGAGCACACATGGCTGATGCATTTGCTAGAGCTTCAGGCAATCATGGAGTTATCATTGCAGGTCAAAACGGTCCAGGTGCTACAAATCTTGTAACAGGTGTAGCGCAAGCAAAAGCTGCTTTTTCTCCTCTTTTATCAATAGCTGGAGCAATATCAACAGATCATCAAGGCAAAGATGCTTTTCAAGACATTGATCAACAAAAAATATTTGAACCAATTACAAAAAAAACTTTTTCAATAAATCACACTAAATCCATTGTAGAAGATTTGAACAAAGCTTTATATCTTGCCATGCAAGAAAAATGGGGTCCAGTTCATGTGAATATACCTCGTGATATTCTAGCTGGTGTTGAAAGTTTTAAATCATATATAATTAAAGACACTATTGAAAATAAAAATGTTGATGAAAAAGATATAGAAAAAATTAGTCTATTAATTGACAGCTCTTCAAAACCAGTAATTATTTGTGGGGCGGGAATTAAGAACTCTAATTCTCAAAATGAAATAATTTCTCTATCAAAAAAACTAAATATACCTATTGTATCTTCCGCTGGACACGGAGATGTAATTCCTTCTGATTATGAGTTATATGCTGGGCAAATGGGTCCTAGAGGTAATAAAATTGCCTCATCTCTTGTAAAGAATGCTGATTTGATATTAGCTATTGGAACGAGACTTGGCTTCAATTCAACTTTTTACTCTTATGATAATATTTCTAAATTTGCTAAAATTGTTCAAGTGGATATTGATCCAATTGCTCTAGGTAGATATTTTCCCATTGAAGTTGGTATAAACAATGATGCAAAAATATTTTTAGAAAATTTTATTTCATTTATGAGTAGAAAAGATTTTAAAAATAATAGTGAAATATGGATAAAAAAATTTTTAAAAGAAAAAGCTATTTACTATAAAAAAAGAGATGAGAATGCTGATGTAGACTCAAAAATAATTCAACCTTCTGGATTGTTTAAAGAATTAAGAGATATAATGCCAAAAAATGCTTCAGTAACTCTAGATGCAGGTACATTATGTCTGCAAGCTACTGATCAGTTTAATTTTTTTGAAACAAGATCGTTATTCACCCCTTTAGATTTTGGTTTAGTCGGTTTTTCATTTGCTGCAGGTCTGGGTGTTAAACTAGCAAAACCAGATTCTCCAGTATTTAGTTTGATGGGTGATGGCGGTTTTGGAATGACCGTATCAGAATTATCTACTGCTGTTCATCATAAAATTAACACCATTACAATTATAATGAATAATAAATCATGGGGAGCGGAAAAAGCTTATCAAAGAGATTTTTATGATAAGAGATATATTGCTGTCGATATTAGTAACCCTCCTTTTCACGAGCTTGCTGATATATATGGCGCTAAAGGATATCACATAACTCATCTAAAAAATTTAAAAGAAGCTGTTTCTGATGCCTTAGTTTGCAATAAACCAGCTATTATAAATGTAGAAGTTGATCCTAATGAACTATATAGTTTTAGAAAAGATTCTTTTACACATAGATCAAAATGAGTTTTAAAGAATATACAGACTCATCTGGAAATTATTATCAATTAAGTGAGGCAAAAGGATCGCCAATTACTATTTTTGTCCATGGAGTGGGTTTGGATAATACAATGTGGTATCCTCAAAAGAAATTTTTTTCCGATAAACCAGTTTTGTTTTATGATCTAATAAATCATGGCCAATCAATTGGAGGTTTTAAGGAGCTAAGTTTTGAAATTTACAGTAATCAATTATTAAATTTAATTAATGAATTGCAATTAGAAAAAATAAATCTTGTAGGATTTTCAATTGGCGCACTTATTGCACAACATTTTACTGAAAAGTTTTATAAAAAAATAAATAAGTTAGTTTTGATTGGTAGTGTATTTAAAAGATCATATGAGCAAATTGAAATTGTTCAAAAAAGATATAATCAAGCTCTTAAAGGTTCTAACATAACTATTGACTCAATCAACAGATGGTTTTCAGAAAATTATTTAAAAAAAAACCCTCAGGTTTATAATTTTTTTTATAATCTCTTAGAAAAGAAAAATGATCAAAATTTTTTACCTGCTTATAAAATATTTGTTGATTCTGATAGATATCCAATAAATTATAGAAACTTTAAAATGCCAACTTTAATTATGACGGGGGAAAATGAAGTTGGTTCAACACCTCTTATGAGTGAGAGAATGAGTAGAGAGATCAATAATAGTGATTTATATATTATTAAAAATACAAAACATGGAGCAACAATAGAACAAGCTGATATTGTTAATAAAAAAATTAATAAATTTTTATTCTAATCAATAGAACATGTCATATCTGAACCACAACATAATGGTGATTTAATTTTTCCATGTCCATTAGTGCATTTAGAAATTTGTACCTCAGATCCATCATCTTTTTTTAAGATATCATTTTCAAGTGGTTCATTGCATTTAGCGCAAGTTGCATTGACTGACATACCACAAGCTTTACATTCATAAGTTGCCATAAAAACTCCTTTATAAAATTATATTTTTATTTTTGATTAAAGTAAACAGCTATTTGAATTCTGAAACTTGATATTCTGCACTATTTATCCAATCAGGATTGATATCTATTCCCCATCCAGGTTTTTCAGATACAGTGACGCAACCATTTTCTACTAAAAAAGGATTATCCAAAAATAACTTTTGTTGCCAAGGATAATAATCCTCATCTTCAATAGAAAGTTCTAAATATGGACCTGCATTAGGAATAGCTTTAAGTAAATGCATTGTACAAATTGTAACTAATGATAGATTTGCAGAATGTGGTGTACAAATAAATCCTCCTTCTTCAATTATTTTTGCAACTTGTAGAGTTCTTGTTAGTCCTCCCAGATACATTACATCAGGTTGAAAAATATTTACTATCTTTCTCTCAACCATATCTCTCCAAATTCTGAGATCACAATCCTGTTCACCTCCTGCAACATCGATTGAAAGAGCATTTGTAACTTCTTTTGTCTGTTCAGACTCCCAATATGGACAAGGTTCTTCAAAATGTATAACATTATTATCTTCTAAAAGTTTTCCAATTTCAATCGCTTGTTCTGATGAGAAACAACTATTTGCATCAACTAGCTTTTTTACAGAATTATCTAGAGATATATTAATTGTTTTAACAATATCTTCTGTTCTGCCTTCCCATTCATCAACTCCTCTACCGCATTCTGAACCAATTCTATATTTAAAAGCACCTATTCCTTTCTCATGAAATAGTTTGTTAAATCGATTAGCTTCATCCATAGCAGTAATATCCCTTTTCATTGATGAGCCATATACTTTCAGTGCTCCAGTACTTCCCCCTATTAATAAAGTTACAGGTTTTTCTTCAAGTTTTCCTCTTAAATCCCATAATGATGTATCAAGACCTGCAATAGCTCTTAATAAATAAGAACCCGGAAATTTATGTTCTTTTTCTAAAATCCAATTTTCTATATCGCTAAAATCATGCCAAGATTTACCCAATACCCATGGTGCAACTTGTTTATGAAATATTTGTGCAGTAATATCTGCATGATACGTAGACATTTGACCATAACCCACAGAACCATCTTCTAATGTTGTTTTAACAAAACTAACATAGGTTTTAGTAAAAGTTTCTAGTTTTTTAATTTTCATTAATAGTGTTGTTTTAATTCTTCCAAAATAATTTTACTAGATAAAAGCGCTAACATCATTACAGGAGCATTAATATTTCCTGAAGTAATATTTGGCATAATAGAGGCATCAATTATCCATAAATTATCAAGACCATGAACTTTTAAATTATGAGATACAACACCTTCACTAATATTCTTGCTCATACGACAAGTGCCACATGGATGATAAATAGTAGTTGCATTTGATTTAAAATGATCAAGTAAATTGTCATCATTTGATTGTAATGGATCAATATTTACTGGGGATTCTATAATATTATTTATGTGTTTATTTGCTATAAACTGTCTAATGAAATTAAATGTAGAATACAAATCATGAATATCTCTTTCGTCAGTTAAATAATTTGGATTTATTTTTGGCAAATATGCATTATTAGATATTTTAAGTTTTACTTCACCAAGACTTTTTGGTCTACAAGAATTAAACCCAATAATAAAACCGTTAAATTTATCAGTTTTAAGTAATGGCCTTTTATTTTTATAAGATACAGAGTAAGTTAAGGGATTAAAGTATAATTGAATATTGGGATAATGATCTAGAGAATTCCAATTAATATATCCTCCACCCTGATTAAGACTTAATGAAAAAGGCCCTTTTCTATTATAAAGGTATCTCAAAACTGATTTTATTCTTCCGCTCCAAGTGCCTAAATCATAATTTAATGTTGGCATATAAGTTTTATATAAATAATCTAAACCTAAATGATCTTGTAAATTTTTACCAACATGAGGGCTGTTTAAAATAACCGGTATATTATAATCTTTTAACTCTTCTGCTTTACCTATCCCTGATTTTAATAAAAGATAAGGTGTCATAATTGAGCCACTTGATAAGATTACACCAACCTTAGGCCTCACTGTAATTATTGTATTTTTATGCTTAATTTCTAAACTTGATATTTTTTTATTTTCATAATTTAATTTTAAAACTTCTGTTTTAGTAAAAAGAGTTAAATTTGGATGATTTTTAATTGGTTTTAAAAAAATTTTTGCTGATGAAACTCTAAAACCATTAAATATATTAACATTATAATTTCCTACTTGATTTTCTATTGAACTTTTTAATTGTTTATTAAAAGTAAATTTAAAATCATCAGCCGCATCAAAAAAATTTTTTAATATAGGATGATGTTGATTGCTAACATCATTCACGGGAATTTTATTAGAAGGTATTTTTTTTGTCTTGTCATTAATGGCAAATTCAATTTCCTCGTATGTAGCTTTTATATTTCCCCAAGACCAATTTTTATTAAAATTCCAATTCTCAAAATCAGTCCTTAACCCTCGCGCATAAATCATAGCATTAATAGATCCCGAACCACCTAGAACCTTTCCACGAGGATAATAAATTTCTCTATTGTTTAGATTTTTTTGAGTTTCAGAATAGAAATTCCAATTCATCTTATTGTGATAAAAAGTCATTCCATAACCAAGAGGAACTTGGATGACAGGACTATTATCGCTAGGTCCTGCCTCTATCAATAACACTTTATAATTAGTATTATTAATGATTTGATTTGTCACAATACAGCCAGCTGAACCAGCGCCGACTATAACTATATCAAAATGATCCAAAATATTAATAAGTTTGTGTTACTTTTGTTAAATAACGAGGCTTATCAGGATCAAGTCCTTTTTTTTGAGCGTATCTTACAATCCATGGATAAAATTTTGACATTAAGACTATTGAATCAAATTCTATAATTTTATTTGATGGAAAGAAGAAATTATTATTTTCTTTGTTTGTTGTAGAAATATTGTAAACCAATTTTGTATACTTTGAAATTTCATCACTATCTTTTTGAACTGTTAAACCACTTACGTCATTCATGCTTAAAGTAAAAAGTTTAAATGAATCTTGGATTAGACTTTTAGGCCCATGCATTACTTCCGCACTACTAAAAGGCTCTATCATTTCTTGACATAATTCCTTAAATTTAAGAGAAATCTCGTTGGTAAGCGCAAAACCAACTCCTCTGCCAATAATAAAACCTGAATTAATACTATTATCTACTAGATCTACATTCCATTGATTATTTTCATCCTGCAAAAGTGTTTCGCTTAAATATTTTATACTATCATTAATTTTTCTTCTTCCTTCGCATGAAAAAACTAGTTTTTTTAAAATTAATAAAGTTTGTACAAATGATTTAGTAGCAGCAACACTTTTTTCTTCACCTGCAAACATATTAAAAAAATAATGAGCAGAATTAACCATAGGGCTATTTTCATTATTAGATAATAACAATGTAGTAGCGCCCATTTCTTGTGATTGTTTTTCACACTCAATTAAATCACTACTTTTACCCGATTGGCTAATAACTATTACTAAAGCTTCTGAAAAATCAAATTTAGATTTTTCTAGTGTAATAATTGATGGTGGCATACTATATGAAGGAAGTCCTAAATATTTCGCAAAAATATAAGAACTATATAGTGCTGCACAATCAGAAGTTCCTCTTGCAACAGTAACTATATACTTTATTTTTTTTTTAATAATTAAATTTGCAATTTCTTGATATTGATTATTATCGATTTGAGAAAACTTATCTATAACCAATGGTATACTTAGTGCCTCTTGTAAAACTAAAGAGTTATTCACTTACCAATTCACCTTTTAAAAATATTCTTAGTAAATTTAAATTTTTGTCCATAACAATAAAGTTTGAAAAATTATTTTTTTCCAAAACTCCTAAATTATCTAACTTTAAGTACTTTGATGCATTGTAACTTGTCATTCTAACAGCCTCTTCAAAAGAAAAGTTCATATCAATTAAATTTTTAAATGTTTCATGCATCGTTATTGCGCTACCTGCAAGTGTATTTGAATCTTGTAAACAAACTTTATTATTTTTCTTTTCTACAGCAACTCCTGCAAAATTATATATACCATCAGCTAGACCCGTAGCAGATATAGCATCTGTAATAGCATATAGTCTAGGAATAGACTTGTGAGCAATTTTAATAGCTTCCTGACTTACATGATTTTTATCACATATAATTTCTGCATATTTACCATTTAATAAGGCAGATGATAAAACTCCTGACTCCCTACTAGTGTGTCCCGACATAGCATTATATAAGTGTGTAAAGCCAATAGGATACTTACTCAAATATTCATTTGACGTTTTAAAGTCAGCCAAAGTATGACCAAATTGCACTTGTATTTTTTTGCTTATTAGAAATTTAATAAATTCATTCATTCCTTCTATTTCAGGTGCGAGAGTAATAACTTTAATATTAGCTATCTCAAGAATATTTTCTATAAATTCATTTGAAGGAAGTTGGGTTAATGCTGGTTGAGCTCCTAATTTATTTGGATTAATAAAAGGACCCTCAAGATGAATTCCTTCAATATTATTTGTTGTATCTTCTGCAAGATTATTAAAACCATGAAGGGCTTTTTTAATATGATCAAACTTACTTGTCATCGTAGTTGGCAATAATGTTGTGGTTCCATTTATTAAATGAAAATGACTCATTTTTTTAATTGAGTCGTATCCTTGCATCGTATCAAAACCTCCTCCTCCATGACAATGAAGGTCTATATAACCGGGCAAGATAATAACATTATCTTCAACTTTATCTTCTTTATGAATTTTTTCAATTTTATTGCTAAAAATAATTTCGCCATTAAAGCTTTCATTATAATTTATAATTTTACCTTTTATTGAATTCAAAACTTTATCCGCATTATTTATTTATTTTTACTAAATTAAATGTATTTATAATCTATATATGAATATCTCGATAGAAAAATTCTCAAAAAAAATTAATGAAGTAATAAATAAAATATCAAACAAAGAAAATGGTAAAATTAAAGATGTTGCTAAAATATTATCTAAAAAATACCTAGATGGAAGTCATTTATATATTTTTGGCACAGGTCATAATCATTGTATTGCTGAGGAAAGCTTGCATAGAGCAGGTGCTTTTGCAGGAGTTACACCTATGCTTGATAAAAAAATTGATTTTAGTGAAGGAATTACTAAAGCCTCATCTAATGAAAGAGATAAATCTTTAGCAAAGAAAATCTTTGAAAAATTTAAACCTTTAAAAGATGACTCAATTATAATCTTTTCTAACAGTGGGATTAATCAACTACCAATTGAAATAAGCAAAATAGCTAAGAAAAAAGGATTATTTGTTATTGCTGTTCTATCAATAAAATACGCAAATTCACTCTTACCAAAATCTTTTAAAAACCTAAGTCACTTTTGTGATATTTATATCAATAACTATAGTCCAATTGGAGATACTATATTTGAAGAAAAAAATATTGGAATTTCATCATCTTCGACAATTGCAGGAATTTTTATTCTTAATTCTTTATGGGCTGAAATGTATAAATTTTTAAAGAATGAAAGACCTTTACCTTTCTATAAAAGCTCAAACCTTCCAAGAAGTAATTTGCATAATAAAAAAATAGAAAATAAATTTAAAAATAAGAATATTTTTTTAAAATAATTCTGGGGCATTCATGCCCCAGAAAAAAATAAAAGGTTTATTTGTATTCTTCCAACTCTTCAGCTGCTTCTGCAACTAAATCTGCTGCATCACCCTCTCCAAGAATTGATCCTTGAATCATTGAGTTCATTACAGCTTGGAATGCTTTATAATCAACAAATAGTGGTTCAGGTCCCCCATCACCAATTGCATCAATAAACATCATCCAATAATCTTCATTGTATGGTGCTACTTTTCCAATTTGAGGATACTGCATAATTGGAGTCAAACCCCAATCAGTATCTAAGCTGTATTGAGAATCACCTGATGAAATTATACTTGCTAATTCCATTGCATGATCTTCAACGCCCGTATTATTGAAAACAGCAATACTATCTGTAATTAATAGTGTACCTTGACTTCCTTGTGGTCCAGCAGGAATTCTAACTGTACTTACATTTAGTCCTTCCTTATGCTGACCTCTTCCCCAAGGGCCATTAATATACATAGCAATTTTTTCATCATTAAATAGTTCAGTAAGTTGAGATCTCTCCCAAGCTAATGGACCTTCTTGAGCTACGTTAGCAAGTTTTCCATAAAATTCTAGAGCTTGAACTGTATTAGATGAATCAAGAGTTATCTCATTAGTTAAGGGATCAATAACTTGTCCTCCATTACTATAAAGATAGTTTAAGAATTGGTGCATTGTATTATCAAAATCTTTACCTGCTAAACCAATACCAGCAACTCCAGCAACATTATTTGTCACAGCTTCTGCCATTGAATATAATTCATCCCATGTTTGAGGGCCTTCACAAGCAACACCTGCTTGCTCTAGCAAACCACAATTCATGAAAAGAGCTTTAGTTGAAAACGCGTGAGGGAAGCCCCAAGTTTTTCCCATATGCGTAACTGTATTCAAAATACCTGGTTGATACATTGCTTGTTGAGAAGCAGGTATATTTGTTTCTAAAATATGACCATTTTCTGCAAGACCTTTTAAAGTTCTTGAACCTACATAAGAAAAAGCTACTGGATCTCCTGCTATTGCAAGATTTATTACTTTATCCTGACAAGTACCCCAAGGAACAGCCTCTAAAGTTACGTTAACATCAGGATTATTTTTCATATACTCATCAGCTATTTCTACATAATTAGGTCTAAGTTCGCTTCCGCAGAATACTCCGTGAACATCAGCAGAAAATGCCTTAAAACCAGTTAATGCAAATATAGAGATAGTTAGAAATGAAGATAGTTTTGTAAAATTCATATTTCCTCCATTTTAATTATAATTCACGATAACACTATCTAAAGATAAGTAGCAAGAGTCTATTTATAATTTTTTAAGTATTAATTTTTTACAGCTCCTGAAGTTAATCCCTCTACTATGTATTTTTGCAAAAATATGAATAAAATCAATACTGGAGCTATTCCTACTAGAGAGGCAGCCATCATTTCATTCCATTTTACCGTGGTATAACCAATAAATTCATACAACCCTGAAGGTATTGGCATGTATTCCTTCTTTTGATTAAAAGTGATGGCAAATAGAAATTGTTGAGCATAAGCACCTATGAATGCATAGATCCCAACTACTACCAAACCTGGTGTGCTAAGTGGAGCGATAATATGACTTAGTATTTGAACACGGGAAGCGCCATCAACAAACGCAGCTTCCTCAAGATCAACAGGAATTTTTTCAAAATAAGATTTTAATAACCAAATAGCTGTTGGAATTAAAAAAGCAACACCAGGAACTATCATTGCTTGATATGTATTAAGTAATCCAAAAGTTCTTAAAACTTTATATAGAGGTATCAGCAGTACTGCTCCTGAAAACATATTAATTGCTAATAAAATATACAAAGAAGAATTTTTTAAAGGAAAACTAAAACGTGCATATGAATAAGCTGCAGGAATTACAAATAATAGCGTTATTAATGAAGTTGTTGTTGCAAGAAAAAAACTATTAAAAATATACCTTGGAAGCATTGGTACCGTACTCCACATTTCTCTATAAGCCCAGAATGATAAATCATCAGAAAAGAATTGATAAGGCGATCTAAATAAATGGTCTAATGGTCGAAGTGATGCATAAAACATTTCTATGAAAGGAAGTAAAATAAAAATTAAAAATATAGTTATTGAAAAATATAGAATTATTTTTTCGTAAAGTTTATATTTATTCAATTTAGTTTTTAACTGCTCCAGCAGTTAATCCTTCAACAATGTATTTTTGTAAAAATACAAATAATATTAATACAGGGGCTATTCCTACTAGAGAGGCAGCCATCATTTCATTCCATTTAACACTTTGGTATCCAATAAATTCATATAAACCTGAGGGTATAGGCATATATTCTTTTTTTTGGTTGAAAGTTATAGCAAATAGGAATTGTTGAGCATAAGCTCCTATGAATGCATAGATACCTACAACGACTAATCCTGGCGTGCTCAGAGGTGCAATAATATGACGAAGGATTTGAACTCTTGAAGCTCCATCAACAAACGCAGCTTCCTCAAGATCAACAGGAATTTTTTCAAAATATGATTTTAATAACCAAATAGCTGTTGGAATTAAAAAAGCAACACCAGGAACTATCATTGCTTGATAACTATTCAAAAGTCCAAATGTTCTAAGAACTTTATATAAAGGGATTAGTAAAACAGCTCCAGAAAACATATTTATAGCTAATAAAATATACAAAGAAGAATTTTTGAAAGGAAAATTAAATCTTGCATATGAGTAAGCAGCGGGAATAACAAATAGTAAAGTTAAAATTGCTACCGAGGATGCTAAGAAAAAACTGTTAAAAATATATCGACCTAACATAGGTACTGTATTCCACATTTCTCTGTAAGCCCAAAAAGATAGGTCGTCAGAATAAAATTGATATGGGGATCTAAATAAATGATCTAATGGTCGAAGAGATGCATAAAACATTTCAACGAAAGGTAAAAGAATAAACGTCATGAAAATAAAGATTGCTGAATAAATAAAAAGCTTTTCTAAAAATGTATATTTATCCATGTGAAATCTTCTTATTAATCCTTGCTAGAAGAGCTAAATAACAACCTGCAAATAAAGTTAATAAAATCATTACAACAACTGCTCTAGCCGCACCTCTTCCAAACTTATAATTACCTAACGCCTGCTTATATGTATCAATAATTAAAGTGGTTGTTGCACCTCTTGGTCCTCCTTCAGTCAATATCCAAATTATTTCAAAAGAATTGAAAGTCCAAATTGCTGATAATATAGACATAGTAATTATTACTGGTGTAATTTGAGGAAGTGTAATTTTATAAAATCTGTCCCATTTAGAAGCACCATCACAATAAGCTGCTTCATATAAATCTTTTGGTACTCCTTGCATTGCTGCTAAGAAAAATACTGTCACCATTGGAGTTCCAACCCATACGTCAGCTATAATTGTAGAAATAAAAGCGCTTTGCTTATATGCAAGAAAACCAAAAGGGCCATCCAAAATTCCTGTATGCATTCCAACACCAGCTATTATACCAAAATAACCATTATATAACCAAAGCCATCCAAGCATGCCTATGGCAATTGGCACTACCCATGGCGGCATAATTAAAACTCTAAACATTGAACGTCCTTTTAGATTTGCATTCAATAAAACTGCACCAATTAAACCAATAAATAATTTCAGACTTACTGAAAAAAACATCCAAACAAAAGTTCTGGTAACAATTTTATTAAACTTTTTGCTTGAGAGCATTTTTTCATAATTTTCAAAACCAACATAATCTTCTCCAGCCAAGCTAGAATTTGTAAAAGATAGTCTTATTGTTTCAAGAATTGGGTAAGCAACAATAAACAAAATATAAATTGCAGCAGGTGCTATTAGTGCGTACGCTAAAAATGTAGGAGAATTAAAAGATCTTAATTTTTTATTCATTATTACTTTTTCATTTCCTTGTCTAACCTATTCCAACTAGATGTTAAATCAATTATTTTACCTGTCTTTCTTGATTCATCTAGCTTCATAGCAACAAGGCCAGCTTCTAGACAGTCTTTGACATCTACAGGTAAATTTATTTTATCAGAATTGGTTAAATGCTGGTTAATATCTTTTAGCATAAGATTATCTGCACCATAATGGCCTTTTATCATTCCAAAAGCTGCTCCATAATCTTCATCTAAAATAATATTATTTTGTTGATCGTGTGCTTTTAAAAATCCGCGAACAAAGTCTCCTTCTACCATTCCATTTGTTCCTATTACAGCAAAGCGCCTAAACTCATCGGGTACACGCATGTTTGTATGAAAAGCTAAAGTGGCTCCATTTTCATATTCTATAATTGCTACTTGATGATCAACAATATCAGCATCACTATCAAATACGTTTTTTTTTGCTTCCCAGCCTTCTAAATTATACCTTGTGTACTCTTCTAGTGAATCATTTGGCTTATTTTCTGGAATAAATGAATTCCTGCCACCAAAACTTGCAACTTTAATTGGTCTACTTTTTGTAATCATTGAATAAAAATCAATATCATGGCAACATTTTTCCAACATAAAGCCTCCAGAATATTTTTCTTTTCTTCTCCAATTACGCATAAAAAAACCTCCATGCCATGGCATAATATGTTCTGATGCTTCAATTGATATAACTTCACCAATTTTATTTTTATCAATTAACTCTCTAACTGATCTTGCATGTTGTGAGTAACGTAGAACTAAACCTACAAGAATTTTATCTGGACCAAATTCTCTTATAAGTTTAGCAAGTTCAAAAGTTTGGTGTTCATTAACAACTATAGGTTTTTCAGCAAAAATCTTCAATCCTGAGTTTAAACCTTCTTTTATATGCTCTAAATGTAAATGATTTGGGGAACCAATCATAAGTAAATCTAATGATTCATTAGAAATCATTTCTTTCAAAGTTTTATAATTCATATTTGGAAAAAAATTATTTTTAATAGCATATTCTTTTCCTATTGGCTTTGGGTCTACATAAGCAATCAAATCGACTCCGCTATTTATTTTTTTCAACTCATGAAAAACATGGGCAATTCTATTACCAAATCCTACTACTCCTATTTTCAATATTAGCTCCTTAATTAATAATTATAATACTAAAATTTGTGAAACTTCCAGCCCATTTTTGATAATAATTCAACACTATTTAATAAAGATGAACGAAATTGTGTCCAATTACGAAAAGATTTTGATCTCCAAGCAATCTCTGCCAATGTTGCTAATCTTGGATTAATCATTGAATCAAAATATTCTTTTTTAGTTATAGTCTCAGACCATAATTGCCCTTGTATTCCTTTTACATGCTGTTTTTTGTCTTCAGCAACTCCTTCAATTGGCTTCCATTCATGTATTTCTTTTACTTCTATTGTTGCTGCCCAACAAATACCTCTTTCACTAGTTGAATTATTGTATGCCATATCAAAATAGGTTTTTTGTCCTGGGCAAATAATTGTTTCAAAACCCTTTTTTAGGGATTCAATAGCTACATCTGGATGTTCCCAAGCAAAAATTAAACATGATTTATCTATCTGCCCAGAACTACCTGATGATCCTATGTCATTATGAGGAGATAATGCTGCTTCGTTCCATGCTGCAGTTCTTTTCTTATTATTTTTTAAAATTGAAATAATATTATTCATGTAAAAATCTTGCAATTCATCAAAATTTTTAAGATTATTTTTTTTCATAAATTCAATTACTTTTGGAGAACCTTCCCAAGACTGTCTTGGTCTTTCGTCAACACCTACATGCACTACTTCAAAAGCAAAAATTTGACTTATTTCATTTAAAATATTCTTAAGAAATATACTCGTTTCCTCAACAGACGGATTTATAGTATTATTAGGATAATTTCCAACATCTTCACTTTGAAGATTTTGAGATTGATCTCTTAATTCTGGCTTAATTTGAAGCAATGTCCAAGAATGGGCAGGTAAATCAATTTCAGGCATTATTTCAATATTAAGTTTTTTTGCGAATTCTATTAATTCTAGAATATTTTTTTTTGAATAGTATCCTCCACATTTTGAATAACCACTTCCATAAAATGGAGGTATAAGTTGATTGTATCCTCTAAAAGCACCTATGCTAGTAAGTGAAGGATAACAATCGAGTTCAATTCTCCAAGCTTCATTATCAGTTAAATGCCAATGAAATCTGTTCAATTTAAAAAGAGCCATATAACTAAGCAATCTTTTGATTTCATTAACAGAGTAAAATTGTCTTGCACAATCAAGATGCATACCACGCCATTTCAAAGTAGGTTTATCTTCAATATTGCAATAAGGTAATTTGTTTTTATAAAAATGAATTAATTGTATTAAAGAAATTATTGCATAAAATTTGCCTGCATAATTATTATAAAATATTTCAATTGTATTTTCATTTACTTCAATTTTATATTCCTCATCCTTAAGTTCTATTTTTGTAAAAATTAAAGGAAAACCTTCTTGTATATTAAAGTTTATATCCAATACTTCAGAGTAAGGTAAAAAAACTTCAAAAAAATCTATATTCGCTGAGTTAATTTTAATATTAAGATTTTTTAGATTAATAAATTGATTTTTAAAATTAGCAACTTGAGGCTCAGGAATTATTGGATTAAAATTATCAGAATATATATTTTCATAAGAAGGAGGTTTTATTTCATTTTCAAATATTAAAGTTTTTAAAGCTACCTGTAAGTGTTTTTCATTTTTATTAATTATAAATACACCCTCAGGACCACAAGATAAATTATAGGATTTTATTCTAGTAGGTTGAAGAGTAAGGTATATAGTATTTTGATTTGTGTTTAGCTCATAGTATCTACCAACTTTTTTCACTATAACGGCTCCCTCTATTGAAATAATTGAATAAACAAGAGAAAAACAAAATTTAAATTCACCATGATTTAAGTTATGGTTAGAAATATCTATTTTTAATTGGTTATTTTGTGTAAATATAGGCTGCACCTCAGGAATCATGTAAACATATATATTTTTTTTGATATGAGTTTTAAAGAAATTTTTAAACAAAAAGCAACAATAAATAAGAGCGCTAATGCTAGAGTAAATTTAATTGGGGAACATACTGATTATACAGGTGGATTTGTTTTACCTACTTTACTTAGATTTAAAACAACAATAGAAATATCGACAAATGAACAAAATGAGTTTCAAGTATATTCAGCACATTTTAAAGAAAAAAAAATATTTAATGATTTTATAAAATCTAAAAACAATGACTGGGTTGACTACGTAAAGGGATGTTTATTTGTTTTTTATGACGAATGTAAGCATATTCCCAATACTCCTTTAAACATATATATTTCATCAAATATTCCTATGGAAAGAGGGGTATCTTCATCCTCAGCGTTATGCGTAGGAATAATTAAATCTCTTAATGAATTTTTTCAGTCACAAATGTCAAATAAACATATCGCAATTTTAGCTCAAAAAGTTGAAAGAGATTATATTGGTGTATCAGGTGGAATAATGGATCAAATGGTTTCATCAATCGGCATTCATCGTAAAGCTTTTTTCTTAGATTGTTTGAGTTTAAAATATCAACTTATAAATATTCCTAAAAACTGGAAATTTTATTTAGTAGATTCAGCCGTGCAAAGAAATTTAAGAGATAGTTCTTATAATGAAAGATACTCTGAATTAAAAAGTGCAGAAAGAGAGATGGGAGTTGAATATTTAGGATCAGTAAAATTAAAAAACTTTAATGAAAAAAAAATCTCTAATCCTTTAACCTTAAAAAGAGCTAAACATGTTGTAACTGAAAATGATAGAGTGTTAAAAGCAATAGAGTGCATAAATAATAAAAATATTTCAGAATTCGGTAATTTAATGATTCAAAGTCATTTATCATACTCTAATGATTTTGAAGCTTCAACAAAGGATGTTGATCAAATTGTAGAAAATTCAATAAAAGCTGGTGCAAATGGTGCAAGATTAACAGGTGGTGGATTTGGCGGTTTTACAGTTTCATTAATAGAAGAAAATAAACTTGATAAATGGTTGACGCAAATGACTAATAACTATGATATAAATAATATGTTTGAAGTTTAATGAAAAAATACAAAAATTATATTAATGGAGAATTTTTAGATTCTAAATCTTCTAAAACTTTTAAAACATTTAATCCTGCTACCGAAAATGAATTTGCTGAAGTTGCAGAAGCAGGAGAATTTGAAGTTAATCTTGCTGTTGAATCTGCTACTAAAGCTTTTCATGGAAAGTGGTCAAAATTATTACCAAAAGAAAGAGCAAAATTCTTACGGGCTATAGGTGATAAATTAATAGAAAATGCTGAACAATTAGGGACAATAGAGACTCAGAATACAGGAAAATTATTTAAAGAAACTAAATTTCAAGCAAATTATATTGCTGAATTTTATTATTATTATGCTGGTATTGTAGATAAAATTGAAGGATCAACACTACCAATTGACAAAGAAGACATGCATGTTTTTACAACGCGTGTACCAGTAGGTGTAGTTGCTGCTGTTATACCATGGAATTCACAAATGTTTTTAACAGCAGTTAAACTTGCACCAGCATTGGCAATGGGTAATACTGTTATAATAAAAGCTTCAGAAGTAGCTCCAGCGCCGCTTCTTGAATTTGCAAAATTAATAGATGAAGTAAAACTTCCTAAAGGTGTGGTTAATATAATCACAGGATTTGCTGAAAATTGTAGCAAAATACTAACAACGCATTCAAAAGTTGACAGGATAGCATTCACTGGTGGTGTTCAAACAGCAAAACACATCGTAAAAAACTCTGCAGAAAATCTAGCACATGTAACTTTAGAATTAGGAGGTAAAAGTCCTGTAGTTATTTTTAAAGATGCAAGAAAAGATAATGCAATTAATGGAGTAATGGCTAGTATTTTTGGAGCAAGTGGTCAAAGCTGTATTGCTGGTTCAAGATTATATTTGCAAGAAGAAATTTATGATGAATATTTACATGAAATAAAAAATAGGGCTCTTCAAATTATAATTGGAGACCCTATGGCTGCTAATACACAAATAGGCCCTTTAGCTACTTTAAAACAACTAACTAATATTGAAAATAAAATAAGTGAAACTCTTAAACATGGTGGAAGATTAGTAGTTGGTGGAAAAAAACCTGAAAACAAAGATTTGATTAAAGGTTATTACTTTGAGCCAACAGTGATTGAATGCGATAATCATAATCTTCCTGTTGCAGAAAATGAATTATTTGGACCAGTTCTTTCAATTATGAAATTCAAAGATGAAGATCATGCTATTAAATTAATGAATGATAATAACTTTGGATTAGCTGCTGGTATATTTACTGAAAACAATGGCATTGCAATGCGTGTTTCAAAAGCAGTTAGAGCAGGAATAATTTTTATAAATACCTACCGGCTTATCTCACCAGTTGCACCATTTGGTGGTTTTAAAAATAGTGGATTTGGAAGAGAGTCTGGTATGGAAGTAATAAAAGATTACTCTAATATTAAAACTACATGGATTAACACATCAACAAAAACACTTGGTGATCCTTTTATAATTAGATAAAAAATCAAGATGACAGATATAAAAATTCCAAAACGAGGTTTTTCGAAAGATGAATTTGAGAAAAGAGTTTCAAATGCTCAAAAAATTATGAATAAACATCAGCTTGATGCAATTTTTGTAACAACACCTCATAATATCCGCTATTTCAGTGGTTTCAACTCTCAGTTTTGGGAAAGTCCCACAAGACCTTGGTTTCTTGTAATTCCTACAGAAGGTGATCCTATAGCAGTAATTCCAGAGATTGGAGGCCCAGGTATGAAATTAACTTGGATAGATGATATACGTACTTGGCAAGCTCCAAATCCAAGAGATGATGGAATTTCTCTTTTAAGATCCACTCTTGAAAAAATAACTAAAAGATTCGGTAAAATAGGAGCAGAGCTTGGGCGTGAAATGTCATTGAGAATGCCTATTTTAGATTTCCTAAAATTAAGAGAAACAATTCAGTCAGAAATCGTGAATGGTTCACCAGCAATCTGGGAGATGCGAATAGTTAAAACTGAAGCAGAAATAGATCATATAAATTATATCTGCAAAATTGCGAGTGAAGCATATGAAGCACTTCCAAACCAACTTTCAATAGGTGATACTGAAAGGGAAGCAGTGTGTAAATTACGAATTGATATTGCAAAAAGAGGTGCGGACTCTACCCCTTTTATGGCTGGAATTTCTGGTCCCAGTGGAGTTTCACAAATAGTCTGTGGTCCACAAGATCGTATCCTCGAAATAGGTGATATTCTTTTTATTGATACTGGATCAACTTATGATGGATATTTTTGTGATTTCGATCGTAACTATGCCTTTGGTAAAGTATCTAGTGAAGTATCAAGAGTGCATGAGGCATTATGGCTTGCTACAGAAGCTGGTATAAAAGCAGCAGTACCTGGTGCAAAAACCGATGATGTATGGAAAGCCATGAATTCTATTATTGAAAATGCAGGCGCTATAGGTAACAACGTTGGTCGCTTGGGTCATGGACTAGGTCTACAATTAACAGAACCGCCATCTCATCGACTAGGAGATAATACAATTATTGCAGAAAATATGGTTTTAACAATTGAACCTGGAATGGAATATGCTCCAGGAAAAATGATTGTTCATGAAGAAAATATTGCAATTACAAAAGATGGCTCTAAACTTCTTACTAAACGTGCTCCTAGAGAATTACCTATTATAAGCTAATAAAAAAACCACTAATTCATTATTGATTTTAGTCTTCTTAATTTTCCTTCTGTAGAATCATGTTCAAGATAACATCCTTGTAGATGCCTTAAACCAGTATTAGGATAAAATTTTGTTCTTCCATGAAGCAATCTGTGATTATCAAACATAATTAACATGCCTTTTTCTAATCTAAATTTAATTTGAAAATCTAAAGAATTGCATAATTCAAAAAAATATTTTCTTGCCTCATAATATTTTGTAAGTAAATCTTTTTCTAACAGCGGTACATAATCAGATCTGCCATTTAATCTTATTTGTTTAAAGTTTTCATTTGAATCTAATTCAATAAGCTTACCTTTATTTTCAAGAATTGTGTCTTTATCAATAAATTTAAACAAAATGTCGGTGCTTGTTAAAATATTAAAAAATAGTTCATTTTTTTTTCTTAAATGCTCGCAAACACTATAACCATCAACTAAAGTTGAGTCTCCGCCTTTGGCTTCATTAGCTATACAATGTAAAATTTGAATACCTGGAACTGGTTTTCGGTATGGGTTATCTGCATGCACTGACAAACCTAAAGAAGTATAAGCAAGATTATTTGCTTTTCTTTTTGAAATAACATCAAAAATTTTTCCATAATTTGTTTCTCTAATAGGGCCAATTATTTCTGCAAATCTTAAAATTTCATTTTCTTTTGATTTAAGATTATTGATTATCACAAATCCATATTCATAAAATTTTTCTAACATTTTAATAAATAAATTTTCATCATTTTTCAAAACATATGAATCAAATTTCAATATGTGTAAGTCAATATTAGACCATAATTTTTTTTCTGGAATTAAATCTTTGCCAACAATTTCTTTATGTAAATCAGAAATATTATAATATGATTCTGTTTTATCACTAAACTTTACATATAAATTTTTATCACTAATGTTATAATCTACTATAAAAATATTTGTATCTATCAATGAAGGATCATAAAGGCGTTGTAAGTTATTTTTATCTAAATTGATTGCATCTGTAACACGTTCACGCAACCACATTGCGTGCAGATAATAATCTTTTAGTAGACCTTCTTTAAAATCAATTCCTTTGATATTTTTGCTCATTAACAATAATATTTATTTTATAAATATTATTGAAATATAAAGAGTACAATAAGAATTTTTATTAATTTAAATTGGCACTATGTTTCTACATAGTGCCAAAATTACTAAGCTTTGCCTATAGGAATTTGTTTTTTTGGATCCCAAAAAGGCAAATCATCTACAATTGATTCTAATTTACCATAGGGAGAGTTAATAAAAAATTTAGTCCCTTTTTCAGCATATTCAACGGGGATAAAAGCATAAGCAATATTTTTTTCTAATCTTGGCGAAAAACATTTTGATGTTACATATCCAATTTCATCACCTTTTTCGTTATCAACTGGCCAATGGTCGGGCACAAAATAACCTGGAGTATAAGTTGGTGGGACAATTTTAGTAATAGGATCTCCTAATATTTCAATTCCTACCAATTTTCTTTTTATGCCTTCTTGTTTAATTTTTTTCAAAGCTTCTTTTCCACAAAAATCTGCCTCCATATCCAAATCGACTAGTCGATCCATACCTATTTCGTAAGGATTATCAGTAACACGCATATCTTGAAAATATGAAAAAATACCTGCTTCTACTCTTCTTATTTGTGAAGGGCCAGTAGGTGCAATTTTATATTGCTCTCCAGCTGCCATTATTTTTTCATACAAATCAGCACCACGTTTACCATCTCTCAAGTAAACTTCATAACCGATTTCACCACTCCATCCTGTTCTTGATATTACTACTGGTATTTCATCTATTTCAGTCTCTTTGCACCAATAATATTCCAAATCGTTTATCCATGATCCAAACAAGTCAACCATAACATTTTTAGATTTTGGTCCTTGAACTTGCAAAGGTGAAACATCAGGTTCACATAAATTGATATCATATTTACCGTTTCCAGCAACTCCCATTGCCCATAATAATAAATCACTATCTGAAATAGAATACCACCAATGATTTTCACCTAATCTTAATAATATTGGATCGCTTAAAATTCCTCCATCATAGTTAGTATTTAAAACATATTTACACTGTGTAACCTGACAATCAGATAGATTTCTAGGTGTTAACATTTGAGTAAATTTAGTTGCATCTGGACCTGTAATTTCAACTTGTCTTTCAACAGCTACATCCCATAAAGTTACATCATTAACTAAGCTCCAATAATCGTCTTCTGGAGTGTTATAATAAACTGGGAAATACATATGATTATACGTTGTATATTCTTTGCAACCCCATTTAAGCGTTGATTCAAAATAAGGTGATTTTCTTACCCTTGTTCCAAATCCTAAATACGGTTTTGGAGGGCTGTTTGTTGGTTTTGCCATAGTAACTCCTTAAAAAAAATTATGAAATATATGATCTTTTTTACTTAATCTGTCTAGAAAATATTTGTTTTAAAAAAAATTTTTTTTGGATAATTAAGAAAACTAACTTCGTAATTTTTCATTCATAGGGTCATAAGCTGCTTGATTCAATACTAAAGCTTTTCTTTTTATTCCTTGAATTTCTATTTCAAACTCTTTCTTACTTTTTGCCAAATCTGCATTGACATAGGCAAAGGCTAGGCTTTTGTTTACCCTAAAGCCATAACCTCCTGATGTAACAACGCCTACTATTTTGCCATCACTATAAACTGGTTCATTGCCCATAGGATCAGCTTCATCTGTTTTTACTTCTAAATAAATTATTTTTATATCTATTCCTTTATCTATTTTTTCTCTTAAAGCCATTGATCCAATAAAATTACTTTTTTTATTTAAATTAAAAAATCTATTCATATCTGCTTCAACTAGAGAGATTTCTCCTGTCAATTCACTTCCCCATCCTTTGTAGGCTTTTTCTAATCTTAATGAATTAACAGCGTAATTTCCAAAATTAGCAATATTAAATTCTTTTCCAGATTCCATTAAATTGTCATAAAGTTTCTCCATATCATTAAATGAATGGTGTAATTCCCAACCTAATTCACCTAAATAATTTATTCTTAATGCCTTTACTTTAACATCACCCAAAATAATTTCTTTTCCCTTTAACCAAGTAAAATTTTTATTACTGAGATCTTCAGAAGTTAATTTTGATAAAACATTCCTTGATCTAGGCCCTGCCAAAACCAGAACTCCATAATCATTAGTTATATTTTTTATGTTAATATCTTCATTTTCCAATTGATTTTGAATAAACCAATCTAAGTCACGCAATTCTGAAGATGTAGAAGATAAAACATAGAAATTGTTATTACTAAAACGAGTTATGGTTAATTCACTTTGAATTCTTCCTTTTTCGTTAAGCATATGTGTTAGAATAATACTTTCATCTTTTTCAGGAATTTTATTTGCACATAATCGTTCTAAAAAATTTTTACTATCTTTTCCAGAAATTTCATATTTTGAAAAAGTACTTAAATCTAATAAACCAACATTACTATGAACATTCTCGCATTCTTTTTTTACAAAATTGAAGGAATTATTTCTTTTATAACTATATTCTTCTTTTTCTTTATTAGGCGAAAACCACTTTGGTTTTTCCCATCCATAATTATCAATAAATTGAGCTCCATGAGCTCTTAATTTATTATAGATAGGTGTAGTTTTTATTTTCCTAGCAACATTAATTTCTTCTCCTGGAAAGGGAGTTGCATACTGTCGAGTATATTCATCAACTGATCTTTTCCAAGCATAATCTTTATCAGCCCAACCTAAATACCTTCTACAATCAAATTCCAACATGTTTATGTCAGCATCACCATGCACCATCCATTGTGCCATATATTTTCCAGCACCTCCTCCTTGAGCTATTCCAAAACTAGTACCACAAAACATCCAATAATTTTTTAATCCAGGAGCTGGTCCAGCTAAAAAATTTCCATCAGGTACATGGGTAATTGGTCCGCATATTGTTTTTTTAATACCAACTTCTTCAAAGAGAGGTATTCTGCCCATACCTTTTACTAAATTATCTTCAATTCTATCTAACTCTGGTTCAAGTAATTCCATGTCAAATCGCCAATCCATCCCTTCAAGAGCCCAAGCTTTGGCATTTTTTTCATATACACCTACAATTAATCCGTCTGCTTCTTGCCTTAAATAACAATTAGAAAAAGGATCGCGTATAACAGGTAACTCTTTATCTCTTTTTTCTATTTCTGGATGATTCTCAGTTACCAAATAATGATGAATCATATTTATACTAGGTATATTGGATAACCCTACCATATTACCTACTTCTACGCCAAAGGAACCTGCGGCATTTACTACATGTTCACAAATTACTTTTCCTTTTTCTGTAGTTAACTCCCATTCAAAATTTGTACACTGCTTGATTTCAATAACTCTATTATGTCTATATATTTCTGCTCCTGCCTTTCGTGCTGCAATCGCCATTGCATTAGTTGTGCTGGTTGGATCAGTATAACCATCTTCTGGTGTGTGAAGACCACATAAAACATCTTCAACCTTAAGAAAAGGATGTAAGGATTTAATGAGATCTGGAGATATGATTTCAGCTGGACTTCCAACATTATCAAGTATGCCTTTAACATAATGAAACCAATTTACATCTTCATCTTTCAAGGCTAAACGAATACTTCCACATCCATGCCATCCAGTTGATTGTCCTGTTTCTGATTCCAATTCTTGATAAAGTTTATTTGAATAATTATGAATTTTTGCTGAATTATAACTTCCAACAAAATGAGGGCATTGACCTGCAGCATGCCAGGTAGAGCCTGATGTCAATTCGCCTTTTTCAATTAAAACAACATCTTGCCAGCCTTCTTTTGTCAGGTGATATAATAAACTAACTCCCATTATACCGCCTCCGATAATTGCTACCTTTGCGTGTGTTTTCATTTTTTCTTTTTGTAAAGTATTCTACCTATTGTATTTAGTAACAACTGCGCAGCTAGGGTTGATGTTGAATTTGTAAGATCGTAATCAGGAGCTACTTCTACTAAATCGAGACCTACTACATTTCCTTGTTTAATAATTCCATCTAATAATTCTAAAATTTCATAATAATAAAAACCTCCATGACTTGGAGTGCCCGTTCCTGAAGCAATGGAAGGGTCAAATGCATCAATATCAATGGTAATGTAATATCTTTTTTCTTTAGGTATTTGCTCTAAAATTTTATCTATACCCATATGTCTCAATTGACGAACAGAAAATATTTTTGATCCTTTTTCTTTTGCATCCACATAACCTTCTTTAGCTGTTGAAGAAACATTACGAATTCCAATTTGTGTTAATCCTGAAACGTATGTTTTTTCTGAAGCACGACGCATTGGATTTCCATGACCGTATCGGACGCCATGTCTTTCATCTACAAAATCTAAATGCGCATCTATCTGAATAAGATGAATTGGCTCCTGTTCTTCAAATGCATCAATACACGGAATATTTATTGAATGATCGCCTCCAAGAACAATGGGTATAGCATTGGCAGATAATATTTTTTTAACTCCAAATTTGATATTTTCATGACTTTTTATAGTATCTGTATGAATTATATCTGCATCACCTATATCAACTATCTTAGTTTTATCAGAAGATAAGTATGTAACATCATCTTCATAATCATAAGCCCCCCCATGACCAAAAGAGAATAATGTTGAAGCTTCTCTTATACCTCTTGGACCCATTCTGGCTCCAGAACGAAATTGGCTGCCAAAATCAAAAGGTGCGCCCATTACGGCTATATCTGCATTTATTTTGTCCCAATTTTCGACATAAGGATATTTACCAAATGTGCATATACCTACAAACGGCAGATTTAATCTTCCTTGATCATATTCATTGTTTGACATAATTTGTTTGTTATAACTTTAACGATATTAATGGCAAACAAAATTTTTAAAGGATTACCCTCAAAAGCATACACTGATCAAGACTTTTGGAACAAAGAGTGTAAATCAGTATTTTTAAATAACTGGGTTTTTGTTGGTTTCGCCCATGAGCTAAAAAATATAGGTGATGTAATTCCAGTAACTGTTGCTGACCAACCAATACTTTTGGTAAAAAATTCAAAACAAAAAATTTTAGCCTATCATAATGTTTGTAGTCATCGTTGCTTAATTTTAGTAGATCAACCAAAAAATATTAAAAAAATAATAAGCTGCCCTTACCACGCCTGGTCATATGATCTTGATGGCAATTTGTTGGCATCTCCTCATTTCGGCGGCACAAACAATCATAACCCTAATGGTTTTAATAAAAAAAGAAATGGCCTCAAATCTATTAGAATAAAAATTTGGCATGATTGGATTTTTATTAATATTAACAATAAAGCTTTACCATTTGATAAATATGCAGCTACACTAATTAAACAACTAAAAAATATTAATTTAAAAAATATTAAAGCTGTAGCCACACTTGACTTTGGAAATATTTCTACAAACTGGAAATTTCTTATAGAAAATTTTATTGAACCATATCATGTTCAATTTGTTCATAAAAAAACAACAAGTCAACCTCTGAGAGATCATTATACAATTGTAGATGGAAATTGTTATGGAAGTGGTGTTGATTTAAAGGAAGAAGATTCTTCTAGTGAATCCCTTTCAGTCAGTTCAAAATATCTTTCTTTATTTCCAAATTTTATAATAGGAACTTATTTTCCTGGTCAATTAGGTGTTTATCTTAATAATCCTTTGAAACCTGGGATCACATTTCAAAAAAGAATAATTTATACAACTGAAGGTCATAATCTTAATAAAAATGAAATAAATAATCAAAAAAATCTATGGTGGAAAGTGCACAAAGAAGATCATGAAATTTGTGAAAGACTACAATTGGGCAGATCTTCTCCTGTATCAAAAAATGGTGGATTATTGTCGCCACATTGGGAAAATAGTGTTCGCGCATTTCATAAAACTATGATTAAATCTATGAAAAAATAAATTTAATATGGGTGAAAAAAATATTTTTAAAGGATTTAGACTGGCCCATACTATGCTTCGAGTCCTCGATCTTGATAGTTCGTTACAATTTTATTGTGATATTTTGGGAATGAAAGTTTTACGAAAAACTGACTATCCTGAAGGAAAATTTACAAACACGTTTATTGGTTATGGTCCAGAAGATACATACCCTACTTTAGAATTAACTTATAATTGGGATCAAAAAGAACCATATGAAAAAGGAAATGGTTGGGGACATATTTGCATTGAAACTCCTGATGTTTATAAAGCTTGTGAAGATTTATCTTCTGCTGGCATAAAAATTACAAGACCGCCTGGACCAATGAAACATGGAACGAGAGTTATAGCATTTTGCGAAGATCCTGATGGCTACAAAGTAGAATTAAACGAAAAAATTGAATCTTCTTAAAGAAAGGAAAAATTTTATGGGTAATAAACCTCAGTTATATAAATTTACGGATATAGAACATCGATTACACACTTTAGAACCTGGTCAAACCTATATTAAACCTTTTGTTACATCAAAAGTAAGTGATACGATGTGTGGTGGATTAAATTTTCTAAATAAAATTTCTGTTCCATGGGACTTAACATGTGATGAAATAATATATTGTATGAAAGGAACTTTTAGACTTACATGTGATGGTGAATCTTATATTTGTAATCCTGGTGATGTTTTGTATATTCCTAAAGACAATCATATTGCTTATGAATGTGATGAGACTTGCATAATATTTTATGCAGCTTACCCTCATGATTGGAAGAAAAAGGCTGGGTTAACTCATGTTCCTGGAATAGATCCTGAAGATATGGGTTTAGAGTAGAAAAAATTAATTAGAAGGACTTAATATATGGAAAAAATTTTTTACGAAAGTTTGAATGAAGCAATAGAAAGAAATAAACCTCATATTTCCTCAACCAAAAAAAGACTGGAAGATGCGGGTGTGAAATACGTTTTATCTAGTTGGATTGATATGCATGGAATTCCAAAAACTAAACCAGTGCCTATGAATGATTTTGAGGCTTTATGTATGGGTAAAGGGCCACAATTTGCTGTTCATTCCGTCTCATTTGTTCCTGAGTTAACTCCAGCTGATCCTGACCAAATTATGCTTCCTGATCTTAATGCAGTCTATATTTGTTCATGGGATAAATCTCAGGCAATAATATTTGCAGATTTATTTTGGGAAGGCGCTCCTTATAATGTGTGTCCTAGACAATCCTTAAAAAGAATTATTCAAGAAAATCAAGATGAAGGATTCCAAGGTTTTGCAGGCGTTGAACCTGAATTTATTGTCATGAAATATAATGAAAAAGGTGAACCTGTGAAAGCTATAGATAATGATCCTCCAAATAGTATCAGACCTAGAAGACAAGCATTTGGGTATGATGTCGAATATTCATTAGACTCAATGCCTTTTTTGAAAGAAATGATAGACATATTAGGTGAACTTGGATGGGATCTTCATGATGTTGTAGCTGAAGGAGCTTATTCTCAATTTGAACTGGACTTTCATTATGCAGATTTACTAAAAATGGCTGATAGACTAGTTTTTTTAAAAATACTACTTAAAGAAGTTGCAAAAAAACATGAAATGTTTGTAACATTCATGCCTAAGCCAACTATAGGTGATTGGCGTTCAGGTGGTCATATTAATTTTTCACTTAATAACATTAAGCAAAGTTCAAACATCTTCAAAGATGAAGATAAATGGTCACAAGATGCCATGTATGCTGTAGGTGGGTTGCTTGCAAACTCAGAGGCTATCACTGCTATCACTTGTCCTACTGTAAATTCTTATAATGGACTAGTACCAACAGTTGGGGGATTTGAAGGAGGTGTTCATACTTGGGCTCCAGTTAATATTACATATGGCCATAATAACAGATCTGCTCAATTTAGATTACCTCAAAATCGATATTGTATAGAAAACCGTGCTGCAGATTTAACTATGAATATTTATCTTGCTCTTGGAATGACAATATCTGCTGCTGTTGATGGAATTCAAAATAAAATTGATCCTGGTAAGCCATCAGATTTTGATCTTTATACTTTAAAAGAAGCAGATATGAAAAAACTTGGTATAAGAAGACTTCCAAGAAACCTGCTTCAAGCAGTTGAATCATTGAAAAAAAATAAAATTGCTGAAAAAGTACTTGGTAAAGTTATGTTGAACTCATATGTAAATTATAAAAATGATGAATGGGAAAGATATCATCAAGCAGTTACGGATTGGGAAGTAAAAGAGTACTTACGATTATATTAATTAATAAAATATTCTATCAATTGATAAATGAATAGTATTGATTTTCATACTTATGAACTAGGTGATGTAAAACTTTTATCAGGTGAAACATTATTGTCTGCTAAATTGGCCTATAAAACATATGGCTCATTAAATGATAATAAAACTAATGTAATTCTTTTACCAACTTTTTACACTGGCACTCATAAAAGAAATGAAGGTTTTTTTGGTACTCATAGAGCTATTAATCCTGAAAAACATTTTATTATTTCTGTCAATTTGTTTGGTAATGGTTTTTCCTCATCACCTAGTAATGCAGAAGACAATCAAAAAGGATCAAAATTTCCAACAATAACTTTATTTGATAATATTGCTTGCCAATACAAATTATTAACAGAGCATCTAAATATCAATAAGATAGCATTGGTCGCAGGATGGTCGATGGCGGGATGTCAATCATATCAATGGGCTGCTCAGTATCCTGATATGGTTGAAGCTATTTTACCTTTTTGTTCTTCAGCGAAGACTTCAGAACATAATTTTGTTTTTTTAGAAGGTGTAAAGGCTGCTCTTTGTGCTGATCCTACTTGGAACAATGGTGATTATACTTCACCACCCGTAAGAGGTTTAAAAGCTTTCGGAAGAGTTTATGCTGGTTGGGCTTTTTCACAATCTTTCTTTAGAGAAAATGCATATAAAAAATTAGGTTTCCAAAATGTTGAAGAATTGTTAGTTGATTGGGAAAATGATCACGTCAACAATTGGGATGCAAATAATCTTTTAACAAAACTATTAACTTGGCAAAAAGCAGACATTTCTCTTGGAGAAAGATATAATGGTAATTTTATAGAAGCACTAAAAAATATTACGGCTAAGACTATTATTATACCATGTAGCCATGATCTATATTTTCCGCCTAAAGATAATGAATTTGAAGCTAGGCACATTAAGAATTCTGAACTTAGAACTTACAACTCGATCTGGGGGCATTGTGTTGCCAACCCTGGCAATGATAAAGATTTTGAAATAGCTTTAGATCAGGCAGTAAATGATTTATTAAAATAATAATGAATATAAAATTAATAAAAGAAAAATGGATGAAATTTTATAAAAGAGGTTTTTTAACAGGTATATTAGTTTTGAGTTTTTTTTGTATTATTGATCAGACCTTACAATCTCCTTTTTACTTTATTAAAATTGAAAGTTTTAATATTTTATTTTTTAATCTTTCTGTTATTTTATTTGGATCTGTTTTTTGTGGATTGTTAAGTCTTTTTTTACTACTAATACTTTCTTTTATTACTGTACCAAACAATTAATTTTTTTTATTTTTTCTAAAAAAATCTTTTTTAAGATAAAAATCATAGTCTTTTTTTGCTAATTTTCTTAATACAATAATCATAAATACTAACCAAAGTATAGCAACTAACATTAAATGTTCACTAATAAATTGATAAATATTACTTAAAAAATTTTCTACAATTTTATAATTCATTTTTTGAATAGTTTTACCTTAATTTTAAAAATAAAAAAAGGGCAGTAAATTAAACTGCCCTTTAAATTAGTAAATTAATCTTTATTCAGTCTTACCAGATACTTCTGATTCATGTCTAGCAGCGGCAATTATTACCCCTAAGCATATAGCTGCAGAAACTAAACTGATCAGAACAAGCATACCTGATGAACCCGCCCATGTAAAATAAGCGCCAACACCATCCCAGCTATTTTCTGGTCCAGGCCATGTATTCATAATATGTTCCTTTCTCTTTGTTAATCGCTATAAGCTTGAAGCCCAAGCTCAGCTTTATCAATACCAGCTTTTTGTATGTGATCAGGAACTCGTAACCAGCCAGCCATTTTCATTATATATGAAATTACATAACCAGGTACAAATCCAACTAAAGCCATTGTAATGATACCAACTATTTGACCCATTAGGTTTGAAGCTGGTATATCTCCTGCTGCTGGATAACCAGAAGCAAAAAGACCTACTGCCAACATACCTAAAATTCCACAAACACCATGGATTGAAACTGCACCTACACAGTCATCAATTTTAAATGTATTGTGAAGCCAATTGTTTGCTGGAATAATAACAATACCAGCTACAATTCCAAGTATAAATGCAAATCCTGGATACCAGATATCAAGTCCACCTGCACAAATAAATATTCCTGCAAGTCCTCCTGACATCATCCAAAAAGGATTTCCTTTACTATACCAGAAAGCACCTATCATACCTCCGGCTAGACCCATCAAAGTATTAAATACAAAAGATGATAAAGTCATTGGAGCGCCATAAATATTTGTCCATCCCTCAACGCCTACCATACTAGCAGTATCGTATACCATGACTCCTGGCCAAATTAAACAACCTCCAAGGAATCCAAAGAAACCTACAATCAAGGTTAATAGTCCTACAAAAGATAACACAAGACTATGACCTGCAAGCTCATTAGCCGTTCCATCATCGTTATATTTTCCTATTCTAGGTCCTAAATTTAATAATACTCCAAATGCAAACAAACCAGCTATTGTATGTACACAACCTGCTGCTGCTACATCATGAAATCCCCAGTTAGTAACAAGCCATCCGCCAGCATGCCATCCCCATGAGGCTCCTAAGATCCACACAACTGAACCAAGAATTGTTGCTAAAAAAACGAAAGCACTAATCCTTATTCTTTCAATCACTGCACCTGAGAAAATAGAAGCAGTAGTACAGGCAAATAAAGTAAAAGCAGCCCAAAAAACTCCTGTCTCATGATCTCCGATAAATGGTCCGGAAAATTCATTCCAAGGTAATCCATAACCTGGAATATCTAAACCTGCATCAAAAATTGGTACAAAGCCACCTGGAAAAGCCCAATAAATCCACCATCCAAATAGCCAAAAAGTTGGTATCATAAATGCAAACGCCAATAAATTTTTAACACCAGAAGAAACGGCATTTTTCATTCTTGTAGCACCTACTTCATACATTAAGAAACCAACATGAATAATAATCATAAGCCCTGTACACCACCAATAATAAGCTTCAGCTGAAACTTTTTGCTGGCCAAGTACAAAAGCTGCTAATTGATCAACAGTCATTTTACCTCCTTACGAGTTCAAGTAATAATCATTTAACTCATCAGTTTAAGAAACAATAAAAGGGAAAACAAATGAACTGCGTTCCTTCGGTTTTACCCTACTTCCGTCTCACTCAAATAATGAGATGAACGATATATAATACTTTCTATCTAGGCTTTTATTAAGTGATTCAATAGTAATTTCATTCTTTTTAGTGAATCATGGGAGTATTTTTTCCTAGAATTCAGCTATTTTGTCAAATTTGTGGTTGATTTTTTTTATTTTGTCTGAGCTCCATCAGAGTATGAACAAATATAATAAACATTATAACAATCCCACCAATAATTGTTTTTGTAGTTGGTTCCTCATTAATAACCATCCATACCCAAATAGGTCCTAATATTGTCTCAAGTACAAAAAATATTTCAACTTCATAAGCTGGAATATATCTTGGGGCAATAGTCATGCAGGCTAAAGGTATAACTAAAAATAGTCCCATCAGCAAAATAAAATAAAATTGCTGAGAATTAATTGTAAATAACCCAGAAAATGATTGAATAAATAAAATGGGTATTAATAGGGTAAATAATTTAGCAATCAAAAGTGCAGGAAGAAAATCAAATGATTTACTATAACGTACTACTACGGCACTACCTCCTATAAAAATAGCAGTAAGCAATCCAAAAAAATCTCCTAAAAGTCGATTACCTTTATAAGAATCATAAAAAATAAATAGAATAGCAAGAAAACATGCAATAATAGTTAGCCACATTCTTTTGCTAGGGTATTCTTTTATAAAAATTGCACTAAGCATCCCTGTTGCCAAAGGTGTTAAGGCAATCATAATTAAAGTATTTGCAACATTTGTATTTTGAATTGAAATTACAAAAGCAGTATTGCCTAAAGCAACCAATAAAGCATAAAGCAAACCTGAAATACCAACAATGATAAATGAATGTAAAAAAATTTTTTTATAATACAGAAGTAAAAAAATGAATAAAAAGAAAAATGGAACCAATCCTCTATAAAAAAGCAATTCCCAAGATGGGAGATTTATTAATCTGATAAATAGAGAATCTGGTGTAATTATTAAAACACCTATTAATGATAACGCTATGCCCTTTTGTTTATCAGTAAAATTCATTATTTAGCCAAATTTAAATTTTTTCTATTTTCTCTTAGCGATATATAAACACCGCTTGATATAATAAAAAATAAACCCAACCATAACCATTTATTTGGAAAATCACCAAAAAAATAATAACCTATTAAAATATTATTAATAATTTCAAAATAGCCTAAAGGAGCAAGCTTTGAAGCTTCAGCATAATTTAAAGATAATATTAAACAAAAATGTCCGAAAGTTCCAACTGCAGCTATTGCAATCATTAATAGCCACTGATTAATATTCGGTGTTGTCCAATAAAAGGGTACTATAAAACTAATAATTATAGCCCCAAATATTCCTGTAAAAATCAAAGTTAGATAAGGGTTATCAAAAGAAGTTAACCGCCTTGTAGAAATTATGTAAAATGCATATGATATTCCTGTGCCAAGACCAGCCAATGCTGCAAGATTAATTGTGATAAAACCTGGTTGTATAACTATTAATGCACCAAAAAAACCAACTACCACAGCACACCAGCGATGAAAACCTACCTTTTCTTTTAAGAGCAAAGCAGATAATATTGTAACTATAATCGGAGCAACAAATGATAAAGTCAAAGCCTTAGCCATAGAAATAACTGAAATAGAATAAAAAAACAAAATAGTTGATAAAAATAAAAAAATACTTCTTGAGAATTGAAGAAAAATATTGTCAGGCCAAGTTAAGTATTTTCTAAAAAATACAAAAATTAATGGGAAACTTATTAAAACCATAAAAAAATATCTAGCCCAAACAACTTCTAAAAAATGCATTTCTGTACTTAAATGTTTTGCCATACCATCCATGATAGGAAGAACAGACCACGCCGTAAGATTCAAAATAATTGCTTTCATTTGGCTATTTTTTAAAGAAATATATAATTATCATTTAATATAAATAATTTTATTATAATGTATTTATTTTTTAACTAATGACGTTTAAATAGTCTGTAATAGTATTATTATTCAGGAGGAAAAATGGCAATTAATCTAGCTGAAGTAGCAAAAAAGAAAAAAATAAAATATTTTTTAATAAGTTATGTTGATTTTTTTGGAGTACTTAGATCGAAATTAGTACCTACACAATCAATAAAAGAAATGCAAAAAGAAGGTGCTGGTTTTGCTGGTTTCTCAACTTATTTAGATATGTCTCCTTCAGATCCTGATATGGCAGCTATACCTGATCCTAAAAGTTTAATTCAACTTCCTTGGCAAATGGATGTGGCTTGGTTAGCAGCAGATTTATGGATGAATGGGAAACCAGTAGACGCTTCTCCTAGAGTTATGTTGCGAAATCAAATTAATAAATTAGCTAAAAAAAATATGTATTTGAAAAGCGGAGTTGAATGTGAATATTTTTTAATTTCGCCAAGCGGTGATTCTATAGCTGATTCAAATGATATTGCAGATAAACCTTGTTATGATCAATCTGCATTAATGCGTCAATATGATTTAATAAGAGCAATTTGTGATTCAATGATTTTACTGGGATGGGGCCCATATCAAAATGATCATGAAGATGCTAACGGTCAATTTGAAATGAACTGGGACTTTTCTGATTGTTTACAAACTGCTGACCGTCATGTCTTTTTTAAATTTATGGTTAAAAATTTAGCAGAAAAATCAGGTTTAAGAGCTACCTTCATGCCAAAACCTTTTATAAATAAAACAGGTAATGGGTGTCATGCTCACTTATCAATTTGGAACAAAAAAGGTAAAAATTTATTTTTAGATAAAAAAGATAAATTAGGCTTATCAAAAACAGCATATAATTTTATGGGTGGAATAATGAATTCAGCAGAAGCTTTAACCGCGTGGTTTAATCCAACAATTAATAGCTATAAGCGTATCAATGCACCCGTAACTGCATCAGGTGCAACATGGTCACCTAATACAATTACATATTCAGGAAATAACCGTACACATATGATAAGAGTACCTGGTTCAGGAAGATTTGAATTACGATTGATGGATGGGGCAACAAATCCATATCTACTTCAAGCAGGGATACTTGCAGCTGGAATAGATGGTATAGAGAAAAAAAGAAAACCTGGTAAACCTGTTAATCTTAATATGTATGAAGAAGCTCATAAAGCTAAAGGTGCAAAAAAATTACCACTAAGTCTTCCTCAAGCTCTAAGTCATCTTGATAAAAGTAAAGTACTTAAAGCAGCTTTTGGTAAAGATGTTATTAATTCTTACATTACTCTAAAAAATAGAGAGATTAAAAAATATAATTCTTCTAAAGAAAAAAAAATAGGGTTCAAGAGTTCAAAATCTAATAAATCAAATCTTATAACTCAATGGGAAAGAGATAATACTTTAGACTGTTAGAATATTGATGAATATAGTTGCTTGGAGTGATTTTGTTACATGGCAATGTAGCCTAAGACAGCGTAATTTTCGAATGTTTGGTGGTAAACCATCAGATGGAACAATAGCAAAGATATTGAATTTCAAATCAAATGAAGAAATATGTGACATACGTTCAATATTAATTGAAAAAAATTGCTTAAATACGGCTAAAATGTTTGAATTTATGATTAAACAAACTCATGAACCTGAAATAAGATTTGATAAAGTAGTAAAATTTCTTTCATCAGAATACTATAACAAACCTGAAAACTTTGAAGGTTCATTTACTGCTACTTTTGACAAGGATTCAGATATTTTGAAAAAACTTCAAAAAATTAAAAAATCAAATGTTCAATTCTTTGAAAGAGAAACAGGATTTCAATTTACTGTTACAATAAGTAAGTTAAAGAAAAATGACCCTAGATGGCAATATACTTTTTGGCACAATTTTTTCTTTAATCCTGCCTTGAATGAAAATATTGAGATACTTTATTTTAGTGCTACAAAAATTAATATTAAAAAGTTAATTTAATCAAATTTTTTGTAGGCTTTTTTCAACACAACTAATGGATGATTAGGTGACATTTGAAATTTAATCAAAAGTTCTCTCGCAATCATATCTCTGTCTTGTTGATTAGTAGGAAGTTTCATTTTTGGAGGAGTTGTAACCCATCCATTAATGTTTCTATCAAAAACTGCTGGTTTACCATTTTCATAACCCATATGAACATCTTCTAGCCAATTGAGATCATCCCATCCCATATGTTCAATATATTTTTTTAAAAAAGGTGTTAGTTTTTTATAATCAGGTAAAAGATTAACATCATATCTATAACCTATATGCTGACCAATCATTTTTTCTCTAGCTGATTTAATTCCACTATCTTTTTTTATTGATTTATTTTTTTTAATTTTCTTTTTAGGCATTTTATATTTCCTTATATCGAATGATAATCATCTACTCCAACAGTATGATCTGTACCTGCTAGTGGTACTTTTGCCATTGCTGAAGCTTCCATTGTTAGTGCAGCTAAATCCTCTGGCTCAAGAGAGTGAATATTGGTCTTCCCACATGCTCTTGCTAGCAGCTGAGCTTCTAATGTCATAGAATGAAGATAATTATACACTCTTAATGCTGCATCATCAGGGTTTAACCTTTTTCTAAGCTTTGGATCTTGAGTAGCTACTCCGACTGGACATCTTCCTGTATGACAATGATAGCATTCACCAGCAGAAACACCTAATTCCTTTTCAAAATCAGCCTCAGGTATATCTTTGTTACAGTTTAATGCAATTAAACCACCTGTTCCAACTGAAACACAATCGGCTCCTAATGCAAGGGCTTTAGCCATATCAGCTCCATCTCTAATACCTCCTGCAAAAACTAATGTTACTTCTCCTGTTTTACCCACATCATCTAAAGCTCTCCTTGCTTCTCTTACAGCTGCTATTCCTGGTATACCTGTATTTGCTGCAGCAATATGTGGGCCGGCTCCTGTAGATCCTTCCATACAATCTAAATAAATTGAATCTGGATTACATTTAGCAGCCATACGAACATCATCATAAACTTTTGCAGCTCCTAGTTTTAATTGAATTGGAACTTGATTGTCAGTAAGTTCTCTTAATTCATCAACTTTTAAAGCTAAATCATCCGGACCTAACCAATCTGGATGCCTTGCTGGAGAACGCTGATCAATTCCTGCAGGTAATGATCTCATTTCTGCTACTTGATCAGTAACTTTTTGACCCATTAGGTGTCCACCCATTCCAACC
>PTKZ01000040.1 GCA_002938205.1 Alphaproteobacteria bacterium MarineAlpha5_Bin5
CTTGCTAATCTAATATTTGAAACAACGCTAAATCCAACATTTTTTCCTGTTTCTTCTTCTAAAGTTTTGTAAAGATCAACAGCATATTTATGAAGTTGACCCACTGAATAACTCATATTGAATAAAGGTAATAATCCTGCAGCATGCCAAGTTGAACCAGAAGTTAATTCTTTTCTTTCAACAAGAACAACATCTGGCCATCCTTTTTTTGCTAAATGATAAAGTGCACTTACTCCTACTACTCCACCGCCAATAACGACCACTTTTGCTTTAGATTTCATGAAAAGAGATTCCTACTAGATTTTATAAATAATGAAAGTTTAATTTTTGATCTTCCTATGTGGACGAACCTAAAGAAATTGGGTTAGAAACAGAAGTAGTTAACCAACAGTCTTTTAATCGACCTTCTTTAGAATACTTTTCAACAATCCATTGAAATTTATAATAATCTTTATTTTTGTCTAAGATAAAAACCTCAAAGACTACTTTTTTTGGTGATGAATAAATATTTTTTATTTCGTGGCTTAAATGATCTAAAAGCATAATATAATTGTTACTCTTTATCATTTTTAAAAATTTTGGAAGAGGGCCAGTATATTTTTTATTAACAGGATGTGCAAACTCCCATGTTTGTTTTATTCCGTAATCTTTGCTTGGTATATCATTTTTCATTAATCCTTTAAGTTGGATAGATACTACTTTGTCAGGCTCTATATTAATTCTTGGTTTTATTAAATCTGCGTAACAAAATGAAAAATGAAATAATAAAATAAATACGTAAAGAAATGTTTTTTTCATGCGTTAAATTTTGAAGCAATATAAAAACCTATAAACATCCAAAAGACAAAAGCAATAGAACTTATATTAAACAAAGCTAAAGATGTAATTGCAGGTCCTGGACATAATCCAACTAACCCCCACCCAGCACCAAACAACATTGAACCAATTATTAATCTTTTATCTATTTCTTTAACATTAGAAATTAAAAAATTTGAACAAAGTAATGGTTTGTCCATTTTTTTAAACATATGAAATAGAGGTGTAGAAACAATTAGTGCACCAATCATTACAAATGCTAAAGAAGGATCCCATTCACTAAAAATATTTAAGAATCCTAAAACTTTTTCAGGATTAATCATTTCAGATATTACAAGTCCAATACCAAAAATTATTCCACAAATTATAGATACTATCTTATTCATAATATATTTGTAATAAGCACGGTAATTATACCTACAGTCATAAATGTTATAGTCGCAATTATTGACCTTAAAGAAAATCGACTAATTCCACTTATTCCATGTCCACTAGTACAGCCGCTACTTAATCTTGTTCCTAAGCCAACTAATACTCCTCCAATAGTTAGCAAAGGTAAAGAATTTGAAATTGATATCTTTACTTCTTGGTCTAATAAAAATCTACAAATCAATGGTCCTAATGTTAATCCAAATAAAAATAATAAATTTTCTATTCTTTTATCTTTTGAAGTTAAAGCATTGCTAGCAATACCACTTATCCCTATCATTCGCCCATTAAGTATAAAAAACAAAATAACAGATACTCCAATTAATAAACCACCAGTTAGCGCGGATATTGGAGTAAAATTAATTATATTCATTTAATTACAAATTTATTTAAAGATTTTTTGCAGTTTGTTTTACGTCCTCTAAAAACTTTTTTCTTTTTTCTTCATTTACAAACGGAACTGAAAAATATCTTTTGTAAATTATATCATTAATTCCACAAAGGTTAAAAACTCCTCTTTTTAATCTTTTAGTTGGCATATTTAAAAAAAAAGTTCTTATTGCAAACTGAGGTGATCCATAAGTACAAAATATAATTGCCTTTTTTCCTTTTAAATTTCCTATTGGATAACCATAATTTCCAAATAGTTTTTTAAATTTAAATGCCCATGGAGGAGCAAGTACTTTATCAATCCATCCCTCTGCAATAGCAGGTAGTCTAAAATTCCAAATTGGTGCAACTATAGTTATAACATCAGATTTTTCAATTCTTTTTCTATGATCTAAAACTTCAGATGAAGATTCTTCTCCAACATATACTGGGTCAAATTTTTCTTTATATAAATCAACAAAATCAACTTGATGACCATTTTCCTCTGCAGTTTTAATAAATGTATTTTTTATTGCTGCATTAAAAGATTTATCACTATAGTGCGCATAAACTAAAAAAACTTTTGTCATGATTTCCAAATATTATTTAATACTTTTTCCCTTCCGCAGGCTTTTTTATATCTAAGATAATTTAAAAATTTTTCTTTATAATAATTCTGATGATAGTTTTCAGCCTTATAGAATTTATCAAATTTTCTAACATAAGTAACAATTTTTTTATTAAATTTTTCTTCCAATTGTTCTATTGATTTATCTATTGCTTTTTTTTCTTGTTTAAATTTATAAAACGCTACTGATCTATAGCTATATCCTTTATCACAAAATTGTCCTCTTTCATCAAAAGGATCTATATTTTTCCAAAAATGATCTAGTAACTTATTATAATTAGTTAAATTTTTATCATATATTACCTCTATTGTTTCAAAGTGACCTGTGTCAGAATAAGTGACCTCTTCATAGGTAGGATTTGCTGTGCTTCCTCCTGAGTAACCTGAAGTAACATCAATTACTCCATCAAATTTTTCAAAAGATTCTTCCATGCACCAAAAACAACCACCAGCAAAATATGCCTTCTCTAAATCTTGTGCAAAAATACTTGTGTTAAAAATAAAAATAAAAAAAAATAATATTTTTTTCATTCATTTCTTAAAACTGGAAAAACAGGATGAGATTTTTGAAATAATTTTTGATACTCTTGTTTAATACATTTGTCAGATACATATTTTAAATTTAAATTTTCTGATATTTTTTTCGCATCATCATTATGAATTCCATATTGCAACCATAAAACTTTTGAACCAATTTTTGCAGCTTTTTTAGCTATTGCAGGAGTTTCTTTTGATGGTCGAAAGACATCTACAATATCAACAGGTATAGATATATTTTCTATATCGTCTATTACAGTTTCGCCATTTATGACTTCTCCTTTTGCAAATGGATTTATAGGTATAACTTTATATCCAAAATCTTGCATATATTTCATGACTACATTTGCAGGTTTTCTTTTTAAATTTTTTGGATCTTCTCCTTTTTTTTCAGAACTCACTCCAACCATTGCAATAGTCTTTGAGCTTGAAAGAATTTCTTTAATATCAATATTGTTCATTTATTTATTTTTCCACTTAGGTTTTCTTTTTTCTAAAAAAGCAGAAATTCCCTCTTTTGCATCCATTGCCATCATATTTTCTGTCATAACTTTACTTGTATATTTGTATGCTTTTCTTAAAGACATTTCTGATTGCTTATAAAATGCTTTTTTTCCAATTCTAATGGTTAAATTTGACTTAGATGCTATTTTTCTTGCTAGACTTAAAGTTTCTTTTTCTAGTTTTGTTTTGGAGTAATAATCATTAATTAATCCTATCTCTTTAGCATATTTTGCATTTATTGCTTCCCCCGTTAATAGCATTTTCATCATTCTTTTTTTGCTAACCTTTCTACTAACTGCAACCATAGGTGTACTACAAAATAATCCTATATTTACTCCTGGTGTTGCAAACATTGCATCTTCTGTGCTAAGAACCAAATCACAACTAGCTACCAATTGACATCCAGCTGCAAAAGCAGATCCATGTACTTTTGCAATAACAGGTTTGCTTCCTTCGACAATTTCTAGCATTAATTCAGAACATAAATTAAATAATTTTTTGTAATCATTTTTTTTTTTGAAAGATTTTAATTCTTTTAAATTATGACCAGCACTGAAACCTTTGCCAGCTCCCTCAAGAATTATGACTTTGGTAGTGTCATCTTTATTAAGAGTTTTAAATATTGTTAAAAGTGATTTTAAAGTAATTGAAGATAAGGAATTATATGTTTTAGTTTCATTAATTGTTACTAGTCTAATTCCTTTTTCTAAGGCTTTAATCTGAACATTTTTAATTGTTTTCATAGATACTATATTTGCCTTCCATGGGAATTATATACACTGTTATCTATATATGCATTGAAAGAAATTGATCTTCTTTCTGCACTTTTGTTTTTAAATGGATAAACTGAATGCATTAAATAATTAGGAAAAAAATAAAAATCTCCAACTTTTGGTTCAATATTTAATGTAATAGGTGACAAAAAATTTCTTGAACCATGCACTAGCTGAAGGTTTCCATTATAGTTTTCTTGTTTATTACTTTGTACTGTTTCTCCATAATTATCTGGTAATTTTAAATATCCAACCCCCGAAATATGTCCACCATGAGAATGTAGTGGATTATATTCGTTTTCAAATTGTCTTACAATCCAAGTATCAATAATTTTAAATTCCGTAATTTTCTTTTTTGTAGATTCAAAAATCCATTTTTCAGTATTTTCTTTTAAAAAAGATTCCCAACCAGATAATACTGTAAACTCTTTGTCTAAAAGAAATTCTTGCTGAACATTTCCAGCTAACATTTTTCCATAATCTAATTCTTGTGTTTTTTTTTTATCTATTAAGGTTTTATCAACATAATCATTTAGTTCCTTAACTAAACTTGCTGACATTGACGCTTTAGCTATTGTTGGACCAAAAGGTCTTATTACTTTCATATTTTTAACTAGTTTCTTGATGAAACAATTAATTTATATTTTTCTTGCAATTCTTTTTGTTTTGCAACAGTTGATGGAGTTAATTCATCAGAAACTGCAGGTATATCAATACCAAAATTATTATATTTGTCGATACCTCTTACGCATATTGCTGTATCAGTATCATTTTTTATTTGTTTTACGTGGGTTGCTACGTATTGGATATTAAAACCAATTCTTCGATCATTGCTTTTATTTGGCTTAGATGAATGAATTGTCCATCCATGATGAAATGAAGCTTCGCCTGCATTAAGAGAACATAAAGTTTTTTTACTTTCATCAATTTCTTGCACACATTGGTTTTGAAAAAGTACATTATTTTTATCTTCTATAGTTTTATGTTCTTTTTTTCCTTCTAAATGACTACCTGGTATCATATACATCGCACCACTAATCTCGTCTGCATTTGACAATGCCAACCAGACTGAAATCTGATCATCATG
>PTKZ01000041.1 GCA_002938205.1 Alphaproteobacteria bacterium MarineAlpha5_Bin5
AGTCATTAAATGAAAGAGGTCCATTAGTAATATCTTATGGAAAAGGTATTTATGTATATGATATTCACAATAAAAAATATTTAGATGCTAATTCAGGATTGTGGAATGCATGCGCAGGATTTGATCATCCTGGACTTGTTGAAGTGGCTAAAAAACAATATGAAAAATTTGCAGGTTATCATTCTTTGTTTGGCAGATTATCAGAAGAAACTTTGGAACTTTCAGATAAAATAATTCAAGTGTCACCTTTTAAGGATGGGAAGGTATTTTTTTGTAATTCTGGTTCTGAGGCAAACGATACATTGATTAAAATGTTATGGATGCTTAATACAGTTAAGGGCAATCCAAAAAAAAGAAAAATTATTTCAAGAATAAATGGTTATCATGGTGTTACAATTGGAGCATCTTCCATGACAGGAAAACCTTATAATAAAGATTTTGGTCTTCCTTTAGAAGGCTTTATTTACGCTGATTGTCCACACTACTGGAAATATGGATTAAATGGAGAGGGTGAAGAAAATTTTTCTAAAAGAATGGCAAAAAATTTAGAAGATTTGATTATTCGTGAAGATCCAGAATTAATCGCAGGATTTGTTGCTGAACCAGTTCAGGGAGCAGGAGGCGTTATACCTCCTTCTAAAAATTATTTTGATTTTATTCAACCAATTCTTAAAAAATATAAAATACCTTTTATTGCAGATGAAGTTATTTGTGGATTTGGTAGAACTGGTAATTTATGGGGATGTGAGACTTATAACATCGAGCCAGATATTATAATTTCTTCTAAATGTTTAACAGCAGGATTTTTTCCAATGGGTGCTGTTATTGTAAAAAAAGAATTTGCAGATGATTTCACTGAAGTTTCAGAGATAACAGAGGAATTTCCACATGGATTTACTGCCGGAGGTCATCCAGTAGGATGTGCTATTGCTTTAAAAGCTATTGATGTAATTATTAATGAAGGTCTTCTTGATAATGTTAAAGAAGTTTCTCCTTATTTTCTTGAAAAATTAAATGAATTTAATCAATACGATCATATTGGTGAAACAAGAGGAGTGGGTTTGATGGCGGCTCTTGAAATGGTTAAAGATAAAAATAACAAAGAATCTTTTGAAAGCCGATTAAATATGGGTGATAAAGTAGCTAATATGTCAATTGACAATGGCTTAATATGTAGACCTTTAGGTCCCGCAATTGTTTTATGTCCACAATTTATAATTAATAAAAAACAGATAGATGAAATGTTTGATAGTTTACATTTAACTTTGAAAATGTCTTTTGATTAATTATTTTCGTATTTAACAATAAATCCTGAATATTTTACATTGCTTATTATGTTACTAGGTATTACTCCTTCTACTAAAGCAAGGTGAGGACCTGTTTTAGATTTTTCGGTAATTGATAGTATACTTTGCATATCTCCTTGAACAATAGCCTCTACTTCATCTTTACTTTGTTTGTTTTGTACATATCCATTCAAACCAAGTGAAATTGCTAAATCACTAAACCAATGTCTAAAACCTACGTTTTGCACCTTTCCTTTTATAATTAGTCTATAAGTTTTTATTTCTGTATTTGTCATATTTTGTTATTTTAATATAAGTACTATTAATCTAGATACAATCTGAATTATCTTAATTTATGACAAAGACTATTTTCATAGCTTCTCTATCTCTTATATTTTCAAGCATTTTTTTTGTAATTAATGATGCCATAATTAATTATCTGTCAGTAAATAAAATTGAATTTTATCATTTTATTTTTTATGGAATACCAGCTTATATAGCAGCACCTGTATTTTTATTTATCAAAGGAGATCTCAAAAAACATATAGTATGCAAAAATTATAGTATTCCTATAATTAGAGGTTTAATTTTTGCCCCTATGCCTATCATAACTTTTGTAGCTTTAAAAAATATCACTCTTCCTGAATTCACAACATTAAATATGTCAGCACCTATGTTTGGAGCAATATATGCTTATTTATTTTTAAATGAAAAATTAAATAAATATATTTTTTTATCTTTATCTATAGGTTTTTTAGGTGTTTTATTTGTAATTCAGCCGGGATTTGAATCATTTAATAAATATTTCTTAGTCGCAATATTTGGTGTAATTTTAATTACTTCTACTACTACTATAGTAAATAAATACCATACTGCCACAACAGCAATGGGTTATTTTATTTATGGTGGTTTAATTATACATATATTGTCTATTATTTTATTTATTTGGGATCCGATTAAAGTAAATTTTTATGTATTTTTTTTAATCACTGTAGCTTCTATCCTAATAAATGCAGCAATATTTTTAACTACAAATGCTTTTAAAATTGCTCAAAAACACTATTCTTCAGTTTTTTGCTTAGTTTATCTTCAAATAGTCTGGTCTTCTTTAATTGGATTTTTCATTTTTGATGAAATTCTTAATTCATTAGCATTTGTAGGTGCTTTATTTATTGTTTTAAGTGGTGTTATTTCTATACCAGGTCAACTCAAACAAATTAAAGATAAATAATTATAATATGAGATTAGTTATTATTTCTTTTATTCTATTAATTTCTTTTAATATTTATACAAAAGAAATTTCAATTTTAGTAGATATTCCAGGAGAGGGAGTTGAAATTATAAATCATACTAAAGTTAAAGTTCATTACATTGGAAAATTAACAGACGGAAAAGAGTTTGATAATAGTTATAAAAGGGGAGAGCCAATTAAATTTCAAATTGGTACAAGACAAGTAATTCAAGGTTGGGAAATTGGTTTATTAGGCATGAAGATTGGAGGTAAAAGAACCATACTTGTTCCACCAGATATGGCTTATGGAAATAATGGTGTAAAAGATTTAATACCTCCTAATTCATCTTTAATATTTGATATTGAAATTGTAGATGCTGTTTTACCTGGGTATAGAATTATAACTAGCGATCAAGTTAAGTTAGCCTTAACTGGAAATTATATAATTATTGACATAAGAACACAAAAAGAAAGAAATTCCACAGGTATTATTCCTGGGTCCATAGAATTAACTGCTTTTGATGAATTCGGAAACTTTATTCTTAGTTTTTTGAATTATTTTAATAAAAACACTAATCAAAATGATAAAATTATTTTTGTAAGTAATAAAGGTGAAATATCTGAAATATTAGCAAATGGCTTTGTAGAAAGCCTACAATATAAAAATATATATTCTGTTAAAGGTGGTATTCAATCTCTTATTGATAACGATTTTCAGCTGGTAAAAAACTAAACACCCTCAATAATGATACAATTTCCTTCAGAGTTAGTTTCTCTTATTTCTTTTATAGGTGCGTACTCTGCTGAATTATACCATTTAATTGCTTTATCATAACTTGGAAAACGAACAACTACAGTTCTTGGAAATTCCCATTTTCCTTCTACAACTTCAGATTTTCCTCCTCTGACTAAATATTCCCCACCAAAACTTTCAACTATAGGTGAAGCTTTCTTAACATATTCCTTATAATTTTCTCTATTTAAAATATTTATTTGTAAGATTGCATAGGCTGGCATATTAAATCCAATTTTAATTATTTATAAAATGTATAACGTACTTTCAATAACTTTACCATTTTTTGCTTTAATTTTTTTAGGAACTTTTTTTTCTTACAAAAAAGTTTTTAATAATGATTCAGCAAAAACATTAACTAAATTTGCATTATTTGTCACATTGCCACCTTTTATGTTTGTTAATATTGTAAAATCATCTTCAAAAGTCGTTTTTGATTTAAATTTTATTATTCCATATGAAATTATTACTATAATTATTCTAATTTTAGGTTTTTCTGTATCTTATTATTTTTTAAAAAATTCAATTAAAGTTTCTTCAATTTTTGCTTTAAATTCAGCATATCCTAATTATGGATATATGGGTTTACCTTTGTGTATATTGGCATTTTCAGAAAAAGCAGCAATACCAATTAGCATAATTCTTATAGTAGACAGTATTGTACTACTTTCTTTTGTTAGTTTGTTTGTGAACAATAATTATAATAATTTTTTTATGTCATTTATTAAATTAATATTTAATTTATTGAGAAATCCAATACTATTAGGCTCAATTACAGGTATTTTTTTTATATCTTTTGATATTAAACTTCATATAATTTTTTTTGATTTTCTTAATTTACTTGCTAAAGCAGCAACACCTACAGCGCTTTTTGCTATAGGAATTAACTTATATTCTAAAATTGAAAAAAACTCCTTTAATCAAATTATTTACGTTACATTATTTAAATTGTTTTTACATCCTTTATTAGTTTTTTTAATATTTTATATATTAAATTTATCAGTAGATATACTTTGGATAAAAGTTGCAATATTATGTGCTAGCTTACCTGTAGCAGGAAATGTTTTTGCTATGTCAATTTATTATAATTCTTTTATTAAGGAAACTTCTTCATCAATAATGATTACAACATTAATTGCAACATTTACTACACCTTTGGTTTTATTATTATTATTAAATTATTATTATTTTTTAATAATCTATTTTTAAATTTTTTTTAGCT
>PTKZ01000042.1 GCA_002938205.1 Alphaproteobacteria bacterium MarineAlpha5_Bin5
CAATTTGATACCTTTTGGGGCCTTTTAAATGCAGGAGCAGTTATTAGCTTTGTTCCAATTATTTTGTTTTATATTTTTCTCCAACAATACTTTGTTCGGGGAGTAACAGGAAGTGCAGTAAAAGAATAACATGAAAAAATATTCATCAGACTGGTATTGGTATTATGTCATCAATTATGCTTTAGTAATTCTTATTTTATTTCCAATTTACTGGACTTTTATTTCATCTGTTAAAGTTCCAGATGAACTCATTACAAGTAATCCAACGTTTTATCCGCATAATTGGACTTGGGAATATTATGACACTACGTGGAATTTTGATGATGAAATGCGAACTAAATTACAAAAAAAAATATCTGGAAGTACAACTATCACTGCAGGTATAGAAAGAGCATTTTTTAATAGCAGTATAGTCACTTTAGGAACTATTATTTTATCTTTAATAGTCTGTACTCTTGCAGGTTATTCTTTAACCTTTTTTAGAATACCCTTTAAAGAAGCTATTTTTATATTACTAATCTTACCTATACTAATTCCCGCTATATCATTAATTATTCCTATTTATAAATTATTAAAGACGCTTGGATTAACTGATACCCACATCGGATTAATATTTTTACATTCTACCGGAATGTTGCCTATAGGAGTGTTTATGATGCGTAATGCCTTCAGCAGTATTCCATCTTCCCTAAGAGAAGTAGCACTATTGGAAGGCACTTCAGAGTTACGCATTATGTCGACAATTATGATACCACTTGCAATCCCTGGCTTATTAACCGTGATGGTATTTGCGTTATATATTTCTTGGAACGATTATATTTTAGCTTTTATTTATATAAATAGTCCAGATAACATCATGTTAAATACAACCTTAGCTAAGATTGCACTTGGTGGCGCTAAATTTGAAATGAAGTGGGGTAATTTAACAGCAGGTTCTATTATAAGCTTTATACCAATCATTATAATTTATTCAATTTTACAAAGGTATTTTATTAGAGGTATTACAGGTAGTGCTGTAAAAGAATAATTATGAAAAACGAATTTATGAATGTTCCAATCTTTACTGGTGAAGGTAAAATTCACTTTGAAGAAAGAAAAATCCCAATACCAGGAGATAATCAACTTTTAATACAAGCTAAAGCTAATTTATTGTGTGGATCTGATAGAAACCAATTTTATAATGGAAGCCCTAAATGTATTCCTGGACATGAAGGAGCAGGTGTAATTGTTGATAAAGGGAAGAATGCTAAATTTGATATTGGTATGAAAGGAGCTGTGTATTTATATGATTATTGTCATAAATGCAGAAGTTGCCAATTAGGGTTAACAAATCAATGTTTACATAAAAATTATGATTATGGTTTCAGCATCGATGGAGCATTTTGTGAATATTATTTAATTAATGATTATGTTTTTTTCCCTGTCGATGAAAGTGTTGATGTAATTAATGCAACATTACTCCTTGATGTTATGGGTACAGGTGGTCATGCTACTAAAAGAGCTCAATTAGTTCATAAAGATATTCAATCTGTCCTTATAAATGGGGCTGGACCTATTGGTCTTGGGCTATTGGCAATGAGTAAATTAACTTTTGCAAAAGATTTACCTGTTATGATTAATGATGTTAAATCATCTAGATTGCCATTAGCGGAAAAGATGGGTGGCTTACCTATAGACTTATCAAAACAATCTTTAGAAGAGGGAATGGAACAACACGGAATTAAAAATCCAGATGTTGCTATTGATGCAACTGGAAAAGCGATTGCTAGAAAAAATGCTCTTCAAGCACTTGCTAAAAGAGGTGTGTTGGTAATGGTTGGTAATGGTGAAGGATTAGAATTTGAGCAATATCCAGATATGGGTGGACCAGAGAGAAGTATATTAGGAAGTGAATATTTTTCCTATAATGAGATGGAAGCAAATCACGAGCTACTTAAAAACAATCAAGAATATTTATCGCAAATTATTACCCATCAATATAACATTAAAGATGTTCAAAAATCATATGAACATTTCTTTTCAGAAGATTCAGATGCAGGTAAAATTGCTGTTGTTCATAATTAAAATGTCATGAAAAAAATAAAAGTTGCACTTATAGGAACTGGCAATTGGTCATTGCAACACTGTCGCGTTCTCTCACAACATCCTAAAGTTGAATTTAGTGGTATTTTAGGAAGAAATAAAGAAAGAACAAAAAAAAGAGCTAAACTTTATGATGTTCCTTACTATATTGATCTGAAAGAACTTATCAAACATCAAAAACCTGATTTAATTAATATTAGTCTACCAAACGAACATCATTATGACATGACAATGAAAGTCATCAAATCCAATTGTCATCTTTTTGTAGAAAAGCCTTTTGTATTTAAAATGAATGAGGCGGACAATCTTTTAAAAGAAGCAAAAAAAAGGAAACTCTTCTTTGGTATAAATTTTAATTGGCATTATTCAACGCCAGTAAAAAAAGCAATTGCTGCGATAAAGTCTAATAAAGTAGGGAACATTAATTTTATTACATGGCGATTTGGGGGACAGGGAGGTGGTAAGGGATTAGATCCATTTGGTAATCTTATTGAAACTCAATGTCATGGATTTGATATGCTTGAGTATTTAAATGGACCGATCAAATCACTTCATTCTTTTATGACGAATAAAACTAATAATGGTTTTAGTACTTTTGTTGTATCTATGTTGTTTAAAAATAGAGCAGTTGGAAGTTTACTTGGATCATATGATACTTCGTATCAATATCCTAACACCCATTATGTTGAAATCAATGGTTCAAAAGGGAGAATTTTAATAGAGGATCAAGTAAAAAAATACACTTTTAATAAAAAAGACAGTGAAATAGCTGAAGTATGGCAAGCGGGTTTTTTTAATGATTATAACAGAGAGTTTCTTCGAACATTTGATGAGCATTTCAATGAAGTGATAACTAATTTCTTAAAAGGAAAACCTCCTCCTATTCATGCTAATAAAGGAAAAAGGGTTTTGCTATTAGCTCTTTCTTCCATTAGATCCATGCAAACAAATAAAAGTATTGATATACAATCATGAAGAAAAGAATTACCTTAAAAGAAATAGCAAAAAAATGTTCTGTAAGTACTGCAACAGTATCATTTGTCATTAATAATAAAAACCGTAAAGGTATCTCACCTAGTACTTGGAAAAAAATAGAGAAAGTTTTATTCAGATATAGTTATAAAAAATCAAAAACATTTAGAAAATTAAGAAGAATTGTATTTTGTTTTGAAAGCTCTAGTCATTTAGCAACAACACGTTTTCTAGAAGGTATAGGTAATGATACTTTATATGAAAATGAGTTTATTTTTTTATTTAATGCTATTTCTAATAATTTAAATAATTTAGAAAAAGTTCATAATAAATATAATCCAGATGGTATCATTATTTCAACTGGTAGAACCAGACAGCTTGACTTTGATGTATCAAAATTTAATTCTTCAAATTTAGTCCTGTTAAATTGTTGGGCTGATAATTTTAAAGGAATTAGCATTCTACCTGCAGATTATTATAGTACCAAAGACATTATAAAAGAATTAATAGCTAAAAAGAAAAAAAATATTGCTATTATATTACCTCAACAATTTTACTGGCAAGGATATGAAGATAGACTCTCTGGTTGGAGAGATGCGCATTATGAATCTGATTTAAAAATTAATGCTAAATTAATTTGTAAACCAAGCAAATCGAAAAATTACTTATCTGACTCAGATGTTGCATATCAAGCAATAGACAAATTAATTAAATCGAAAGTAAAATTTGATGCAATTTATGCAACCAATGATTATTTAGCAATGGGTTGTTATCAAGCGGCAAAAGAAAATAAATTAAGTATTCCAAAAGACTTTTCCATTATAGGATATGATAATAGTATTACTGCTACAAATTTAAAGCCATCTTTATCATCTATTCAATTACCAATTGCAGAAATGACAGAAAAAGCTATTCAACATATATTTGATGATAAAAATTATGATGAAAATTTTAAAATTTTTGTTGATTGTAATTTAGTAATAAGACATTCTATTTAAAAAATGTATTTTTTATTTTTGATATACAACAGTATTCATGGGATGATTAGCAACTTCACCTTCTTTTCTTCCACCCAAATAGATATCAGAAACTTCATCTAACATTTTATCTAATTTTCTTAATTTAGCACCATCTTCATAGTAGGTAACTACCATTGCTTCTCTCACTTTATTGGAAATGTTTAAACCAGCGCCATGTATGGTATAATTAAAATGAAAAGTACAATCGCCTGCATAGATAGATTCCAACTCATATACATTCAGGTTTTCTTTTTTAATTAAATTTTCATAATATTTT
>PTKZ01000043.1 GCA_002938205.1 Alphaproteobacteria bacterium MarineAlpha5_Bin5
ATTTATTTATAGTCTATTAATTTTTACTAGTTTTAGTATTATAATTGGTTTTATTCGATCTTTTAAAAAATGAAAATTAAAATTATTAAAGCAAAAAAAGACAATTATAAAGAAGTTGGTTTACTTTTTGATTTATACAGACAGTTTTACAAATATAAAACTGACATTAAAAAATCTACTAAATATATTAAAGAAAGAATTTCTAATAAAGAATCTACTATTTTTTTGTGTTACTGTGATCAAGAGCCAGCAGGTTTTGTTCAACTTTATGAAACATTTGATTCTTTAAATATTAACAAAAAATTAATTTTGTATGATTTATACGTTAAGAAAAATTTTAGAAAAAGAGGTATAGGTGAAAAACTAATGAATAAAGCAAGGGATTTTGCTGTTAATAAAAAAATTAAAATAATTGAATTATCAACTGCTATAAATAATAAAAAAGCTCAATCATTATATGAATCACTTAAATATAAAAAAGATAAAGAGTTTTTTAATTATTATCTAGAATTATGAATTAAGCTTCTCTTATTTGATTTGTTTTTTTATTTGGTAAAAATATTATAAAAAATGAAACCAAAAGCATAAGTAAGGCATTAAATATATATAAATAAACAAATTCTGAGGTAATTGAATATATTTGAGAGATAAGAAATACTGCTATAGGACCACTACCAAATGCCAAAATAAATTTTACTCCATAAATAACTCCATGATATTTATTTGAAGTAAATTTACCCAATAATATATTTTCTGTTGGCAAAATACTTGCGTTAAAAATTGCAGCAAAAATACAGAATAAAACTAGATTTATGCCAGATAAAAAAGCAATAGCAAAATAACAAGGAGCTTGTAGAAATATACCTGTCAAATATATTATTTTTAAATTAAATTTATCTGCTAATAATCCGCCAAAGAATGTTGTGATTCCAGATATCAAATAAATAAAACCTATTATTAAACCAATTTGCATTGAACTTAAATCTTCCATTCGTAAGTCAAATACTTTTGGTAGTGAAGTTTGTGTATTATGAAAAGATAATCCTAATCCAAACATAGAAAATAACATAATAATTATAATGATAATGATTTCGTTTTTTGATCTATCGAAAGAATCCTTCGATATATTAATGTTTTTGTAAGCAATTTTTTTACTATAAATTAAAACAATTAAAATGAATCCTAATAAAATTGAAAATAAACCAGGTAAAATAAATGCCATTTTCCAATTTAAAATTTCAACTAAAAAACCTGCAACAAAAGCACCTGAGCCAATGCCAACACCGCCAAATATACCATTAATTCCCAATGCCCTTCCTTTTTTATTAGAGGAATTAAAAACCCATGCAATGCCAACTGGATGATAAATTGAACAAAAAAGACCTAACATAGACAATCCAAAAAATAACATTGAAGTTGAGTTGCTAAATCCAGAAATTATTGATGAAAAACCCATACCTATAAACATAATTGACATAACTGAAGATCTGCTCCACTTATCACTCAACCAACCAAAAGGAATGGCTCCTAAGCCAATAAGAAGTGCTCCTAACGACCAAAGTTTAATTAAATCATCGTATGCAATGTGCCACTCTTTTTCAATTGATAAAATGATGACAAAATAAAATGCAGCAAACATGTGCATGAATGCATGACCTATAGATGAAAAAAATAAAGTAAAATTAGAATTATTCAATTGTTTTATATTTTATAGATAGTGAATTAACACAATATCTTTTGCCCGTAGGTTTTGGACCATCATCAAAAACATGTCCTAAATGGGCATCACAATTTGCACACATAATTTCAGTTCTAATCACACCATGAGAATTATCAATTTCAGTTTTAATTGCTTTTTTTGATATTCCATCAAAAAAACTTGGCCAACCAGACCCTGAATCATATTTAGTTGAACTATCAAATAATTCTGCACTACAACATTTGCATATAAATGAGCCATCTTTAGAAATATCAAACTCCTTACCTGAAAAAGCAGGCTCTGTACCCTTTTCTCTAGTAATATAATATTCTTCTTCTGATAATATTTCTCTCCATTCTTTTTCAGTTTTTTTTATTTTATTCATATTTTTTTTTACTTATATTTGCTAGAATAATACCAATTACTATAAATACAGCTCCGAATAAATGAAAGAGTGCAAATTTTTCTTCTAAAAAGGAAATAGCCCAAATTGAACTAAACACAGGTATCAAATGTAAAAAAAGACTAGCTCTATTTGGCCCAATTATACTAACTCCTTTGTTCCAAGCAAAAAAAGATATAATACCAGCAAATAATGCAACATACATTATCATAAATATTTCAATTTTATTTTTTGGTAAAAAATCATTAGTCAATGATTCAATAAAATAAAAAGGTGATATAAAAATTAAACCAAGAAATATCATTACTTCTAAAGTAGGTAGTTGAGATAATGATTTATCAATTTTTTTTAATAAAACTGAATAAAGACCCCAGCAAAAAACTGCAACAAGCATCCAGATATCACCTTTTGTAAAATATAAATTAAAAAAATTTTCTAGATTTCCTTTTGATATAATACAAAATGCACCTAATAAAGATAAAAAAATTCCTATAAACTGAAAGGATGTTGTCTTAGTTTTAAATAAAAACCAAGAAAAGCCTATAATTAAAAGTGGAGTTATTGAAGCCATCAAGGAAGAATTAATAACCATAGTTGTTTGCAAAGAAATATATGTAAAAGAATTAAATATTGTTACACCTAAAATCGAAACCACTATCATTAATAATATGTTTTTTTTATAAATGTTTATATCTTTTAAAATCGCTCTATAAGTAAATGGAAAAAGAATTAAAAAAGCCAATAACCATCGAAAAAAACTTAATTTAAAAGGTGTTAATCCATAAATAGAAGCAACTTTACCAGTAAAAAAATTTCCAGACCAAAACAATGAGGATGATATTAGTAAAATAAATGCTACTAATATTTTCTTTTGCATTACTTATCAACTAAAGTCATAAGTGAAGATGTGTCAAATCTTGATCCACCATTTTTTTGAATTTGAGCATAATAATCGTCAATAAATTTTGTAATTGGAAGTAAAGATCCATTTTTTTTAGCTTCATCAAAACAAATTGATAGATCTTTTCTCATCCAATCAACTGCAAATCCAAAATTAAATTCACCATCAAGCATTGTTCGATAACGATTTTCCATTTGCCATGATTGTGCTGCACCTTTTGAAATTACACTTATGACTTTTTCCATATCTAATTGAGCTTTTTTTCCAAATGCCATAGCTTCTGACAGACCTTGAACAAGTCCAGCTATACATATTTGATTAATCATTTTGGCTAATTGTCCAGAACCCGAGGGACCTATCAGTTCAATTGTTTTGCCATAAGATTCTAATACTGGCTTAACAATATCAAATTCATTTTTGTCACCACCTACCATTATGGATAAAATGCCTTTTTCAGCTCCAACTTGGCCTCCTGAAATTGGAGCATCTAAAAAATTTAAATTAGAATCTTTTAATTGGTCATAAAATCTTCTAGCTATATTTGCAGATGCTGTAGTGTGATCAACAATTATGCTATTTTTTTTAATATTTGAAATAATGCCATTTTCTCCTTCCATTACTTCAATCAGATCTTCATCTCTTCCTACACAAATAAATACTATGTCTGAATTTGAAGAAGCTTCACCAGGTGTTAAAGCTAATTTTCCATTAAATTCATCAACCCATTTTTTTGATTTGGAATTTGTTCTATTAAAAACAGTAACATTATATTTATTTTTTTTTAGATGACCTGCCATAGGATAACCCATAACTCCTAACCCTATAAACGAAACATTGCTTATACTCATTTATTTCACTCCTCTAATTTATTGATTATTTCCATATTTAACTTTAGCGAACTGCTAACAATTAAATTTTTTGAATTTTCAAAAAACCTGTATTTTTTTTTATCAAAATGACAATCATTACCTCCTGCTTGCCTAATCAAAAATACTCCAGGTATATGATCCCATGGAGATAATTTTGATAATATAGTAAAGTCTCTTTTTTGTATTACAATATCTAAATATTCACAGCCAATTGATCCATAAGAATTAACTTTTTTGAATGATTTTTTAATATCTAGTATTTTATTTTCTAAATTTTCACTCCAGTATTTTTTACTAATAGATCCAATAGAATTGTTGATATCTTTTTTTTCT
>PTKZ01000044.1 GCA_002938205.1 Alphaproteobacteria bacterium MarineAlpha5_Bin5
CGATACTATAATTGGTATAGCTTTTTTAGTTATTGGCATTGTATTAATTAATGGTTTAGCAGATAAAATTTATTAATCTAATAGCTGGGTTTAAAACCCAGCTTTTTTAATTCTAATTAGTTAAATCTGTTAACATCGATTAAATCTATATTAATGTTGTGATTTTTTATGAAAAATTCATTTGATTTTTTCATTATAATATTACTTGCAATTTTTGCTAATGAAGGAGCTATTTGAATTCCATAACCTCCTTGACCTGCTAACCAAAAAAAATTATCTATTTTTTTATCAAATCCAATTACTGGTGAATTGTCTTTTACAAAACTTCTTAATCCTGCCCATTTATTAAAAATATTATGAAATTTAAATTTGGTTGCATTTAGAATTCTTTCTGCACCAATAGCTATATCAATTTCATCAGGTTGAGCATCATGTGGCAAACTTATTGTTTCATCAGCAGGTGAGGCTAAAATTGTTTCATTTTCACATTTAAAATAAAATTCTTCTTCAATATCAACAGCAACTGGCCAATCATTACTAAGAGATATATTGTTGTTTGGTTTAAAACAAAAAACTGTTCTTTTTTTTGGAACTATATTAATTTTTTGAGCGTTAAATTTAGAACCAACTTCATCTGCCCATGAGCCAGTAGCATTAATTATAATTTTTCCTCTATATTGATCATTATTAGTAATTAAATTCCAAGAATTATTACTATAAGAAATTTTTTCAATGCTTATGTCAGTTACTAATTTACCTTGATTTGATTTAAATAATTTTGAATAGATACTGTATAATAAATTAACATCTATATCGCTTGCATTATGATCATATATAGAAGCTTCAAGATTATCACTGTTTAAACAAGGTAGTAAATTTAATGTTTTTTGTTTATCAAGAATATCAAAATTATTATTAATTTTTAAAAGATCATTATAAACACTTTTAAGTTTACCCATTTGTTTTTTCTTTGCTATATGAGCTACACCTCTTTGATTTAATATTTTTGAATCTGATTTTGAATATTCTAAAAAAAAATTTTTTGATGCGGTAGTTAATTTTCTTACTATTTCATTGCCATAACTTTCAATATAAAAAGCAAATGATCGCCCTGTTGAATGGTAAGAGGGGAATTTTTCTTTTTCTAAAATACAAACAGACAATTCTTTTGATAATTCAGCAGCAATAGAAATTCCAGCCATGCCTGAACCTAACACAATTACATCATAATATTTATTTTTCATTTTTTTTATTTAAATGGATTTTCATATATTGGCCAAATTTTTCTTTTTAGATTTTTATAATTATTTTTTTTAGGATTATTTGGATAAATTCCATTAACAGAAGCATAGATAATATTTGATACAAATGGAAAAAAAGAATTATAAAAATGATTTGTTGATTTTATGATTAATATTTTTTTAGATTTAATGTCTATTCCCAATAATGTAAAAATATCAATAGAGAAAGCTTGACTCCTATTTGTATTCAAAACTATTTCCAAATTTTTAAATTCTATACTCGCACTATTTCCGAGTGGAACTAATGACTTTCCAAATTTTTGAAAAACATTTTTAGCAATTTTTTTAACTAAAATTCTTTCTTTAATAATACCTCCTGCATTTAAAGATGATTTACTCCCAAATTTTAAATCTATATATTGACCTTCACCAGCTTCATGGCATAAATTAACAGCTAGAGGATCCCAAATACTACCAACAGCTACTTTTTTTAAATCCATAGTAATTGCTTTTTTAATTAATATAGTTGAGTCTCCAGCTACACCGCCGCCTGGATTATCCCAAATATCAGCAATTAAAACAGGCTTTGAACAATTTTTAGACAGTTTTTTAGCCTTCAAGACAGCAGTATTAGCTGAAAACATTTTAGGTGCTAAGTTTTTTCTCATAGAAAATAATTCGTCACCTAATTTTTTTGATAAACTTTTTCCATATTTTTGATCTTTGTCCATAATGGTTATTATTTTTGCTCCTAAATCAGGAGAATCACCTGCCATAAAACCATGAATAATTGAAATTGATAATACGTTTTTATTTTTTTCTATTTTTTTAATTTTATTTATAAATTTTTTCATTGGATTTTTATTTGTCGGCAAGATAGTTATCATTCTAACATCATATATAGAAATTATAGGAAGTATTTTGTTCTCAAATGTTTTTATAGATAATTTAATGCATTCTCTTGCAGTTTCAACATAATCCGTATGTGGAAATTTTTTAAATACTGTTATTATATTTAAATTTTTCAAAATTTTATTACTTATATGACTATGTGGATCAAAAGTAGCACCGATTATAATTTTAGTTCCCACAATTTGACGGATATTATCAATCAAATCTGCTTCACAGTCATTACAATTATTAGAAATCATAGCACCGTGTAATCCCAATAATATTATATCTAAATTACCTGCATTTTTTATTTCATTTAAAACTTTGTTTTTTAAAAAATTCCAAGTTTTAGAATTTATTAACCCACCTGGTTCTGCCCATGTAGCTGTTCCTTCTGTAAGTCTTATTTTCTTTTTTTTTTGAAGATTTCTAAGTAATGGAAATATCGCTGAACATAAAGTTGGAGTAGGGGGGTGTTTTTTAGGTTCTGCAAAAAATGAATTTTTAAAATCACTTAAATCAGTTGTTAGTTTTGAAAAAGTATTTGTTTCAGTTGCAATTGATGCACAATAAATTCTTGGTAAAATTAGAGACATTTAATTTTATATTTTTTTAGCAGCACTAGTTTCTCTAATGTTAGATAACTTAGTATATCTATCTATCATTTGTGTAGTTTTGTGACCTGACTGAGCCATAATTTCATGCGTAGGAACTCCATTCATTCTAGCTTGAGTAATAGAACCTATACGGAGACTATGTCCCGATATTTTATTGCAGTCATCTAGTCCAGCTTTCGCGGCTCTTTTTTTTAATATTAAAACAAAACTAGCATCACTAAGACTAACTTTTTCATTTTTATTATTCATTGTATATTTTTCAATCGTGTTTGATTTATTTATTTTATAGAAGAGGGGTCCGCTTTCTATCATAGCGATTTCTAGCCAATGATTTAATGCTTTAACTGGACAATAATTATCATTTGTTGCTGGTAAAAATATCATTCTTCCTTCACCTGTTTGATCAGTTTTAGAAAAAGGAATTAATACCTGAATCCCATCATCAGCAAAATTTAAATGTTCAAATTGCATTCCAAGTAGTTCAGATCTTCGACAAAAACTGTAAAAACCTATTAAAATTAAAGCTTTATCTCTAATATTACTGTACTCTTCTTCACTATTAGGAATAGAATCAATAATTTTAATTATATCATCTTTTAAAAGTTCTTTAGCTTGACCTGATTTCAAATTTTTTTCATCTCTTACAATTGCGCTAATTGTTTCTGCAATATTTGGATTTTTTCTATCAAATTGAAAACCATTTAATCTATATTTGTAAGTAATTGAGGCTAAAATTCTCTGTATAGTAGAGGCTTTATATGGAGATGAAGAGTAGGGGTTATTATTTATTTTTTCTCTTCCTGCAATATTGCTTGTTCCTTTAAATACTTTTGCTTCAGGATCTTCATGAAGCCAATCCATGTAATTTGCTGTTAAAGCATATGCTGAATCTAAATCATCTACATCAAGTGGACTACATAGATATTTATTTTGACAATAATAAGTGAACTTAAGCCAATCTCCATCATATTTATCTTGAGTGTTTTTAGCTTTAGATTTTTCCTTAAGTTTTATTACTTCATCATTAATTGTTATTTTAACCATATTTTATATAATACGATAATTACAGTTATCGTAACATATAGTCAAGATAAATAATATATATATAAATTTCAGTAATTTAGTTATTTTTTATAAAGTTATAAATTAACCCTATACCAACATGTTGATTTTCATGTGAAACTATATACTTTATCTTGTATATGATAAAGTTACCTTTTTTGCAGATTCCTGCCAATTCCCAGATCTTTGTACTAACGGGTGCTGGAATAAGTAAGGAGTCTGGAATTCAGACATTCAGAGATAATGATGGTTTGTGGAATAATCATCGAATTGAAGATGTAGCTTCTCCAGAAGGA
>PTKZ01000045.1 GCA_002938205.1 Alphaproteobacteria bacterium MarineAlpha5_Bin5
AAATATTGTTTATAAATCAAATCGAATAAAAAAATATCTAAAAGATTATCAAGATAGTTTTATAATCAAAGAAGGTAATTTATTATTAGATTATATTGGAAAAAGTTTATCTATAAAAGGAACGAGCAAATATTCTTTAGATAAAAATTTTGATGATTTAGAATTTGATATTTTAAAAAGTAACAATGATTATAAATTAAATGCAAAAATTAATTTAAATAATAGTTCATTGAAAATAGATGAAATTAATTATTTTAAAGAAAAAGATAAAATTTCATCACTTAAATTTAAAGGGAATATTTTAAATTCAAACATTATTATTTTTGATGAAATTTTGTTTACTGAAAATAAAAATATTTTTAAAATTAACCAAATGAAATTGAATGATTATTATAAAGTTTTGAGTATTGATAAATTAGTATTAAATTACGATAACTCAAATAAAATAAAAAATAATATAATATTATCTAAAATTAATAATAACTATATTTTAGAAGGGGATACGATAGACTTTTCAAAGTATTTAATTGATATTCTTGAAAGTGAAGACGAAAAAAGTTTGTTTAGTAATTTTAAAAATTTAAATTCAATCTTAAATATTGATATTCAAAGGTTGTATCTTGATAAACTAAACTATCTTGTAAATCTTAATGGAGAATTTAAATTTGTAAATAATAAAATAAGATATGCAAATTTAAATTCAAAATTTCAAAATGGGGGAAAATTTTTATTTTCAATTAAATCAACAAGTAATAATGAAACGATTACTAAATTAAATGCTGATAGAGCAAAACCTTTTGTTTCAAATTACAAGTTTATTAAGGGTTTTCAGGAGGGGGTAATTGATTTTCATTCAGTAAAAAAAAATAATGTTTCTAAATCAGTATTGAAAATTCATAACTTTAAAGTTAGAGAGGTGCCAGTGCTAGCCCAACTATTAACTTTAGCATCTCTCCAGGGGATAGCAGACTCTTTAACAGGTGAAGGAATAAGATTTACTGACTTTGAAATGATTTTTTCAAATGAAAATGATTTAATGACCATTGAAGAAATGTACTCAATAGGTCCTGCAATTTCTATTTTAATGGAAGGTTATGCTGTAAGAAATAAACTAATAAGTCTAAGAGGAACATTGGTTCCTGCAAAAACTATAAATAGAACCATAGCGTCAATTCCAGTAATTGGAGATATACTTGTAGGAAAAAAAGTTGGAGAAGGAGTTTTTGGTGTAAGTTTTAAAATTAAAGGACCTCCAAAAGATTTGAGATCAACAGTTAATCCTGTCAAAACATTAACTCCAAGATTTATTACTAGAACTTTAGAGAAACTAAAAAAAAATTAAGAAATTATAACTTTTATATGTTTTTTTTTACCTAAAGATAATTTAAGAAAACCATTTTCATTAAATAAATTCTCATTAATTATTTTTTTTTCATCAATTATAACTTTATTATTTATTTTAATTCCTTTTCCTTTAATCAATCTTCTTATTTCACTTTTTGAACTTTCTAGCTTAGTAATTAAAATTAAATCAATTATATTTTTATTAATTATACTTTTATCCAATTTAACAGATGGTAATCCTTCACCTGTAGAATTTTCTACAAAAGTTTTTTTAGCAGTGTCCTCAGATTTTTTTGCTTCATCTTTTCCATGCAACATCTTTGTAGCTTCATTTGCCAAAACTATTTTTAATTTATTGATTTCATAGCTTTTTATTTTATCAATTTCATTTAATTCTAAATCAGTAAACATTTTTAAAAACTTAATTACATCTCTATCATCTGTATTTCTCCAAAATTGCCAATATTCATAAGGAGATAAAAGTTTCTTATCCAACCAAATAGCGCCTGTTTCTGTCTTACCCATTTTAGTTCCAGAAGCTAAAGTTATTAAAGGAGTTGTGAGACCAAAAACATGTTTGTTGGAATACCTTTTAATTAATTCAACTCCATTTACAATATTTCCCCATTGATCAGAACCACCAATTTGCAATTCACAGTTTTCATTTTTGTTTAATTCTAAAAAATCATATGCTTGTAAAATCATATAATTGAACTCCATATAGCTTAATGATTGTTGTCTATCTAATCTTAGCTTTACACTATCAAAGCTTAACATTTTGTTAATTGTGAAATGTTTTCCTACATCTCTCAAAAAAGATATGTAGTTTAACTGTTTAAGCCATTTGTAATTATTTACGAATATTGGTTTTGTTTTTGGATCACCAGTATCTAGTAATTTTCTAAATATTTTTTCTATATTGTTTATATTGCTATCTATTTTTTCTTCACTTAATATTGTTCTGGTTTTATCTTTTCCTGAAGGATCTCCAATTCTAGTTGTGCCACCACCTAGCAGTACTATGGGTATATGACCATGTTTTTGAAGAAGTCTAAGGCACATTATCTGCATTAAACTCCCTACATGTAAACTTTCAGCAGTACAATCAAATCCAATGTAACCCCTAATTTTCTGTTTATTTAAAATTTCTGTAAGTTTATTTTCGCTAGTACATTGGTAATAATAACCTCTGTCTTTAAATTCAGATAAGAACGAATTTTCCATATTTTTAAAAAACGGTGTAGAATCAATATACTTTATTTAAATTAATTAAAAAATACATATGAGTAAATACTTCTACAGCCTAGGCCTAATGAGTGGAACATCGATGGATGGAGTAGACGCATCAATAATCCAATCAGATGGAAAGTCAAAATATAAGTCAATTTTAGACAAATATTTTGAATATCCTAAGACTATTTATAATAATTTAACAACACTTAGAGATAAAATAAAAAGCTCAAAAGATCTAAAAAAACATCAAAAACAAATAAAATTTGTTGAAAATGAAATAACAATTTTTCACGCTAAAACAGTTAATGAAATTCTAAAAAAAACGAAAGCAAATTTAGATTTTATAGGGTTTCACGGTCAAACCATTTTTCATAATGCAAAACAGAAAATTACTAAACAACTTGGTAATGGAAAATTATTATCAAAATTAACTAAAAAAAAAGTTGTATACGATTTTAGACAGAATGATTTAAAAAATGGGGGAGAGGGTGCTCCATTAACTCCAATTTTTCATAGTCTTCTTGCTAATAAATATAAATTAAAAACTCCTAATATTTTTCTTAATATTGGAGGAATAACAAACTTCACATATCTAGGCAAGTCATTTGATACAGGTAAAAAAATAATTAAAAATTGGTACGCTAATGACTTATGTTTAGGTAATTGTTTGATTGATCAATGGATAAGAAAAAAAACAAAAAAAAATTTTGATAAAGATGGAAAAATAGCTAAGTCGGGAAAAATAAATAAAGAAAGATTAAAAAAGGCATTACAAAATTATAAAGTTATAAAAAAAGATTCATTAGATATAAAAGATTTTAACTTATCTTTTGTAAATGGATTATCTTTAAATGATGGAGCTGCAACTTTAACTGAGTATACCGCACAAGTTTTAGCCGATCATTTAATGATTCATATGCTTGATAATATAAAAATAATTCTTTGTGGAGGAGGAAGAAAAAATAAATTTTTAATAAAAAAAATTAAAAATAAATTATCTCACAGGGTATTATTAATAGATGATTATGGGATAAATGGAGATTTTATTGAGTCACAAGCTTTTGCTTATCTTGCAATCAGATCTTTTCTTAAATTACCAATATCATTTCCAGAAACTACAGGATGCAAAGAACCATCTACTGGAGGAGTATTAGTTAAAAATTTTTAATATAAAGCTGTTTCTTTTTTTATATACTTATTGAGCGATTTTATTAAAAATTTATCTGTTTTTGAAAAGAAATGATTAGCGTCAGATATAGCATCAAATTCTACTTTGATGCCTTTTTGTGCGCTTAGTCTATTGTTAAGTTCGTGTAAACTTTCTACTGGTACTAGTTCATCTTTTTTTCCATAAATCATAATTCCTGAAGTTGGACAAGGTGATAAAAAAGAAAAATCATAAA
>PTKZ01000046.1 GCA_002938205.1 Alphaproteobacteria bacterium MarineAlpha5_Bin5
TAAATAATGTAATTAATCAAATTGAAAAGAATGGTATTGAAAATTCATTAGTGAAACTTACAAATAGATGGTTTTCTGATAATTTTATTAAAAATAAAAATTATTTAGTTAAAAAAAGATTAATTCAGGTTTTAAATACAGATCCTAAAATTTTTTTGAATGTTTTTAAAATTTATGCAAATACTGAAATCTTTCCATTATTAAATAAAATAAATCATCAAACAATTTTAATTACAGGTGAAAATGATTTAGGATGCAGTCCCATTCACAATATTAAAATGGCAAAAGAAATAAAAGACTCTAAATTAGTTATTTTACCTAAACTTAAACATTCTATATTAATTGAATCACCAAAAAAAGTTTGCAAATTAATGATTGATTTTTTTAAATGAATAATATTCAAATATATTATCATAGTGATTGTTTATTAAAAAATAATGGATTTAATCATCCTGAAAGAAAAGAACGATTAGATTCAATCCTAACTTCAATTAAAGAAATAAATAATATTGAAATTAAATTTAATGAAGCGCCATTAGTAAATTTGGAACTTGTTTATCCTGTACATCCGAAAAATTACATTGATAATATATTCTCTAAAATTCCTAAAATTGGATTAAATTCATTGGAAAATGAACCTTATGCTGATACATTTTTATGTCCAAATAGTAAAAATGCTATTCTTCGAGCTTGTGGTGCAGGATTATTAGCAGCAGATAAAATTTGTAATAATTCAATTAAAAAACATTTTTGTGCTGTAAGACCTCCTGGTCATCATGCTGAAACTACAAGAGCTAATGGGTTTTGTTTTATTAATAATGTTGCTGTGACTGCAAGATATTTACAAAATAAGTATCAAATAAATAGAATTGCAATTATTGATTTCGATGTTCATCACGGTAATGGAACACAAGAAATTTTTTATAATGATAAATCTATACTATATGGATCTATACATCAATTCCCACTATTTCCAGGAACAGGATCTGAAGAAGAGACAGGTGTTGGTAATATATTTAATGCTCCTATTAAAAAAAATACAAATTCAAGAGATTTTCATAATATTTTTGAAAAAAAAATACTATTAAATATTGATAAATTTAAACCAGAAATAATTTTAATTTCTGCAGGTTTTGATGCTCATTATAGAGATCCACTTGCTCAAATCAATTTAGAGTCTGATGATTTTTATTTAATAACCAAAAAAATCCTAGAAATCGCTAATCTTCATTCCAAAGGAAGCATTATATCTTTTTTAGAAGGGGGATATGATTTAATTGCTTTATCTGAATCGATTAAACTACATTTAAAAGCATTATGTGAATAGAAATTATTAAATAATTTTATATTTACAGATTTTTTTAAAAATATATTATTTTTATTATGAATAATTTTGATGATAGAAAAAAAGCTTTTGAAGCTAAATTTATTCAAGATGAAGAGTTAAATTTTAAATTAAGAGCTAGAAGAAATAAGTTGGTAGGTGAATGGGCAGCTGATAAAATAAATAAATCAGGAGATGAAGATTATATAAAAGCTGTTCGTGAATCTGATTTAGAAAAACCAGGTGATGACGACATAATAGATAAAATTTTTAATGATTTTCAAGAATTAAATCTTAATATTACTAGAGAAGATATTATTAAAAAACTTCAAGAATCAGAAAGTGAAGTAAAAAAACAACTATTTCAAGAAAGCGTTTCATAAAGGTTTAAATTAATTTAATAAAAGAGATTTTAAAAAATCTAAATTTTCAATTAATTTTCTTAATTCTTCCGGATCTAGTCCTTTAATATTTTCTGTAAATAAATTTTGATAATCTAAATTAGCGATTCTATCTGTGTAAATTTCTTTTAATGAAAGTGTATTTGAATTATCATAATCATAATTTCCTATTATGATTTTAGATAAAGCTGGAAAGAGTAATGAAATAGTTGAATAGGCAGCAAAACCTATTTCTCTGTCTTCATCAATTCTTTTATCTATGAATGTAAAATAAACTAAAACTCTTGCTGCCCTAGTTAATTCAGCAACTGATAACTCTTGATCTTGAGAAACATCTAAATATTTAAATGTTTCCTTAATACAATTTTGCGGTTCATCTTCTTGTGTACAAATATCAATTAAATCTGAATTCATTAAGCTAATGATTTCTCCATAAATAATTTGATACAAAGGAGGTATAGAATCACATTCATCATAAATACTAAAATCATTAGAGTTTAAAAAAGAATAATCTATACCATCCCACTCATCCGGAGGAGAAATTTCCATTAGTTGATTTTGTGTATTTTTTTTTAAAAAAAAATAATAGGTTCCATCAAGTTCTCCCCATTTATATACAGTCCATCCTTGAACAGTAGAAGTTTTTGACAAGTTTAATCCAACATATGTTTCATCAATCCACATACTATTATTTTTCGAAATTATATGAACTTGGGATTGAGCTTTGCAATCACTACTCCAAATACCTTGCATATCTTTTGGAAATTCATTTTTAAAAATTAATTCAGCACGAACAAAAGTAGAAAGAAATATAATTAAAGAAATTATAAAAAAATTAATTTTCATAAGGCATAATTCGAATATCATTACCATAAATTATAATAACTTTTTGCCCATTTGGAATCGCTTCTTTATCTCCTTGAACAAAAGCTTTGTCTTGATCATTAATACAAGTAACAGAGTTCGCGTCACATTGATCTATGTTTATTATGTACTGATATCCATCATGATTTCCTAATTTTGCTTGAATAACTGAACCAGCTGCTGCTCCTCCAATAGTTCCAAAAACGACTGCAATATCTTGACATTTAGTTCCTATAATTTCCTCTTCACCACAAACCTGCGTTCCCAATAAACCTCCAATCATAGCTCCTGCTGTTGCACCTAACCAATTAGATTCACCTTTTATTTTTACTGGAAGAGAATTTTTAATAGTACCATATTCTATAGCAGTGATTTTTTGAGCATCAGATTTTTTTACATTTGTGGGAGAAGTAGTTGAGCATGAATATAGAAAAAATAATAAAATTATAAAAGATATATTTTTCATTATCATTAATAATTACAGTATTTTTCAAATATGATCAAATTAAGATTAATTAAAATTATAAATATATATTTATAAATAACTTATGTACTCTCACAATAAATTAAATATGCATCAGTTTTATTAAAATTTTTAAAACAACACGAAGAATTATTTGTTAAAAATAATCCATCATATTTTGATAAATTACCTTTTATATCTGATTTAGTTTCGAAATATATGTTGTTAGATAATGATAGAAAAGTTGTTTGTTTATTAAAATACATATAACAGGATTGCTTGGATCTGCTGCAATTCATAAATAGTTTTATTGCCATATTATTTTGAACATAGCCTCATTTCTTCGTAAAATAGGCAAGGTAAAAGGAC
>PTKZ01000047.1 GCA_002938205.1 Alphaproteobacteria bacterium MarineAlpha5_Bin5
TTTTTTAAAAAATGATGAAAAATCTATTTTAATATTTACCGGAGAGGGATCAAAAATATTAAATAAAAATTCTATTTATTTAAAAGAAGAGTTTAATATTTTTGATGAAATGAATTTTTTTGAAGAAAGTAGCGAACAAATATGTAGCTCAGCACTAAAATTTTCAAATTCACAAAATTTTGAAGAAGTTGAAATTATTCCAAAAAAATCAAAAAAATCAGGTTTTTTTGAAAAATTATTCTATTTTTTTAAGTGAAATCTAGTATTTTACTGTAACATTAGTTGTTTTTTTTAAGCTGTGGTTTTTTTGTATGTATAGGTTGTGTCTATATTAAATCAAAAAACTGTGAAAAGTTCAATCAAAGTTGATGGTGTAGGTCTTCATACTGGCTTACCAGTAAGTATGAAAATATTGCCGGCACAACCCAATACGGGTATTCAATTTAAAAGAACAGATATTCAAAAAAATAATTTAATATTACCTAGTGTGTATAACGTGAGTAATACGACTTTGTGTACAACAATTTCAAATGATTTTGGATTAGAGGTTTCAACAATCGAACATCTTATGGGTGCTTTATATGGATTAGGAGTGGATAATGCTACAGTAGAATTGAATTCTAAAGAGGTACCAATTTTAGACGGATCTGCAAAAAATTTTGTAGAATTAATTTTAGATACGGGAATTGAAACAAGTTCAACTCCAATAAAAATAATAAAAATTGAAAAAAAAGTAGAACTAAAAAGGGATAATAAATTTATTAAAATAGAACAATCCAAAGTAAATCTAGATATAGATTTTGACATAAAATATCCAAATCAAATAATTGGTACTCAAAGAAATAAAATAAATGTTTACAATGATGATCTTACAGAAATTTTTAATTCTAGAACATTTTGTCTTTATGATGATATTGAGAAATTAAAGAAAATGGGATTAGGAAAAGGTGGAAGTTTAGAAAATGCAATTGTAGTAAAAGACAATAAAATTTTAAATGAAGAAGGACTTAGGAATGATTTAGAATTTGTTAATCATAAAATTTTAGATTGTATGGGTGACTTATATCTACTGGGGTATAAAATAATAGGTTCTGTAGTTTGCTCTCAAGGGGGACATAGCTTAACAAATGAATTGCTAAGAAAGGTATTTGATGACAAATCAAACTTTTCACTAATTGAACTGAAAGGAAAAAATTTACCACACTCATTTATCAACAAATCCCTACTCAAATCAATTGCATAAAAATTAGAATTTTTTTTTATTTCTGGTAAAAATTCTAAATGAAATTATTTCAAAAACTAATTTTTTTTTCGATGATAGTTTTATCAGTATCCTGTAACAAAAAAGAACCAATAGTTGATAAAATAAGTGAAACTAGCGTTGATCTTCAAATGATCGAAGCATATGAAGCGGGGATAGAAGAATTAGAAAAAGGTAATGTTTTGGTTGCGGCCAAAAAATTTAATGAAGCAGAACTATTATACCCCCAGTCTAAATGGGCACCCCGAGCAGCTTTGATGTCTGCTTATTCTTATTATTCGCAAGATTATTATAATGACTCAATATATGAATTGGAAAGATTTTTAAAAGTTTATCCAATTCATGAAAGAACAAATTATGCATATTATTTGTTAGCCATGTCTTACTATGATCAAATTGTAGATGAGAAAAAAGATTTAGGACCAATTATAAATGCAAAAGAAAATTTTGAAATTATAATTGAAAAGTTTCCCAATAGTGATTTTGCACTAGATGCAGAATATAAACTTGATTTAATTCAAGAAATCCTTGCTTCCAAAGAAATGTATTTGGCAAGATATTATATAGAAAGAGAAAAATGGATACCCGCAATAAATAGATTTAAATTTGTTTTAGAAAATTATGATCAAAGTATTTTTGTTGAAGAAGCAATCCATAGACTGGTTGAGATATACTATAGAATAGGACTAATTGAAGAATCAAAAAAATATGCATATTTATTAGGGTATAATTACCAGTCTAGCGAATGGTATGAAAATTCATATAAAGTTTTTAACAAAGATTATAAATTAAAATCTAAATTAAAAAAAAAAAAGGGTAAAAATCCTATAATCAATAGAATTAAATCGCTACTTAATTAGATGAATAGTAGTAAAAATATAAAAAAAATTTATTCACAAAAAATTAAAAAAATAAAAAAACACAATGAGCTTTATTTTTCAGAAAGTAGACCAGAAATATTAGATAGTGAATATGATAAACTAAAAAAGGAAGTTATAGAATTAGAAAAAAAGTACAATTTTTTAAATGATAAATTCTCTCCAACAAATAAAGTAGGATTTAGACCTTCTAAAAATTTTATAAAATCTAAGCACAGAGCAAGAATGCTTTCTTTATCAAATGTTTTTAATCAAAAAGATTTGATAAATTTTGAAAAAAAAATAAATAATTTTTTAAATTTTAAACAAGAAACAAATTTTGAATATAGTGTAGAACCGAAAATTGATGGAATATCTGCTTCATTGACTTATAAAAATGGAATATTAATTTCTGGTGCATCAAGAGGTGATGGTAAAGAAGGGGAATTAATTACAGAAAATCTTAAAACAATTATTGATATACCTAAAAAAATTTCCCGATCTGATTTTCCCGAAGACATAGATATAAGAGGAGAAGTGTTTATAACAAATAAAGATTTTAAAAATATTGAAGAAAATTTTGCTAATCCAAGAAATGCAGCATCAGGATCTTTAAGGCAAAAAGATCCAAATGAAACAAAAAAAATTCCTTTAAAATTTATTGCATATACTTTTGGGTATTTTGATAAAAATAAATTTAAAAAACAGTCAGATTTTTTAAATGCTTTAAATAAATGGGGATTTGTGACTAGTAAATTTAGTACTATAATTTCGGGAGTAAAAAATCTTATTAACTATCATGAGAAATTTGAAAAAAAAAGATTTGAACTAGAATATGATGTTGATGGGCTAGTTTACAAAATAAATGAATTTGATTTACAAAAAA
>PTKZ01000048.1 GCA_002938205.1 Alphaproteobacteria bacterium MarineAlpha5_Bin5
AAACAATAAAAGAGCGGCAATTAAAGTAGTAATATTTGCATCAATAATTGTAGAAAAAGCTCTATCAAAACCTTTTTTTATAGTTTGATATATTTTTCCATTTTTGAGATTTTCTTCTTTAATTCTCTCAAAAATAAGAACATTTGCATCAACAGCCATACCAATAGTAAGAACTATTCCTGCTATGCCTGGTAAAGTTAAAGTAGCTCCAATAGTTCCCAAGAGTGATACGATTATAAAAAGATTTGCTATTAAGGAAATGTTAGCAATTAAACCAAATGCTCCATAAATTATAACCATAAATACACAAACTAATATCATTCCAATTGTAGCTGCTATTTTACCAGCCGCAATTGAATCTGCTCCTAATCCTGGGCCAACTGATCTTTCTTCTACAATAGTAAGTGGGGCTGGTAAAGCTCCTGCTCTAAGTAACACAGCTAAGTCTGCTGCTTCTTGAGAAGTAAAACTACCAGTTATAATTCCTGATCCACCTGTAATTGCAGAATTAATTACAGGTGCAGTAATAACAACGCCATCAAGAATAACAGCAAAACGCTTACCAACATTCTCACTAGTAGCTTTTCCAAATTTTTGCGCTCCTTTAGTATCAAATCTGAAAGATACTGCATGTCCTTCATTTTGATCAAAAGAAGCTTTTGCATCAATTAAATTCTCTCCACCTACTCTTGATTTTTTTTCTACTAAGTATTTTATTTCATCATTATAAAAGTCAGAAACAATCATTTTACCAAATGGAGCTAAATTAGCAGATAAAGATTTAGAATCTTCATCATCAACCATATGAAAAGTTAATTTAGCAGTTTTACCCAATAAATCCTTAATTCGTTCAGGATCTTTTACACCGGGTAATTGTAATAAAATTCTCTTATTACCAGATCTTTGAATGAGTGGCTCTTTAGTTCCTGATTCATCAATTCTCTTTCTAACAATTTCAAGTGATTGTTTTATTGCTGCTTCTTGAATTGATTTTTTATGTGAATCATCAATTTTTATATTAACAATATTTTCTTTGATTACAAATTTTATATTTCTATAATTTTGTAAAAACTTATCTCTTATTTTTTCTAACTTATCGGAAGCGTTATATCTAATAATCAGTTCTTCCTCTAATAAATCTAAATTATTAATTTTAACTTTTTCTTCTCTTGATATTAAACGAATAGTATCACTTAAATTTTCTAATTCTTCGTCAATCAAAACATCAGATTGAACTTCTAATAACAAGTATGATCCACCTTGAAGATCAAGACCTAAATTAACTCTGTTATCTAAATACCAATTACCTGTATCTTCTTTATAAAGAATTGATGGTATTGCAAAAACTATACCTAGAATTAATAATGTAATTACTGTAAATAATTTCCAAAAAGGATAGTTTTTCATATTAGGTTATTTTTTATTTCCAAAAAAACCTGATAAAAAACCACCTTTATTTTCACTTTCTGAATTACTTTTTTCTTTCTTTTTTTCAGCTTCTGGTTGCGCGTATAAATCAGTAACCATACCTGGGGCAATTTTAATTTCTACATTTTCAGCAACTTGTACAGATAACTCTTTACTATCTGAAACTTTACTTATTGTACCTATGATACCTCCTGATGTGATAATTTTATCACCACGACGTAAATTACTGAGCATTTCTCTATGTTGTTTTACTTTTTTTTGTTGTGGTCGAATAAGTAAAATATAAAAAACACCAAAAATTAAAATTAAAGGGAGAAAAGCGCCTAATGATTCCATAAGATTACTATAATTATTAATTTGAGAGATTTCTTATACTGTGTAAAAGAAAAATGCAATTAAACTAACAGAAATTATGCTTTTTAAACAATATCTACTTAAGCAAAAAATAGGAAAATTTTCCTATTTTATTTGGGATAGTGAAAAAAAAACAATTAAATCTGTAAATAATTTTAAACCACTTAATATTAAATTAATTATCGGAATAGATAATCAAAAAAAAATACTATTGGAAAATACTATTAATTTTACTGAAGGTAATTTTACAAATAATGCACTATTATGGGGAGCTAGAGGTAATGGTAAAAGTACCTTAATAAAATCAGTTTTTAATAAAGTTGCAGAAGAACATAAAATCTTAAAATTAGTCCAATTAAATAAAAATAATATTTTTGATATTGAGATAATTTACAATATAATTGGAAAATTTAGTCAATTTAGATTTATTTTATTTATTGATGATTTATCTTTTGAAAACATTGATAGTGATTATAAAATTATAAAATCAACCTTAGATGGAAGTATTCAAAATCAACCAAAAAATATATTATTATATGTAACATCAAACAGAAGACATTTGATGTCACGTGACATGATTGATAATGAAAGATCTTCTGCTATACATACAGATGAAAGCGTAGATGAAAAAATAAGTTTAAGTGATAGATTTGGGATTTGGATAGGATTTCATAAACTTTCACAAGAAGATTATTTAAAAATCATAAAATCTTATTGTTTATATTATAAAATAGATTGCAGTAATGAAATAGAAACAAAAGCTATTCAATGGAGTTTGCAAAGAGGAAATAGAAATGGAAGAACTGCTTGGCAGTTTATTTTAGACATAGCAGCTAAAAAAAATTTAAAAATAGATTATTAAAAACTAATAATAATTTAATAATAATAATAAAACCAAAGGTGTAGTA
>PTKZ01000049.1 GCA_002938205.1 Alphaproteobacteria bacterium MarineAlpha5_Bin5
TCCTGTAAGTGCTCCGTTTCATTGTAAATTGATGAGTCCCGCAACTGAAGTTATGAGAAAAGAAATATTGAATACGAATTTTAAAAATCCAAATAATGTAATTGTTTCTAATGTAACAGCTGGAGAAATAACTAATTCAGATCAAATAAAAGATTTATTGATTAAACAAATTGAAAGCCCAGTTAGATGGAGAGAAAGTATAATTTATATGATAAATAATGGGGTTAGAAAAATTATTGAAATTGGACCAGGAAAGGTATTATCTGGTCTAATTAAAAGAATCGACAAAAGCTTAAATTTGATATCAGTAAATGAAATAAATGATTTAAATAAATTTAATATTAATGATTGATTTAAAAAACAAAAAAATTCTAATTACCGGAGCAACTGGAGCAATAGGGGGCGCATTAGTTAAAAAATTTGTTTCTTTGGAGGGAAATGTTTTAGCGACAGGAACAAAAAGTGAAAAATTAGAATCTTTAAAAAAAGAATTTCCAAGTATAAGTATATTAAAATTTGATATTTCAGACCATTCTAGAATAGAAGAGTTTATAGAAAATGTTTCATCACAATTAACGGGTTTAGATATTCTTGTTAATAATGCTGGAATTAATATGGATAATCTTTCATTAAGAATGAAAGATGAGGAATGGCAAAAAGTAATTGATATTAATTTAGGATCAACTTTTTTATTAAGCAAGTATGCAATAAAAAAAATGTTAAAAAATAAATATGGAAGAATAGTAAACATAACTTCTATAGTTGGTCATACAGGAAATCTTGGCCAATCAAATTACTCTGCTTCAAAAGCAGGTATTATTGGGATGACAAAGTCGTTAGCAATTGAATATGCAAAAAAAAATATTACTCTAAATTGTGTATCACCAGGTTTCATTCAATCAACTATGACCGATAAAATTGTAGAAAGTATTAAATCAATGTTAACATCTAGAATTCCCATGTCCAGACTTGGAACAGGAGAAGATGTAGCTAATACAGTTGTATTTTTATCGTCAGACGCAGCTTCTTATATAACAGGTGAAACGATTCATGTTAATGGAGGCATGTATATGGCTTGACAAAACCTTTTAATAAATTATTAACGATTAAATATAAAAAGGAACAATATGTCTGATGATATTTCAAGCAAAGTAAAAAAAATAGTAGCAGATCACTTAGGAATTGATGAAGCAAAGGTTACCGAGGAATCTAGTTTTATAGATGATTTAGGAGCTGACAGCTTAGACACGGTCGAGTTAGTAATGGCTTTTGAAGAAGAATTTGGTTCAGAAATTTCTGATAATGAAGCGGAAAAAATTTTAACTGTGGGTGATGCAATAAAATTTATAGAGAGTAAGGCAAACTAAATATTTAAATAAATGTCTTCAACAAAAGACGGGATAATTATTATTTTATCTTCACCGTCTGGAGCGGGAAAGACAACCCTCGTCAGAAAAATTTCTAATCTTAAAGATTTCATAATTTCAATTTCATACACTACAAGAAAACCTAGAACAGATGAGGTTAATGGAAAAGATTACTTTTTTATTAATAAAGAAGAATTTAAAAAATTAATTAGTTTAGGTGAGTTCTTGGAATATGCAAAGGTTTTTGGAAATTATTATGGATCGGCAAAAAAAAAAATAATTGAAAATTTAAAAAAAGGTAAAAATGTTATATTTGATATTGATTGGCAAGGCACTGAACAAATTAAAGGTAGAAGATTAAAATACCAGCTTATTACATTTTTTATTTTACCACCAAGTAGAAAAGTACTGTTTGATCGTTTGTCCAATAGAGATATGAAAGATAAATTTATAGTAGAAGAAAGAATGAAAAAATTTGACCAAGATATATTGAAATGGAAAGATTATGATTTTGTTGTGATAAACGATGATTTAGAAACCTGTTATAATCAAATCAGTAATTTAATTAATGCAAAATTAAATAATAATGAAGGTGATTATGATCAACAATTTATCGAAAAACATATAAAGACACTAATTAATTAATTTTTCATATTCTTTGCACAATTGAAAATATATTAGTGGTGATAAATTTTGAGGTCTTAAAGTAGTGTCTATTTTTAATTTTTTAGATATTTCATCAGCATTTCTAAATAGATTTTTTAAAGGCTTTTTAATCATTTTCCTTTTTTGATTAAAAAAAATATTTGTTACATGTTCCAAATTTTTTGGATTGTTTAATTTGAAATAATTTTTTTTAGGTTCTAAAATTAAAATAGTGCTTGTTACTTTTGGAGATGGAAAAAATGACTTAGGGTTAATTTCTTTTATTTTTTTTAGATTCATTCTCCATGAAGATAGTATTGAAAGTCTTCCATATTTTTTATCATTAGTATTAGCGACTATTCTATCCGCAACTTCTTTTTGAAACATTAAAATAAATTTTTTTGATATAAAATTTAAATCTTTATGCTTGATCCATCTTGCAAGTATTTGTGAAGAAATATTAAATGGTAAATTTCCAAAAATAATCATTTTTTTTTTTGAAA
>PTKZ01000005.1 GCA_002938205.1 Alphaproteobacteria bacterium MarineAlpha5_Bin5
TCCTTCTTTATCAAAAAAGGTTAGCAGAATGCTTTTTGGAACAACTCCAGTTTGGTCCCATTCAGAACTTCTTCTTATGTCTACAATTGGAATATTATTTTTTGATAATTCTTTAATTTGCTCATTATTTACATCAACAATTTCTGCAAATGCAAATTTTATAGTTAATAAACAAACTATAAATTTTATACAAAATCTAATTAACATTATTTTTATTAAAAAATACTACTAAATCAATTATGAATCAATAAGATAAAATTTGGAATATATTTATATATTTTGATTCAAATTGGAATTTATTTTAGTGCAAAATTTTAAGACGCCCTTGCGACGCCCTATTAGTGCAATTTCTTAAAACAAGACCGTAGACTTAATTCTAAAAACCAAGTAATACTGGGAAAAACAAAATGGGAGTATGGCGGAACTGGTAGACGCGCCGGATTCAAAATCCGGTCACTTCGGTGGTGTGGGTTCGATTCCCTCTACTCCTACCAAAAAAATGAATATACTAAGATCATTATATAACTGGACATTAAATAAAGCAGGTCACAAAAATGCCAGCTGGTTTTTATCAATAATTTCTTTCACAGAAAGTTCCTTTTTCCCAATTCCACCTGATATTCTTTTAATTCCAATGGTGTTAGCAAAACGCAGTAAAGCATGGATATATGCTTTGGCATGCACTTTATCATCAGTTGGTGGTGGTATATTTGGTTATATAATTGGATATTTCTTTTATGCAACATTAGGAATTCTTATTGTTCAAACCTATGGATTGTCAGAATCTTTTAATTCTTTTGAACAATATTATAATGATTATGGCATTTTAATTATACTAGGAGCAGGCTTTACCCCTTTCCCCTTTAAATTCATTACAATTGCAAGTGGTGTATTTAAATTAAACATTATTCATTTTATTCTTGTGGCAACATTTGCGAGAGGTTTACGTTTTTATTTGATAGCTTTCTTACTTTATTTTTTTGGGAATCCTATTAAAGAACTAATAGATAAATATTTTAACTTACTAGCAAGTTTATTTTTTATATTACTTTTAGGTAGTGTAATATTTATTAAGTTTTTATGATTTCAAAGAATTACTGGTTCTGGATAGTAAGTATATTAAGTTTAATTGCAATAAGTAGTGCTATAGTTGCAGAAGTTGTATTTAAATTAGAACCTTGCTCAATGTGTTTAAAACAAAGATATCCCTATTATTTTATAATTTTTCTTTTTATTATTTTTTCTATTTTAAAATTAAAGCAAAGATTTTGGTTTTATTTAGGGGTAGAGATTGCTAGCATATATGGTTTATTTTATTCAATATGGCATGTTGGAATTGAAAAAAAATTATTACCTGGACCAGAAAGTTGTTCAATGGAACTAAAAAAAGCAGAAAGTATATCTAGTCTAAAAGATCAAATATTATCTAAAACAGTTATTAATTGTGAGGAGGTGATTTGGAGTTTGTTTGGTTTGTCTGCCGCTACAATAAATACTTTTCTTATTTTTTTGATTTTTATTATTAATAGCATATATATCTTAAAATCATATGCATCGAAAAAAACGAATAGTTAAAAAGAAGAAAAAAATTAACTCAAAAAATACAGATAGAAAAATTTTAGAGGAAGTTATACGTGTTGATCACGCTGGTGAATATGGAGCAACTAGAATTTATGATGGACAAATTGCTATATTTGGTAAAAATTCAAAAATAGGAAAAACAATTCAACATATGGCAGATCAAGAAAAAGAACATATTGAAAAATTTAATGAATTGATTCTTGAGCATAGAGTTAGACCAACAGCCCTATTGCCAGTTTGGAATTTCGCAGGTTTTGCCTTAGGAGCAACAACAGCAATAATGGGAGAAAAAGCAGCAATGGCATGTACTGTTGCTGTTGAAAAAGTAATTGGTGAGCATTATCAACAACAACAAAATTTAATAAAACATGATTATAAGGAATTAAAAAAAACAATTAAAAAGTTTGAAAAAGATGAGCTAGAGCATCATGATATAGGAATTGAACATGATGCAGAAAATGCTCCTGGCTACTCAATTATGACTAAAGTAATAGAGTTTGGATGTAAAACTGCTATAGCAATTTCAAAAAAAATTTAATTTTCTAACTCTGTATCCCAATATAAATAGTCACGCCAACTTTCATGTAAGTAATTTGGTGGAAAATTCCTACCATTATTTTGTAAATGAATTGCATCAGGTCTAATTGGTTTTCTTGATAATCTCATATCTGTATTTTGTAAAATTCTACGCCCTTTTTTTAAGTTACATGTTGTACAAGCAGATACCACGTTTTCCCAAGTAGTTCTACCTTTTAAACATCTTGGTATAAGATGATCAAATGTTAATTCGTTAGCTGAGTATTTTTGCAAGCAATATTGACAAGTAAAGTTATCTCTTAAAAAAACATTAAATCTAGTAAAGGCTGGTTTTCGTTTAGGCATAATATAATCTTTTAAGGCAACAACACTAGGCAGTCTAAAAGATATAGTAGGAGAATGGACCTCTGTATCATAGTTTTCAATTACTGAAACTCTTTCTAAAAAAACTGCCTTAACAGCATCTTGCCAAGAACATAGTGATAAAGGGTAATAAGACAAAGGTCTAAAATCGGCATTCAATACTAAAGCAGGATTCCCAGTTGCGTTCATACTATTTTTTCTTCTCCTAATAAAATATTATGAATATACTATGATCATTAGAATAATTCATAGATTTTTTTTAATAAATTTTTGTAATAAATTTATTGTATTTTGTGAAATTGTGTGTGTATCTCCATTCAATAAATGATATTCAAAATTACATTTATTTTCCTTAAGATATTCAACTGAATATTCAAAATTTTTAATTGGTAAAACATCGTCATGTGTACCATGGGAAATAAAAATGGGTGTTTTTAATAAATTGGAATTAGTTATTTTTTCTTTATTTATAATTCTTCCAGATAAGATTGCCAATCCGCCTAATTGAACCTGTAGATAATTTCCAACTTCAAAAGCAATTATAGCTCCTTGAGAAAATCCAATTATAATACAATCAGTAAAAGTAAGTTTTAACTTATTTAAATGATATTTAATTGTTTCTTGGATTTTTAAAACTGAATTCATAACTTCTTTTTTTATTATTATAATTTCTTTAGATCCTGCTTCGCTGATATAAATACCATTAGGATATATGTTGAACCATTCATAACCCTCAGGATAATTAGGTATATTTTTAGGAGCATTTAATGCAATATAATGTGCAGACCATTCTTCTTGATCCATTGGTTTTGCTAAATTTATAAAATTTGAAGCATTATCACCATATCCATGTAACATAATTATTAGTTTTTTAGGATTATCGTGTCTAGAAAAAGAAGGTCCTTCTAACATAGAATGCATACAAATATTAATGTGATAATTCATAATTATTGAGCTTTCAAGGAATTAAGCCAAAATTTATACTATAGAAAATAGAAAGTTTTTTTAGTATAAGACGCAACGGAGTTGATATGGGTATTCATTTTAATCACAAATCTAGGGCTGGTGACAGAAAAATGCAAAAAGAACTTAAGCTTAAAATGAAAGCGGAAGAACGTAAACGTAAACGCGAGGAAAAAGAAAAAATAGACCAAGAAGAAGAAATGCGTAAACTTGAAGAGCTCACTAGACCTGATAAACAGCCTGCAAATAAATAGATAATATATTAATTTAATTAAATTGGGTGATTTTTTCTTATAAATTTTTTCAAAATTTTTAAAGACTTATCTGCCTCTTCTAATAAAATCATATGACCACAATTTTCTATAATTTCTATTTCTGATCCTTCTATACTATCAGCTAGTTTTTTTCCTTCTTTTACAGGACACATTCTATCTCTATTGCCTAGTATATTAATTGTTGGACATTGTATTTTTTTTGCTGCCTCAAAACCATTTTTATAATTATCACATGCTCTAAAATCTACACCCAATGCATTTTGAACCGATCCATTAACTACAATAGTACCACCCAAGTTAATATGATGTAAACCAGGGACAGGGTGGCCTCCAAAATGTCCTGAAGGACCATGAGCCCAATCCATCATAAGATCAACGGCTTTTGAGTCTCCTTTTTCTGCTAAATCTAATAGTTCTGGATTCATTGGTATAGCTCCAGCTCCACCCATTAGGGCTAAAGATTTTATTTTATCTGGAAATTGAGCTGCGCATTCCATTGTTATTAAACATCCTTGTGAATGTCCAACAAGTGAAGCTTCCTTTTTTTCTACCGAATCAATAACATCTGATATCCACTTTCCTTGCTCTTCAATTGATTTAATAGCTGGACCTTCAGAATAACCATGCCCAGGTAGATCTATTGCTAAAACACTATAACCATGAAAGGCAAAGTATCTAGTTTGTAGAACCCAAGTTATGTGACTTAATCCACTACCATGTACAAATATTATAAGAGGTTTTGCTTTATCAAATGATCTTCCTCCTGTTGAAGCAAAAACATCTTTATTATTTACTTTAAACTTCATTGATTGGCTACTAATCTTGGTTTTTTTGCAGCTCTAAAACCATTTTCAAAATCATTAATTATATCTTCAATATCTTCAATACCAACTGAAAGTCTGATCATATCATGAGACATGCCTGCAAGCTTTAATGATGCTTCATCCATTTGTGAATGTGTTGCAGAAGCAGGGTGTATAACTAAAGTTCTTGTATCTCCAACATTGGCTAAATGTGAAGCTAATTTAACATTATCAATAAAAGCTGCTCCAGCCTCCTTACCTCCTTTAATTCCAAATGCAATCATTGAGCCAGTACCTTTTGGAAGAAGCATTTGTGCTAATTCATAATCTGGATTATCTTTTAGACTTGCATGAGAAACCCACGCGACACCATCGTGTTTACTTAGATATTCAACCATCTTTAATGCATTTGAACAATGTTTTTCCATTCTTACTGATAATGTTTCAATTCCTTGCAAGACATTCCAGGCATTTTGAGGACTTAAACATGGCCCCATATCTCTCATACCTTCTGCTCTAGCTTTCATAGTAAACGCAACTGGACCAAATTCTTCTGCAAATGATAAACCATGATAGCCTACGTAAGGTTCAGTCATTGTAGGAAACTTGTCATTTTGCATCCAATCAAATTTACCACCCTCAACTAATATACCTGCCATAGATGAACCATGTCCTGCCATCCATTTAGTTAGAGAGTGAACTACAATATCTGCTCCAAGCTCTAAAGGTCTACATAAATAAGGAGTTTGATATGTGCTATCAATTATAAGAGGAATGCCTTCATCATGCGCAATTTTTGAAACTTCAGGCATATTCATTAATTCATTTCCTGGATTGCCAACCAATTCACCAAAAATACATTTAGTGTTTTTTTGTATAGCATTTTTAAATCCATCCGTATCTCTAGGTTTGACAAAAGTTGTTTTGATTCCAAATTTTGGAAGAGTTAATCTTAAAAGATTGTATGTACCTCCATATAATTGAGATGAAGCTACTACATGATCTCCTGTACTACATAAAGTCATAAGAGTAATAAAAATTGCACTCATTCCAGAAGCAGTTGCTAATGCAGCTGTACCACCTTCTAAAGCCGCAACACGTTCTTCTAAAACTGCAACAGTTGGATTTGAAATCCTACTATATATATGTCCTCCCTGCTCTAAATTAAATAAAGCAGCAGCATGATCAACATCATCAAATAAATAAGATGTTGTTTGATATATTGGTACTTGTCTTGATCCTGCATTTTTACTTGGCATGTAACCTGCATGTAAACTTAAGGTATCAAATTTATATGTTTTTGGATCCATTTATAACTCCTTTGCTTTTTTCCTTAATTCAAACTTTTGTATTTTACCTGTTGACGTTTTTGGCAACTCACAGAAAATAACATGTTTTGGCCTCTTAAATCCAGCCATATTTTCTTTACAATAATTAATTATATCATCTTCAGTTACTTGATTATTATCTTCAATCAATTCTATAAATGCACATGGTGTTTCCCCCCATTTTTCGTCAGGTTTTGCAACAACAGCAACTAATGACACTGCATCGTGTTTCGCAATAATATTCTCAACTTCTACTGATGAAATATTTTCTCCTCCTGAAATAATTATATCTTTTGATCGATCTTTTATCTGTATATAACCATTGGAATGCATGACAGCTAAGTCACCAGAATGGAACCATCCATTTTTCATGGCATTATCTGTGGCTTCTTTATTTTTATAATAACCTTTCATGACAATGTTGCCTCTTATCATTATCTCGCCCAAAGTTTCACCATCTAAAGGAACATGTTCATAGGTTTCAGGATTCAAAACTGCTACATCTTCTGTATGAGGGTATCGGACTCCTTGTTGTGCCTTAATTTCTGCTTTCTCATCATCGCCCATATTATCCCAAGAAGAGTTCCAAGCACAATGAAGCATATGGCCGTATGTTTCTGTTAAGCCATAAACATGTAAAACTTCAAATCCTAACTGAGCCATTTTTCCAAGTATTGCACTTGTAGGAGGTGCTCCTGCGGTCATAGCATACACTTTATGATTTATAGGTTTTTTATCTTCTTCTTTTGCATTAGCAATAATACTTAAAACAATTGGTGCTCCTCCAAAATGAGTTACTGATTGTTCATTAATTAGATTATAAATATCTTTTGCAATAATATATCTACAACAAACTGCTTTTGCATTTAACAAAGCAAGTGTCCAAGGATAGCCCCATCCATTACAATGAAACATAGGAACTGTGTACAAGTATGTTAATCTATTAGGCATATTCCATGCAACAACACTGCCCATCGACATTAAATATGAACCACGATGATGATAAACAACACCTTTGGGTTGACCAGTTGTGCCGGAGGTATAACTTAAAGATATAGCCTGCCATTCGTCTTCTGGTCTTTTCCAATTATAATCTTTTTCACCTAAGTTTAAAAATTCTTCATAGGTCCAATTTCCAAGTCTTTCCCCTTCACCTTCTTTTAGTTGAGCTTTGTCATCAACAATATCAATTATAGGAATTTCTTTTTTAACTAACTCTAAAGCTTTTTTAATTACGGGAGAAAATTGAGTATCTACAATAAATAATTTTGCATCACTATGTTCTAAAATATATGCAACTGTTTGCGGATCCAGTCGTATATTAATTGTATTGATAACTGCACCTGTCATTGGAATAGAATAGTGTGCTTCAAATAACTCAGGTGTGTTTGCAGCTAAAATAGAAACTGTGTCACCCAAGCCAATACCTTGCTTTTCAAGAGAACTTGCAAATTGTGTAGTTCGTTCATAAACTTGTTTCCAAGTATATTTCCTATCGCCATAAACTAAAGCGTCGTAATCAGGATAAACATCTTTTGTTCTTTCTAAAAAAGTTATTGGTGATAGAGGAATAAAATTTGAAGAATTTTTATCTAAATCTTTATCGTAGTTATTCAATTTTTTCCCTCCAAAACAATCAATAAAACTTTTACAAGAAAATTTTCTAATTTACTAATGGTTTTCCTGTTGCTAAAGTATGTTTAATTCGTTCTTGAGTCTTTGACATTTGAATAAGGTTCATAAATGCCTCTAATTCTAATGCATAAATATCATCCTCGCTTAACTCCTGATCCATATTTGTGTTTCCGCCACTTAAAACAAAAGCTAGTTGTTTTCCTACTTCCAATCCATGATCTAATATTTTTTTATCTCTGTATAAGTTTTCTAATATTTCATACATTTTGTCCCTTACACTAGATCCTGGTAATTTAAATATAGGTTGTTCTGGTGGTTTATAATCTTTATGAATGTCTTCTAATAATTTTTCTGACTCATAAAGCAACCTATCTCTATTAATTACCACCCTATCTTTTTCTAATAAAAATTTGTGAGGTAATGCTTCATTTGGGGAACTGGCTGTTTTTGCATATCCTATTAAATCAAATACTTTCAAAGATGCAAATGTAGGATCATCCTTTGACTCTTCTGATTGCATCCATCTAAATAACATTTCCTTGCAACCTCCTCCTGCTGGAATTAACCCTACTAATGTTTCAACCAATCCCAAAACTACATTGGTATGCGAGACTACATAATCACTTTGACATATGACTTCAAATCCTCCTCCAATAGCCAAACCAGATGGAGCTGAAATAACTGGAAACTCTGAATATTTTAAATTTTTGCATGTTTGTTGAAAATTAAAAATAAATTTTTCTATTTCTCTCCATTTACCATCTTTGGCATATTCCATTACATAATTTAAGTTGACTCCAGCAGAAAATTGCATTGCTCCATTAATAATAATTAAGTTTTTTTCAGAAGCTTTAGATAAAATCTGCATTGAATTATCATCTAATGTATTTGCCTTTGTATTAAATTCAACAATTGTAGTATTATTATTAAGATCATGGGTTTCTGCAGAACCTTTATAAAGATCTGATCTATGGCGAGTATAATGCTTAATTCTTTTGAATGTCTTTAAATGTTTATCCAAATATAGTTGTGTTTCGCCATACCATTCCCGCTCTTTGCTCGAATCATTAATTTGGCTATAATACTTTTCTCGAAGAAACCTATTTAATTTTATATTTTTATCTTTTTCAGCAAAAAATTTCACACTTATTGCATCAAGAATTTCAAAAGGACCCATTGTCCAATTGAATCCCAGTCTTATTGCCTCATCAATATTATTGTGTTCACTTGTAACATCTGGAACTAAAGAAGAAGCATACAAAATAATTTTAGATAAAACTGACCAGGCATATTCACCGTATTTATCATCTCTGGAAATAAGATATTTTATATTTACTTCATGGATCCCTAGATCTATTTTTTTTGAAGGTGAGTAGTTACCTGATTTTAAATTAACAGCTTCTAATATTTTTTGCCCAGACTTTTTGTCTATACGGTAAAACCCACCTTTACCTTTTCTTCCTGTATAGCCATCTTCAATCATTTTTGTAATAAATGGATTTTCTTGTGCCACTTCATGAAAGGTGTCCTCTTTGGGCAACTCTTTAATAAAACTTTTTAAAACATCAGCCATAAGATCTATGCCTATTAAATCATATAACCCAAAAACTCCTGTTTTAGGAATACCCATCGGTCTTCCAAATACTGCATCAGCTTCTTCTATTGTTAAACCCATTTTGAAGGCTTCTGTCATAGCAACTTGCATTGCATAAACACCTACACGATTTCCTAAAAAGCCTGGCGTATCTTTACAAATAATTACACCCTTACCAAGTTTTTCATCACAGAAAGATTTTAATGAATAAATCTTTTCTTTTTCGTTAATTGGTTCTTTTACAATTTCTAATAAGCCCATGTAGCGAACAGGATTAAAAAAATGCGTAATACAAAAATTCTTTTTCATTTTTTGAGTCATTTTTTCAGATAATATTTTAAGTGGAATAGTTGATGTATTTGAAGAAATTATAGACTCTTCTTTTCTTACTTCTTCAATTCTTTTGTAAATATTATGCTTAATATCTATTCTCTCAACTACTGCTTCTACTACCCAGTCTGCATCACCAACTTCATTAAAATTATCTTCAATATTTCCTGCAGTTATTAAATCTATTTTGTTTTTTTCAACTAATAATGGTGGTCGGGAATTTAAAATTTTTTCTTTTGCATTTTCTGCAATTTGATTTCTTGAACCTTCTTTGCTAGGCAGATCTAGAAGAGTGACAGAAATTCCAGCATTTGCAACCTGAGCTGCAATACCGCTTCCCATAGTTCCTGAGCCAATTATTACTACTCTTTTAATATCCATGAATTTTCTTACAAACCCAACTTATATAAGAAAAATTACAAGTATGAAAATTATTTGAGTATTAGGGTGGAAATTAATTCAAATATCTCTTATTAGGCGCTCCGAAATGAAAAAAAACCCTGCTAGAAATGTCCACTTAAAAAAAGGACCAAGTAAGTTGCTGGAGAAAATTAATTCTTCAATAGAAATAGATCAACGACTTTATCGTGAAGATATTGAAGTATCTATAGCTCACGCTAAAATGTTAGCTACTAAAAAAATCATTTCTAAAAAAGAGAAGGATTTAATTGTAAAAGGATTAAATAAAATTTTAAAAAAAATTCAAGCTGATAAAGTTTCTTTTAAAAAAGAATTAGAAGATATTCATATGAATATTGAATCATTATTATTTAAAGAAATAGGTAAAACTGCCGGTAAACTTCACACAGCAAGATCAAGAAATGATCAAATCGTAACAGATTTTAAATTATGGATAAAAAATAATAGTAAAGAATTGGATGAAAATATTAAATTATTACAAAAAACATTAATAAATATATCTAAGAAAAATCTTACAACAATTATGCCTGGTTATACGCATCTTCAAATAGCTCAACCAATTTCTCTTGCTCATCACTGCATTGCATATGTAGAAATGCTTGGCCGTGATAGATCAAGATTAAGTGATTGTTTAAAAAGATTAAATGAAAACCCTTTAGGTTCAGGTGCTTTGGCTGGAACTTCCTTTCCTATTGATAGAAATTTAACTACTAAACTACTCAGCTTTAAAAAACCAACTGTTAATGCTTTAGATAGTGTTTCAGATAGAGACTTTGCTGTAGAGTTTGTGTTTGTTTTGTCATTAATAAATATACATTTATCACGAATGGCAGAAGAAATTATTATTTGGTCCAACCAACAATTCAATTTTATTAAATTGCCAGATGATGTAGCAACTGGAAGTTCTATAATGCCACAAAAAAGAAATCCTGATGGTGCTGAATTGGTTCGTGGAAATTCAAGTGTGGTTATAGGTAATTTAAATAGTTTACTTGTTATTCTTAAGGGTCTTCCTTTGGGTTATAGCAAAGACATGCAAAATGATAAAAAAATAGTTTTTAATTCTTATGATGAAATTATTTTATCTTTAAAAGTAATGAATGAATTATGGTCTAAAATTAAATTTAATAAAATAAATATGAAAAATGCAGTAGATCAATCTAATTCTACAGCCACAGATTTAGCTAATTGGTTTGTAAAAGAATTAAATTTAACTTTTCGCGAAGCTTATCAATTAACAGGCAAAATAGTTGCTTATTCGAATAATAATGGCAAATTATTAAAAGATTTGTCTTTAAATGAATTAAAAGTTTTTAATAAAAATATTTCTGCTTCAGCAAAAAAAATATTATCAAGTGCTGAAAGTATAAAAAATAAAACAAGTTTTGGAGGAACTTCTCCACAAAATACTAAAAAAACAATTCAATATGCTATAAGAAAATACTTGTAATGAAAAATTTAATAATTTTGTTTTTTTTGAGCTTGCTAATTAATAGCTGTGGTAAAGTAGGGCCCTTAAGCTTACCGGAAGATAAATTAGATAAGTCAGTAATTACATATCCATGTGATGAAGCATGTATGAAAAAATTTGAGGAAGAAAAAGAACGTCAACAATCTGTTGTAATTCAAGCTGAATAAAATGTTAAATTATCAGAACAAACAGCCCTACATAGAAGGGGTACCACTTGAAGATATTGAAAAAGTTCAACAAACTCCATTTTATATTTATTCTCAATCAAAAATCATAGAAACGTATAATAATTTAAAAAACGCTTTAAATACAAAAGTTTATTTTGCTGTAAAAGCCAACTCCAATCAAGCTATTCTTAAACTAATGAATAGTCTTGGCGCAGGAGCAGATGTAGTATCTATAGGTGAGTTAAAGCGTGCTTTAAACGCTGGTATAAATCCAAGTAATATTATTTTTGAAGGTTTAGGTAAATCTAGAAATGATATTTTATTTGCTTTGGATTCAAATATTAAATTAATTAATGCAGAATCAATGGAGGAATTAGAGATAATTAATGAAATATCATCATCTTTACAAAAAAAAGTTAATGTGGGAGTCAGACTAAATCCAAATATTGATAGTGAAACAATAAAAAAAATTTCCACAGGTAAAAAAACAGATAAGTTTGGAATAGATGTTGAAGAAATACCAACAATTGTAAATTATATAGAATCATCATCAAATTTAAAATTAACTGGAATTAGTTGTCACATTGGTAGTCAGATTTCAAATATAAGTGTTTTTGGGAATGTTTTTAAATTTATGAAAGAAGCGGCTGAACAATTTATAAATAAAGGAATTCATATCAATCATGTTGATTTAGGTGGAGGTTTAGGTGTTCAATATAATGAAAATGATTTAACATTAAATTTAGCATTGTTAAAAAAGGAGATAAATAAGTATTTTAATCAAATACCTTATGAAATTTCATTTGAGCCTGGTCGTTATTTAGTTGCTAATGCAGGTATTCTGATCACATCAATAATTACAACTAAAAAAAATGGTGGGAGGAATTATTTAATTACTGATGCTGGAATGAACACTTTAATTAGACCAGCTCTTTACAATGCATTTCATTCAATTGAGCCCATTGAAAAAAAATCTTCAAAAATAATAGATTATAGTATTGCTGGCCCTATTTGTGAAAGTTCTGATATTTTTATTAAAAGCATTAATTTGCCTGAACAAAAAACTGGAAATAAATTAATAATTAAAGATGTTGGGGCTTATGGTGCAGTAATGGCTTCAAACTATAACACTAGAGGTTTGCCGGCCGAAATACTGGTAAATCAAAATAGTTTTGCAATAATTCATAAGCCTCAGACTATAGAAGAAAATATAAATCTAGATTTAATTCCAAATTGGCTCAATTAAACTAATTTAAAATTAAATAAATTATCTTAGCTATATCATTTATAATTAATTTAAGATTAAAAAAAAATTCTTGTAAATAAAAATTAATTATAACAAAAATATTTGTTCCATATAAACGAAGCAGCCAAAATGAAGTTATCAAAATAAATAAAATGAAAATTACAAGAAAAGAATTAATTATGCTTACTTTCTGCTCATTAACAATTGTACTTGGAAGATATATATTATTTTTTGATTCAGTATCATCAGTAGCATTTAAATTTATATTAGATTGACTATTAGTTTTACTAATTTTTGAAGATGGCACAGATTGTGACAATAACTCTTCTTCACTAGAGGTTTCCTGAAACCACTGATTACCACAATTAGCACACTCTACCATTCTTCCATCTGGCTTCAAATCTGCTGAATTGACTAAATATTTATAATGACAATCTGAGCATTGAATGAACATAATGTATATATAGAGGAGAGAGGGTGGTATATAAAACAAAAATTATTAAAATGATCCTACGAACCTTAGTTTTCTATCTTGTTTTATGTATTTGGACAATATTTATGGGAATATTTTCATTTCCTTATTTTTTTTTACCTACTAAATATATTCAAAAACCTGCAAGATTATGGATTAAAGGAATTTTTTTATTTTTAAAATTAATCTGTAAAGTTACCCATCAAATAACAGGATTAGAAAATATTCCCGATGAGCCGTTAATAATAGTTTCTAAGCATCAATCAGCTTTTGAAACATTCGCTTTGTTCTATTATTTTAAAAACAGTTTTTTTGTTCATAAAAGACAACTTTTTTATATTCCTATCTTTGGACAATATTTGTTAAAAAGTAATATGGTTGCTATTAATAGATCCGGTCATGCAAACACAATGCGTAAAATGTTAAATAATGTTAAGAATAAACTTGATCAAGGTTCTTCAATTATCATTTTTCCTGAAGGAACTCGCAAAATACCTAGAGAAAAACCTGATTATAAATCAGGTTTCGTAGGTATCTACAATATTGCTAATAGGAAGCTTTTACCAATTGCGCTTAATTCTGGATTATGTTGGCCCAAACATCCAAACATTATAAAAAAAGGTAATATTATTATTCAAGTTTTACCTTCTATAAATACTGGCTTGGGTAAAAAAGAAGTATTAGATAAAGTTGAAAAAACTATTGAGGAAGCAACAAATAAATTATTAACTTAATTTTTCTTTTCAGTCGGATCAAAATGCCCAGCTTGACCAAGGTCTTCAATAATTTTCCTTATATTTTTTGAACTTGAAAATTTATTTTCCAAATATTTAAGATCATTATTGCGGATTGCTTTTTGAAAAGAAGATAAATCTTCACTAAACCGACCTAGCATTTCTATTACTGCATCTTTATTTTTGTCATAAATATCACGCCACATTATTGGATCACTTCCTGCCAATCTAGTAAAATCTCTAAAACCTGCTGCGGAATATTTTATAACTTCATCTTTTAAATGTGTTTCTAATTCTGTTGCAGTTGCAACAACTGAATAAGCAATTAATTGAGGAATATGAGAGGTCATAGCTAATATCTTATCGTGTTTTTCAGCATCCATTATTTCGATTTTCATCCCTAATTCTTTCCACATAACACATAATGTTTCAAAAACTTCTTTGTCATTATCTATTGGAGTAACAATACAATATCTATTTTGAAATAATTTAGAAAATCCAAATTCTGGTCCACTCTTTTCGATTCCTGCAATTGGATGTGCTGGAAGAAATTTCAAATTTTCATTTTTTACGGACTTTTTAAAATCATCAATAACACTTACTTTGGTTGAACCTACATCTGTTAAAAAAGTTGTTTTAGAAACATATAAATTTAAATCATTAAATATATCTTTATACTTACTAAGAGGTGTGCATATAATAATTAAATCAAATTGTTCATTAAATTTTTTTATATTTGTTTCTACTTTTGATACTATATTGAGCTCTTCACATTTTTTAATTACTTTTTCACTTGAATCAACTCCATATACATTAGTAGCCATCTGATTTTCATACATAGCTCTTGCTATAGAAGAACCTATTAGACCCATTCCTATTATTAAAACTGAATTATATTTTTTATTCATCATTTCATTTGACGCAAACTATTAATAACTGCTTCCATTTCATTTTTTGTTCCAATACTAATTCTCAAACAATTTGGTAGTTTATAGCTATGCAATTGTCTGATTAGAATTCCTGTAGCCAATAGTTGTTTTGTAATTTCTTCAGATTTTTTCTCTGTTGTTTCAATAAAAGTAAAATTTCCTTCAGAAGGATAAACTGGTATATTTAATTTTTTCAACTCTATTTCAAACCAACTTTTAACTTCCATATTCAATTTTATAATTTTGTTTATATAATCTTGATCTTTTAAAGCCTCTATTGCTAAATTTTGGGCAATAAAAGAAGTATTAAAAGGACCTTTTACTTTATTAAGGATATCACATACTTTTTTACTAGAATAACACCAACCAATTCGCAATCCTGCTAAACCATAAACTTTTGAAAAAGTACGTGTAAGAATTATATTATCAAACTGATCTGCTAATGAAAAACCTTTATCAAAATCTTTTTGCATAACATACTCTGCATACGCTCCATCAAGTACTACAATTATATGTTTAGGAATCTTCTCCATCAATTCAAGAATTGCAGATCTGTTTAAATATGTTCCTGTTGGATTATTTGGATTTGCAAGAAAGATTAATTTTGTTGATACTGTAATTTCATTACATATAGAATCAACAGTAATATTAAATTTATTATTTTCCTTAATTGTTTTTGATGTTGCTCCAACTATTTTTGAAATTATTGGGTACATTTCAAATCCATGTTCAGCATGAATGATTTCATCTCCATCTTGACAAAATGCAAGAGCAGCAAATAAAAGTGTTTCGTCAGATCCACAACCCAATACAATATTATCATAAGCAATGTTATGATGTTTGCTTATTGCTCTTCTGAGAGATTCACCATTTATTTGTGGATATCGATTAGATTTAGAAAAAAAATTTTTAGAATTTAAAATTTCAAAAACAGTTGGTGATGGACCGTAAGAATTTTCATTTGAAGATAATTTAATAGCATTTGTTTTGCCATTAATATTAGATTTCCCACCTTTATAAATCTGTAAACTATTTATTGTTCTCTTAGTTTGAATGAATTCATTATCTAATTTCTGAAGTTTTGTAGAAGCTTGAAATAATTCTCTCCAAATACGAACTATAGAATCTTTACTATACTTTGTATTTGAATTTGTAATAAGGCGATCAAGTACTTTTTGCTCTCTACTTAAATCAACTATATTATCGAGTGAGTTTTTGTGTTTACCAATTTCACTTACAACATCAGCTCTAACTTTTAATAAGTCTAATATTTTATCATCAAGAACATTAATTTTCTTGCGCAAATTATCTAATTCGTCATTTTTCATAAATGTGAATGTGTCTTTACAAAGTATCTTTAAATAAATCAAAAAAAAGTAGATTTGCGGGTAAAAATTAAGAGATATTGACTAAAAATCTTATATCCTCTAAATAGCTCCTTAACACCGATTTGAAACAGCTTGCGGGTGCGTATCTATACAGCTAAAGCGATATACACTCCTAAGAAGCTGAAAAGTTGGTCTAGAAAACCAAATGATTGAGTCTAATATTATATATAATGACAAAAAAGATTGTCAGATAATTAATTTTGAAAATATAAATTTTAAATTAGTATCTGGGCTATCTATACAACATTTAAAAATTGCCTTTAAAACATTTGGCGAACTTAACGCAGATAAAACTAATGCTATATTAATATGTCATGCGTTAACAGGAGATCAGTATGTTACAGGAAAAAATCCAATTACCAACAAGGATGGTTGGTGGTCTAGAATGGTTGGCCCAAATAAACCAATAGACACAAATATATTTTTTGTAATTAGCTCAAATGTTCTCGGAGGTTGTGCAGGTTCAACTGGTCCAAAGGAAAGAAATCCAAAAACTAATAAACCTTACGGAGGGAACTTTCCTTCAATTACAATAAAAGATATGGTTAAGGCCCAAACTTATCTAATAGATTCATTAAAAATTAAAAAATTATTTTCAGTAATTGGAGGTTCTATGGGGGCAATGCAAGCTTTACAATGGTCTATAGATTACCCTGAACGGATTGAGACTATTATTCACATAGCTGGTGCACTAAAACACTCAACTCAAAATATAGCTTTTAATGAAGTTGGTCGTCAGGCAATAATGAATGATCCGCTATGGCTAAATGGAAATTATCATTTAGAAAACAAAGTTCCTGAAAGAGGACTTTCTGTTGCAAGAATGATAGGACATATAACTTATTTATCTGAAGATGCAATGCATCGTAAATTTGGACGTAAACTTCAATCTAGAGATATTATTTCTTTTGGTTTTGATGCAGATTTTCAAATAGAAAGTTATTTACGTTATCAAGGAAGATCTTTTGTTGAAAGATTTGATGCTAATTCCTATTTATATTTAACAAGAGCAATGGATTATTTTGATCATTCTGATTCTTATCAAAAATCTATTGAATTTTCTTACAAACCGAATAACCATATAAGATATTTGATAATATCTTTTACTTCAGATTGGTTATTCCCAACAAATGAAAATAAAACGATAGTTGAAACATTAAATTATTTATCAAAACAAGTAAGTTTTATAGAAATTGAGACAGACAAAGGACATGATAGCTTTCTATTAGATGAGCCTGAATTAGATTTTGTAACAAAAGGATTTTTAGAAAATAATAAGGTTTTAGATAAATGAACAAGAGAAAAAGTATAAGAAAAGATTGGAAATTGATTGAATCTTTAATAAGTCAAAATGCAAGATTGTTAGATATAGGTTGTGGTGAGGGTGAATTAATTCAACTATTAAAAAAGAATTTAAATGCAAACACTCATGGCATAGAATTAAATGCAGAACTTGCACAAAAAGCAATAGCAAAGGGTCTTAGCGTTATACACGGTGATGCTGAGAAGGATCTTAAACAATACTCTAATCAAAGCTTTGACTACGTAATTCTTAGTCAAACATTACAAGCAATGATGAAACCTAGGGACATTCTTGCAGAGCTATTAAGAATAGGAGGAAAGGCTATAGTATCATTTCCAAACTTTGGTCACTGGAAAATTCGTCTTCAGCTTCTGTTATTAGGCAAAATGCCTGTAACTGAAGGTTTACCTTTTGCTTGGTATGATACTCCAAATATTCATTTTTTTACATTAAAAGATTTTCAAAACTTATGCAAAGAAATGAATATTATAATTGAAAAAAGTATTGGACTTACTTCCCAAGGAAAACAATTTATTATCAAAAATAATATAATTAGTTCAAATTTATTTACACATGAAGCAATTTTCCTCCTAAGTTATCAAAATTTTGAACCAATAAAAATAAAAACTGCAAATAAAATTTTTGCAAAAAATTCTGCCATAGTTAGCTAATGAGTAATTTAAATATTAAAATAATTAAACAACTTAAGGATAATTACTCCTATATACTTTATAAAAAAGATAATGCGAATGCTACAATAATTGATCCAGCTGAAAGTTATAATCTTATAGATTATTTAAATAAAAATAATTTAATCTTACAAAATATATTAATTACACATCATCATCAAGATCACACTGGGGGTGTTGAAGGTTTAATAAAACAATTTCCTTCAACAAAAATCTTTGCACCAAGCAAGTTAGAATTAAATTTAGTAAATATAATTAAAGAAGGAAGTATAATAAATACAAATATTAATAATTTTTCTGTGATTGAGACTCCTGGACATACTATTGATCACGTTATTTTATATGACAAAGATAATAAAATTTTATTTTCTGGCGATACTCTGTTTAGACTTGGATGTGGTAGAGTTTTTGAAGGAACTTATAATCAAATGTATAATTCTTTAAAAAAAATTAATTTATTAGAAGATAATACCACTATTTATTGCGGTCATGAATATACATTATCAAATCTTAAATTTCTCGAAACAGTATTTGTAAATCATGATGAATTAACAAAATTACGAAATATATTAGAATTAGAAATCAAAATGAATGGCAGAACTATTCCTTTTAATCTCGCTAATGAAAAAAAAATCAATCCTTTTTTAAATCAGAATTCTATTTTAGCTAAAAAATTAAAAGTGGAACAAAAATTTTCTGATATTGAGCTATTTACTTTTTTAAGAGATAAAAAGAATCAATTTTGACTAAATTTAAGGGAAATTTGGAATTTTTTAGTTCTTTTCAATTGACTATTAGATTGGTTCATTATAAATCCCGCTTTTCTTGAGATAGGCAATGCTAGCAGTATTTAAAACAGGTGGAAAACAATATTCAGTTAAAGCTGGACAAATTCTAAAAGTTGAAAAACTTAAAGGAAATAAAGGTGATAGTATTTCTTTTAAGGATGTACTTGCTGTATCTGATTCATCAAAAAGTACAATTGGCTCACCATTAGTTGAGGGAGCTAGAATAGAAGCAAAAATTCTTGATCAAATTCGTAACAAAAAAATCATAGTTTTTAAAAAAAGAAGACGTCAAAATTATAGGTCTACTCAAGGTCATAGACAATACTTAACTGTATTACAGATTCAATCAATTTCTTTAGGTAAGAAAAAATCTGAAACTTCAAAAAAAACTTTGGATAAAAAACCCAGTCAGAAAAAAACAAAAATGGAAACATCTTCTGCAAAAAAAGCAGCTCCAAAAAAAACTACGATAAAGAAAAAAAATATAAATAAAGTAGTTAAAAAAACGACAAAAAAAAAGGAAGTTAAATAATGGCTACAAAAAAAGCAGGTGGAAGCTCACGTAATGGCCGTGATTCTATAGGTCGCAGATTAGGTGTAAAAAAATTTGGCGGAGAAAATGTTTTATCTGGCAATATTATTGTACGTCAAAGAGGAACTAAATTCCACCCAGGTAATAATGTTGGAATTGGAAGAGATCATACGATTTTTGCAACAATTAATGGTAAAGTTGCTTTTAAAAAAACACGCGTAAGAACTTACGTTTCTGTAATTCCCGCATAAATTATATTAGGTGGGGTTTTTAACCTCTTTATTTTTAATGAAATTTCTTGATCAAGCAAAAATTTATGTTGCCTCAGGTAAAGGCGGAAAAGGTTGTGTAAGTTTTCGTAGAGAAAAATATATTGAATACGGTGGTCCTAATGGAGGAGATGGCGGTAAAGGAGGAGATGTAGTTTTTGTTTCTGATCAAAATCTAAATACTTTAATAGATTTTCGTTACCAGCAACATTTTAAGGCAAAAAAGGGCGGGAATGGAATGGGCAAAAATAAAACAGGTGCTGATGGAAATGATATAATAGTTAAAGTACCTCCTGGAACAGAGATCTATAATGAAGACAAAACTGTATTACTTGCTGAACTTCTAGAAAATAATAAAAAATTAACATTGTTAAAAGGTGGTAGAGGAGGCCTTGGAAATTCTCACTTTAAATCTTCAACTAATCAAGCTCCAAAACAATTTACTGATGGAGAAGCATTGGAGGAACAATGGGTGTGGCTATCATTGAAATTATTTGCACATGTGGGCATAATTGGAAAACCAAATGCAGGAAAATCAACATTTTTATCGCAAGTATCTAATGCTCAACCAAAAGTTGCAAATTACCCATTTACTACCATTCATCCTATTCTTGGCGTAGTTAAGAAATTTGATAAAGAAATAATTATTGCTGACATACCTGGATTAATAGAAGGTGCTCATGAAGGCAGAGGATTGGGTGACAAATTTTTAGCCCATATAGAAAGATGTAAAATATTACTTCATCTAATTGATTGCTCAGATATAAATTGGAAAAATAATTATTTAACCGTAAAAAATGAATTAGCAAAATATGGAAAAAAGCTAATAGAAAAAAAAGAAATTGTGGTTTTAAGTAAAATAGATCTTTCTAATGAAAATTTTGATAAAATGATAAAGGAAATTTCAAAAATGACAGGGGAAAAAACATATAAGATTTCAAGTTTGAATGGAGTAGGATTAGAAGAGTTAATTCAACATCTTTTTAAAAAATGCCTTATTGAAAATGATTGATAAATATAAAAAAATTGTAATTAAGATTGGTTCATCTTCAATCATTGACTCGAAAACTAAAAATATTAAATCTAAGTGGATTACGGATTTTTGTAAAGATATTGCTAAACTTCAAAAAAATAAAAAAATAGTTATCGTGTGTTCTGGAGCAATTGCTCTTGGGTCAAATTCTATAAAAAAAAGAAAGAATTTGCGTCGTTTAGAAGATAAACAAGCATCAGCTGCAGTGGGGCAAATAGAATTAGCTTATAAATGGAAACAAAAATTAAAAAATCATAGAATAAATGTTGCTCAACTTCTTCTTACGCTTGATGATAGTGAGATACGAAGACGTTATTTAAATGCAAGAAAAACAATTAATTCACTTCATGAAAATAATATAATACCTATAATTAATGAAAATGATACTGTAGCTACTGAAGAAATAAGATACGGTGATAATGATCGGTTAGCAGCTCGTGTTGCTCAAATGATAGATGCAGATTTACTTATACTTTTAAGTGATGTTGATGGGCTATATGATAAGAATCCAATTAAAAATAAAAATGCTAAGAAAATTAATGAGATTTTTAAAATTGATAAAAAAATTGAACAAATTGCCAAGAATCAAAGTTCAGAACTAGGAAGTGGTGGAATGGCTACTAAAATTTTAGCAGCTAAAATATGCATGAACAATGGCTGTACTACTATTATTACAAACAGTAATAATAAAAATCCTCTAGTTAAAGCTTCACCTAAAAATTCAACAATTTTTTATTCAAATAAAACCCCCTCCTCATCAAGAAAACAATGGTTATTAAATCATTTACATCCATCAGGAACAATAACTGTAGATGAAGGAGCTCTAAAAGCAATTAAAAACAATAAAAGTCTTCTGCCAGCAGGAATTACTGATGTAGGTGGAAAATTTAGTAGAGGCGATATAATCACGATTCTTTCTTCAAAAAGAAAAAAAATTGCTATTGGAATAGCCGCATATGATATAGCTGATACAAAAAAAATTATTGGAATAAAAAGTAAAGAAATTAAAAATATCTTAGGATATGAGGGAAGGGATGAGATCATTCATAAAGATGATCTAGTAAAATTTACTTAATGAATATTAAAGAAGAAATTTATGATTTAGGTAAAAATGCAAAAATTGCATCTCAAGAAATGGGATCATTGAATAATAAAAATAAAAATTTAGCCTTAGAAAATTTAATAAAAAATATTGAAAATTATTCAGATAAAATAATTAAAGAAAATAAAAAAGACTTGGCTATTGCTGAAAAAAATAACTTATCATCATCAATTGTAAATCGACTTAAAATGAATAAAAATATGATTGAGGGATTAATAAAAAGTATTAAAGTAATTATAGATCTTCCAGATCCAGTGGGAAAAACTTTAAGTGAATGGACGCAACCAAATGGTCTAAGATTTAGAAAAATTACTGTACCTCTAGGTGTTCTAGGGGTAATTTATGAATCAAGACCGAATGTCACTGTTGACGCATCTTGCATTTCATTAAAATCAGGAAACGCTCTTATTTTAAGAGGAGGTAGTGATAGTTTTCATACAGCTCAATATTTAGTTAATATAATTTCTAAATCATTTAAGGATTCTGGACTTCCAAAAAATATTATTCAAATGATCCCTACTACTAATAGGGAAGCTGTTGATCATCTTTTACAAATGACTAAATATGTTGATGTAATTATTCCAAGAGGGGGCAAAAGTTTAATCAAAAAAATCAGATCAATTAGCAAAATTCCTGTTATTAAACATCTTGAAGGTATATGTCATATTTATGTTGATCATGAAGCTGATATAGATATCGCAAAAAAGGTAATTTTAAATAGCAAACTAAGAAGACCAGAAATTTGCGGAGCTGCAGAAACAGTTTTAATTGATGAAAAAATAAAAAATAAAGCAATTGATTTAATAATGCCACTTAGAAATTTAGGATGTGAAGTTAGAGGAGATGCATTTATTCAATCACTTGATAAAAGTTTTAAAAGAGCTAAAGATATTGATTGGTCAACTGAATATCTGGATAAAATTCTATCTGTAAAACTAGTTAATGGTATTGATAATGCAATAGAGCATATTAACACTTATTCTTCTAACCATACAGATTGTATAATAACAGAAAATGATCAAACTTTTAAAAAATTTTACAACAACATTGATAGTGCAATAATAATTAAAAATGCCTCAACTCAATTTGCCGATGGTGGTGAATTTGGCTTTGGGGCTGAGATTGGTATTTCAACAGATAAATTACATGTAAGAGGACCAGTTGCTGCTGAACACTTAACTAGCTTTAAATATATTGTTCAAGGCAATGGACATGAAAGAACTTAATTGAAAAAAATTGGACTACTTGGAGGATCATTTGACCCACCCCACAAGGGACATATTTATATTTCTTTGGAAGCAAAAAAAATACTAAAATTAGATGATATATGGTGGTTGGTTACTCCTCAAAATCCTCTTAAAATTGATAAACCTGCAATTTATAAAGAAAGAATAAAAAATTGTATAAATATCACAAAAAATTACCCAATAAAAATTAAAGAAATTGAAAAAAAAATTAATTCAAAATATTCTTATCAAACAATTAATTTTTTAAATTCTCACTATAAAAGTATTAAATTTTTTTGGTTAATGGGCGCTGATAATTTAATAAATTTTCATAATTGGCAAAATTTTAATGCTATTTTTAAAGATATCGCTATTGTAGTTTTTAAAAGACATGGATATAATAATAAAGCATTGAAAAGTCGTACTTCACATATTTATAAAAATTTTAAAATTAATAATAAAAAATTGATATTTGAAGATTTCGTAAAATTACCTGCTTGGACAATAATTCAAAATAAGGAAATAAGAATATCCTCAACTGATATTAGAAAACAACGTGAAAATTTGAGGTCCAAAAATTAATACTAAAATAAATTTAACTGATCAAATTTATGGTATTTTAGATAATGCTAAAGCTGAAAATATTCAAATTGTTGATCTAAAAAATAAAACGTCAATTGCTGATTCATTTATTATAGCAACTTGTAGATCAACAAGACATGCTAATGCAACTGCTGATGAATTAACAAGAAATTTAAAACAGCTTGGAATTAGTTGCCCTTCTCCAGAGGGTCGACCTAAATGTGACTGGGTAATTGTAGATGCAGGATCTATTATTGTTCATTTGTTTCGACAAGAAATAAGGGACTTGTATAATTTGGAAAAATTATGGGAAATTAATTTTGATTCTGTGGAAACAAAATTAGCATAATGCTATGTATTGTTAAAAAATTTATATGATAAAAAAAATTCTTACTTTTGCAACTTATATAATAATTTTAATAAATTCATCTACTGTTTTTGGTGCGCCAAAAAGTAAATCAACATATGAGTATTTGGATTTATTTGGACAAGTATTTGATCGAGTAAAATCGTCATACGTAGAAGATGTGAGTGATAAAGAATTAATTGAAAAAGCTATAGATGGAATGCTCACAGGACTTGATCCACATTCAGGATACATGAATGAAGAAGTTTGGCAAGAAATGCAAATGGATACTCAGGGCAAATTTGGAGGCTTAGGAATAGAAATTACTATGGAAGAAGGGTTTGTGAAAGTTATTTCACCTATTGAAGATACTCCTGCTTTTAAAGCTGGTGTATTAGCTGGAGATTATATAATCCAAATAGATGACACTCCTGTATTTGGCCTTACTCTTAACGAAGCTGTAGAGCTGATGCGGGGTGAAAAAGGATCTGCTATAACAATAACTATATCTCGAGCTGGTTTAGAGCCTTTTGAAATTAATATAGTAAGAGACTTTATAAAAATACGATCAGTCAAACACGAAATATATGATGATATAGGCTATTTAAGAATTACATCATTTACAGAACAAACTGAGGAGGGTTTGATTAAATCAATAAATCAAATAAAAAAAGATCTAAATGAAAAAGAAAGAGGTTATGTTTTAGATTTACGTTCTAATCCTGGAGGTTTATTAACTCAGGCAGTTAAAGTAACAGATATTTTTTTACAAAGAGGTGAAATTGTTTCAACAAGAGGAAGAGAAAAAAAAGATATAACTAGATATAGAGCAAAAAATAAAGATGAAACAAATAGTAAACCATTAGTTGTACTAATAAATGGAGGATCTGCATCAGCATCAGAGATTGTAGCAGGAGCCTTACAAGATCATAGAAGAGCAATAATTATAGGAACCCAGTCCTTTGGGAAAGGTTCTGTTCAGACAATCATACCATTTCAAAAATCTAACTCAGAACAAATGTCAGGCATTAGATTAACTACTGCAAGATACTATACACCTTCTGGTAAATCTATCCAAGGTATGGGAATTACTCCTGATATAATTATAGAACAAGGTGAATTTGAGTCATATGAATATAGAACATATTCTGAATCAGATTTGAAAGAATCTCTTGATAAAGAAGAAATAGATGAAACAAAAAATGAAGATGATAGTGAATTATCGGAAAAAGAAAAAAGATTGGTAAGAGATTATCAATTAAAAAGAGCTTTAGATTTATTAAAAGGGATGAGTCTTTTTGAAGAATCTTTAGAAAATTAAATGTCCAATAAATATAGAAAATGTGTTGGTATGATGATTTTAAATTCTAATAAAAAAATACTTGTTGGAAAAAGGCTTGATCATCCAAGTGGTTATTGGCAAATGCCTCAAGGAGGCATTGATGAAAATGAAAATCCTGAACAAGCAGTGTGGAGAGAAATGATGGAGGAAATTGGAACTAACAATGCAGAGTTATATAAAACTTCTAATCAATGGATTAATTATGATATACCGCAAGAAACTCTTAATCATTTGCCTTGGGGGAAAAAATATATTGGACAAAAGCAAAAGTGGTTTATTTTTAAATTTTCAGGAAATGATACAGATATAAATGTAGAAACTAAAAATCCTGAGTTCAGCAAATGGCAATGGATGGATAATAAAATACTAGTCGAAAATGCTGTTCCATTTAAAAGAAAAGTTTATCAATCTATTCTTAATGAATTTAAAGATTTATTCTAATCATTAATAGTTGATAAAAGCTCAACATTTCCTCCCATAGCAACAATATTATTAGAAATACTATATTCATAACAAAACTTTTTTAGATATTCTGGACCACCTGCTTTTGGTCCTGTACCAGATTTATGATGTCCGCCAAATGGCTGGGATCCAACTACAGCTCCTACTATATTTCTGTTTATGTATGTATTACCTACATTGGTATTATTTATGACAGTTTCAATAACACTATTTATCCTGCTATGAATACCTAATGTTAAACCATAATTTAAAGAATTAATTTGATTACATAATTCAACTAATTTTTTTGAACTAAATGACAATACATGTAAAACTGGACCGAATATTTCTTCATTAATTTCATCTATATTATTAATTTCTATGATTGCAGGATTGACAAAATTGCCTTTCTCATACACTTCACTTGAGTGATATTTTTTATCAAAGCTATTAACATGAGCTAAGATTTTTTCTTTGGCAGAGAAATCAATAACAGGTCCAACATCAGTTGAAATAAATTCTGGATTTGAAATGGTTAATGAATCTACAGCTCCCTTAAGCATATCCAGAGTTTTTGCATAAACGTTTTCTTCAATACATAATATTCGACAAGCCGAACATCTTTGGCCTGCGCTGTTAAATGCTGAGTTTATAACATCTTCTACTACATGTTCTGTTAATGCAGAACTATCTGCAATAAGACAATTAAGACCTCCAGTTTCAGCAATTAAGTTTATTAAATCAGATCTTTCATAAAGTTGTTTTTGAATGATTTTTGCAGTTTCTAATGACCCAGTGAAAACAACATTTTGTAAATTTTTATTATAAAAAATTTTCGGACCAATATCTTCTCCCCTTCCTAATATTAAAGCAGCAGCATTTTTTGGAAGACCTGCTTTTAATAATAGGTTAAAAATTACGTAACTCAGATTGGATGTCTGTTCTGCAGGTTTTGCTAAAACAACATTACCACAGACTAGTGCTGCAATTAACTGTCCAACAAAAATAGCTATCGGAAAATTCCAAGGACTAATAACACATGTTAAACCTCTAGCTTTGAGTTTATAAATATTTTTTTCACCAGTGGGTCCAGGCAAATTCTTATCTTTAAAGATTTTTTTAGATTCTTCTGCATAGTATCTACAAAAATCAATCGCTTCTCTAATATCATCTATAGAGTCTTGTATGGTTTTGCCAGCTTCCTTCACACAACAGGATACAAGCATATGATAATTATTTTCAAGTAAATCAGCAAAAGCATTTACGATACCAACTCTTTTATCTATATTACTATTTTTCCATTCCTTGCAGTATGAAGATAGATTTTCTATTGCCAGTGTTACTATATTTTCATTTGCATAGTATACTTTGCCAATAATATTTGAATTTGAGTAAGGAGAAATAATGTTTTTTTCAATTTTGGTAAAATAATTTTTACCATTAACAATACTACATGCTTGAACATTATGAATATTTTGTAAATTTGTAAACAATATAATATTATTCTCTTCAGTTAAATCAACCCCGGCAGAATTTTTTCTATCAAGAAAAATATCTTCTGGTTTATTTATTTGATTATTTTCAATTTTATTTAATTTTAATAAAGGTGATTGTATTAAGTTATTTGTATCCGTATTCTTTTTATTTAGTTGATGAATAAAAGAAGTGTTTGCTCCATTCTCCAAAAGTCTTCTGACAAGATAAGGTAGAAGATCATTATATCCACCAACAGGAGCATAAACTCGACAAGAGAAATTTTTATTATTTTTAAAATGATTATAAATTTCATCTCCCATTCCATGCAATTTTTGAAATTCATGTTGCTTTGATTGAAAAAGCTTCTGAACATAAGCAATTGTAAAAGCATTATGGGTAGCAAACTGTGGAAATATATTCTTTGATTTCTCAAGGATATGAGCACATTTTAAATAAGATAAATCTGTTATGAATTTTTTTGTATAAACAGGATAATTTTCTAGCCCTTTTTCTTGCGCAAGCTTTATTTCTGTATCCCAATATGCTCCTTTTACTAAACGAACATTCATTTTTTTGTTTAAAGCTTGAAGTTTATTATCCAGCCATTTTAGTACAAATATAGATCGTTGTTGATAAGCTTGAACTGCTATTCCAAAACCTGAATAATCCTCGCTTATTATATTATTATCTAAAATATTCTCGATTAAAAAAAGTGATAAGTTTAAACGATCTGCTTCTTCAGCATCAAAACATATATCCAAATTAAATACTTTTGCTAATTTTATTAATTCAATTAACTTTGGCAATAGTTCTTTTCTAAGCAATTCAAGTTTATTACGTTCATACCTTGGGTGTAATGCAGACAATTTTATTGAAATACTGTGTCTTTTCTTTGAAGATGATTTGCCAATAACGTTAATTGCATTTTTGTAATTTTCAAAATACCTATTAGCATCTGCATACGTTCTAGCACCTTCACCTAACATATCAAAAGAGTATGCATAAATTGATCCGTCTAATTTTGATGATAACTCTGATGCTCTATTAATATCTTTTTCAAATATAAATTGTTTAGCAAGAATATTTATTGATTGCTTTATTATTGAGCGTAGTACGGGTTTACTAATTTTTTTTAAAACAGACATAAAAATATCCGTTTCTTTCAATTCTTCTTTTTTCAAAATTTTTCCTGTCATTAAAAAAGCAATAGAGGAAATATTAACAAAAATATTGTTGTCATTTTTTATATGATCTCTCCATTGTCCTGATGGTATTTTATCTTCAATTAAATCATTAATGGTTTTATTATCCGGTATTCGTAACAAAGCTTCTGCAAGACACATTAATACAATTCCTTCTGAACTTGAAAGATCAAACTCGTGCATTAATTTTTCAAAAGCGTTGTAGGAATTATATTGCTTCGCAGATTCTATAATATTTTTTGCTGTCTCTTTTATTTCTCTCTCATGATAAAGAAGATAATTGCTAATTTCTGGAACTAAAAATTCATGCGTTAATTTTATCTGTTCGGTAAACTTATTTTCAAATATTTCTTGCATTTATGATGGAATTTACAATAATTTTTAAAAAAATTTTTACTGATATTTGATGTAATTTATTAATATTTATTGTATTTAATGATTTAATTAGAAAATATTTTTGATATAATATAAAATAACACGAATTATTCTTATGATAGATAAAATAGATGAACAAATTATCCAGTTTTTAGCGAAAAATGGACGGATAAAATTAAGTGACCTTGCAAAAAAAGTAAATTTATCAATTTCACCATGTCAAGCTAGATTAAAAAAATTAGAAGATAAAAAATATATATTAGGATATCACGCAAGAGTAAATTATGAACAAATGCGAAAAGCACACATTGCATTCGTTCAAGTATCGCTATCTGATACAAGAGCATCAGCTTTAGAAAAATTTAACTTGGAGGTTTCAAAGCTTGAAAGTGTTGAACAATGTCATATGATTGCTGGTAATTTTGACTATTTATTAAAAGTAAGAACTAAAAATATTTCAGAATATAGAGTTTTGCTCTCAGAAAAAATATCGGCTCTCCCAAATGTTTCTTCAACTTCTACGTTTGTTTCAATGGAAACAGTTAAAGATTGATCTATAAAGGTTTGTAATCAATATTGTATTTAAAATATTTTGGTCCAACTAAATCAATAGCTTCTTTTGATCTCCATATAGGATCACAAGGAAGACCTAATATGTTGACTGCAAGACCATATTTCATTGCCTCAGTAGTTACAGGTTCTCCGGTATTAGCGTCAAATAAACAAATTAAATCAGGTGTTGTAGCTAACACTTTCTCACCTTCCTTAGCAATTAAGAATTCATTTTGAAAATCAAGTTTAGCATTTCTTCCTACAAAATCACCAATTCCTTCTAATTTTACAACACCTCTCGTAAAGCCTTCACCTGCAGTTCTTTCAACATCTCTGACTCTTGCTTGAAATAAATGTTTTCCATTAAGTTCTTTTGCAAGCACTAGATATGCATTAAAAGAATGTTCTTTAACTATGCAACCAATATAATGAATTAAAGATAAACTGTTTTTAATTAAATATTTTTTACATTCTGCTGCTGTAACAGGATATAAGCTTACCATAGCAGATCCTCCCATTTGAATTGTAAGAGCTCTTGCTAATTTTTCTGTCCATTGATTGCTAATAGTATCGAATGTAGCTCCGTTTCCTTTATCATCTATCATTGCCATTGGAGTTGCTGTGATTCCTCCTAATGTAAAAGAAACCATTTGTAATTCAGGAAAAGCTCTACCCATGGCATCACCATCAACAATAGGTAATCCCAATTTAGCTGCAGCAACAAATGGAATTGTAGAATTTAAGCCACCTGCTTCAATACAAAGTATTGCGGAAACTTTTTTTTGCATTAATCTTTCCATCATAGAAACAAGTTGTGTAAATTCATTTCCAGAAGGAAATTTTTCCATCATTACTGTAGGGGCGCCCATCATTGCTATTGGAAGTATTAGAGAGTCATCATCAAGTTCATCAACTTCAATAACCTTTACTGGTTCAGCATTTTTTAGACATTGATTTGTCATTAATCTACCAACGTAAGGATCACCTCCACCGCCGGATCCAAGAACAGCTCCGCCAATCGCTATAGCCTCTAATTTACCCTTATCAACTAATGTTATCTTTTTCATTTATGATTTACTTTCCATCTTAAGATCACCAACAACAGTTACATTAATTAACAAATTATTGCCCGGTAAATAGGATAGCGGCATATCTGAAACTGCTAAAACTTTAATTGTTTTAGGGTCAGCATTTCTTTCTATAGCAAGCTTTTTTGCCTCTTCAGTAACTTGATTAATTGCAGTTGCTCTATCAATTTTATTTTCAATTAATACAATCTTGGATACTTGACCACTAACTTGCGCAATTGCTGCACCAACAGCATTTGCTAAATCATTGTGAGGTGGTTTTATAACTTCTAATCCATCAATTTCTTCAGCAAGCATAACACTTCCGCCCCCAACAGCAATTACAGGAATTTTTTGACTAGAAGTTCTTGCTCTTGCAACTCTATCTTCAACCATTTGATCTATTATATTAATTATCTCATCTTTATTAATAACATTAGGCGCACATTTAGTGCCTATTTTACATCTTCCATATGAGACAGCAATATCTGTAGCAGTAAGAATACTACCTCCAAAAACCATAGCTTTATCGGTTAATTCATGGCCTACAGACTGCGGTCCTACTGATGGACTTTCTTTATTAATTATAGATCCTCCTCCTAAGCCAAAACTTATTACATCTGGCATAGAAAAGTTAGTTCTTACATCAGCTACTGTAACAGAGGTACCTGCTTGTCTTGGAAATCCATCTTTAACTTCTCCAACATCTGTTGTTGTGCCGCCAACATCTACCACAAGAGCATTTTTTTCTTTTGATAAAAAAGCAGCTCCTCTCATTGAATTTGTAGGTCCACAAGCAAAAGTCAAAACTGGTAAATCAATTACTTCAGATGCTTGAATTAAAGTTCCATCATTTCTTGTAAAAAACATAGGGCAATTAAAATTTAATTTTTTTCGAAGATCTTCGAATGAATCAACAACTTCTTTAGCTAATGGTTTAAGTGTTGCATTAATTAGTGCAGCGTTTTCTCTTTCTAATAATCCCATTCCTCCAATATTTTTACCAAGCGAAATATTTGTATCTGGTGAGTATTTTTTAATTATGTCATATGCCTGTTGCTCCATATCTCCTCTAACAGTTGCAAATACAGAACTTATTGCAATTTGATCACATCCAAGTACTTTTAACTTTTCTAATGCATCAATAATTTCTTTCTCTTCTAATTTTGCAATTTCACTTCCATCCATTTCAAAACCACCTTTGACAAGTTGAAAATTACCATTCATAGAATCAACTAGCTCTTTTGGCCAATCTGCAAAAGGTAAAATAGATCCTCCAGATGGTAAACATATTCTAATCAAACCTGTTTTTGCTAAATTCTTTCTTTGCACTATAGCATTAACAAAATGAGTAGTTCCAATAATCAATGCTTCTGCTTGAAATGATTCTATTGTTGCTTGTTTAAGAGTTGCTTTAATAGCATTTTCAACGCCTGATAAAATGTCGGGAGTAGTAGGCCTTTTGGATCCTCCTAAAAATTTCTCTGCTTGCATAACAACTGCATCAGTATTAGTTCCACCAACATCTACTCCGATTCTAATCATTATTTTATCTTACACAGAGAAATATAATTTTAAACATTTTTTCTTTGCGACCATGAGTCTAGGGCAACAGCAATTACTATTACGAGACCTAAAATTATTCTTTGCCATAGTGGATCAACCTGTAGAAGATTGAAACCATTATTCATAAAAGCCAAAAAGAAGGCTGCTGCAACTGTACGCCAAATAGCACCTTTTCCACCCATAATAGAAGTCCCTCCAACAATAACTGCAGTTAAAACAGAAAATACAAAACTAAAATCATCAGAAGGTTGCGCTGATATTGATCTTGAAGAATTAACTATACCAGCTAATGCTGCAGAGGCTCCTAATAAAATAAAGGTTGTTGCCTGAACCATAGGAACATTTATACCTGCTAACCTAGCAGCCTCTTGATTCCCACCAGTTGCAAAAACATTTCTTCCAAAACGAGTTCTGGTAAGAAGAATACTTGCAATAATTACTGTTATTAAAGCTATCCAAGTAGCTGAAGTAATATCAAAAAATTTTGTTCGGGCTATTTGTTGATAAGTATCAGTAACAGGTCTCATAAGTGATCTATCGCTTATTAAATAACCAAAACCAAAAAACATAAATGATGTTGCAAGAGTTGCAATAAAAGAGTTTACCTTAAAATACGTAACTACTATTGCATTAAAAGCACCTAATATAATTCCCAACCCTACTCCTCCAAATACACTTAAAAGAACATTACCTGTTGCATTTTCAATATTAAGAGCAAATAAAGGTGCTACAACAAAAATTGCTGATATTGATATATCAAAATTACCAGATATTATTACGATAGTCATAAATGAAGCAGCAATTAAAATTGTCGATTGTTGATCAAGAAGATTTCTAATATTTCTTTCAGTAAAAAACCCTTCAGTGGTGAGAGCTAAAATTAAAAATAATGATATTGTGATTACTGCTATTCCATATTTTCTTGATAATTCTATGATGTTCATAATTAGTTTTTAAATGTTGCTTCCATAATAGTTTTTTTATTTATTGCTGATCCCTCTAATTCAGCGGAAAGCTTACCTCTTGACATTACCAAAACTCTATTAGACATTCCAATGATCTCTTCAATTTCAGAGGAAATCAATAGTACAGACTCACCAACATCAGATAATTTGGCTATTAGTTCATAAATTGATTTTTTTGCACCTATATCAACTCCTCTAGTGGGTTCGTCAGCAATAAGAAGTCTTGGTTTACCCATTGCAGCTTTTGCAAATAATATTTTTTGCTGATTTCCACCTGACAAATATTGTACTTCAAAATCAACACCATTGTGCTTGACTGTTGTTTTATTACAAGCCTCAATTACATCAACTTTTTCCTTTTTTTTATTAACTCCATAAATTGATGAAAATTTTTTTAAATAAGGCAAAGATATATTTTCAATTAATGATCGAGCTAAAATTAAACCTTGTGTTCTTCTTGATTCTGGAACCATTGCAATACCCATATCAATAGATTTATTAATAGAATTATTTTTTATTTCTTTTCCATAAAAATTAATTTTTCCTTTGTCAGGTTTTTTATCTCCAAAAATTGTAAGCGCTAATTCACTTCTCCCTGATCCAACCAATCCTGATAAACCTACTATTTCACCTCTTTTTATTTCAAAAGAAATTTTCTCAAATTCATTTTTTCTGGTTAAATTTGATACTTGTAAAATTGTTTCAGAATTTTTACTAACAGGTTTAATTTTTGGAAACAAGTTGCCTTCTTCTTTTCCAGTCATTCCTTCAATCAAACTTTTTTTTGTTTCTTTTTTTGCAATATTAGTTCTAATTAATTGCCCATTACGTAGAAGTGAAATTCTATCTGAAATACTCAAAACTTCCTCTAAAAAATGTGAGATATATATTATTGTAGTTCCAGTCTTAGCCAACGAATTTACAAGAAAATGGAGTTGTTCTGTTTCATTACTAGCCAATCTTGCAGTTGGCTCATCAAAAACTATTAAGCGCGCATTACTATTTAGCGCTCTCAATATCTCAACTTTTTGTTGCTCAGCAACAGATAATGAGCCTACTATTGAATCAGGATTTAAAAACAAATTAAAACGGTTCATTACAGATAATACTTTTTCTTTTGTTTTTTTAGAAGAAACAAAAAATCCTGAAGTTAGTTCCCTTCCCATTGCAATATTATCTACAACAGTTCTGCTAGGTAAAAGAGAGAGTTCTTGAGAAATACCTACAAGACCAAGATTAACTGATTGTACTGGTGAATTAATTTGGGATTCTTTCCCTTCGATTAACATCTGCCCAGAGTCTAGCTTATACGCTCCCAAAATTATTTTACCTAAAGTAGATTTTCCAGCTCCATTTTCACCTACAAGTGAATGTATCTCACCCATTTTAAAATCAATATTACAATTGATTAAAGCTTTTGTAGCGCCAAAGCTCTTAGAAACATTTTTAAATGATATAAGAGCTTCAGCAGTTTTTTGATTTATATTTAACCGTCCCACTCAGCAGTAAATTTAGAAATATTATCTGTAGTCATTAAGCCTTCATCAGGAATTGAACTTAAAGGATCAATACCTCCTCTGTCTGTACCATTAAGAGCATCAACCATGGATTCCATTGCAAGTCTTCCTTCAGTTCCTGGTGCTCCAAATACACCTGCAAACCATGAGCCATCAGCAATACCTTTTATTGCTGGCGCAGATCCACCAAGACCGATTAACTTTACTTTACCGGTCATTCCTTCGTCAGCTAAAACTATAGCAGCACCTTGCATAGATTGATCGGCACCAACCATAACATCAAAAGATTTACCTGTGCTTAAAATATCTTGAGTTGCTGCAATACCGCCATCAGGACCTAGATATTTACCTTCACCTTCAGCAACAACTTTTATATTTGAGTGATTTGAAATAACATCATCAAAACCTTGGCGAATTGCATCATCCAAAGGAATTCCCTTTATTCCATAAATAAATACAACTTCACAATTATCATCACCTTCACATGCTTTTACTGTTAGATTACCATGTCTTGTTCCCGATCTATAAGGTGCTGCTAAAACTGAAGCTGCAATTCCGTCTACTTGTGGATCTGAGGTTGTTAAATCTGGTCCTACAACTTGATTAAGAACTACAATTTCAATGCCTGCAGCTATTGCTGATTCAATATCAGGAATTAATCCCACTCCGTAAATTGCACAAACAACTATACCGTCATACTTACCTGATGCTATTGCATCTTGTAACTGAGCTGTCTGTTTTGCTGGATCAAATTGTGCATCAAATTCGGTTATGTTAATTCCATTTGCATTTGCTACAGCCTCCATCTCTCTTACTGATGCTGCCAACCAAGTATTAGCAGAACTCGCAGAAAGGTATGCTACTTCTTTTGCTAAAACAATTTTGTTGAAACTAAATATACAAATCAATGAAAATAAAATTGAAAAAAATAAACTTTTTTTTCTATACTTCATAATACCTCCTAAAAATGATTTTAAGCTAACATTTAAATAAATTTTCTACAACTTTATTCTTCTTTTATTAATTTAAGAATTCAAAAATTAACTTACAACAATTCTATTTCCGAATGGATCTTCATCTTTAAATAATCCAAATTTTTCTATTTCTTTATTTGATGGGGATTCACAACTCCACTTTCTGCTAGGAATTAAGTTAAATCTTCTTTTTAAATTGGCATGATGTTCTGCTTTTTTCAATGCAGCTAAAGAAGGGTCGATTACTGGAACACCAATTTCTTCTTGCAAAGTTTTATAAAACCCAAATTCAGCTGTACATCCTAGTATGATTGATTCTGCGTAATCTTTTTCTACAGCTTTTCTTGATGCATCAATTAATAAATTTACAGTTCTTTGATGATCTTCTTGAAAATCATCTACACCGAGTCCAACATCATAAAACCCAGTAAGCTTATCACCATAACCATATTCGTGCACATTGCTTTTCATTTGATTAACCCATTTTCTTCTTCCAACAATTATTCCAAAATTGTTTGCTAAACTTAGAGCTATTTCCATTGATGAATGGCATGGCGCAACTACAACCATATCACCTGAAACCTCCCTTGCATCATGAAGGGCAGTATCATAAAAACAGCCTATAGCTAATGCGTCAAAACCTTCTTTTTCTGCACAAACTGTAGCATTAATTATACCAGCAGTCGCTAGTGCTTCATAAGATCTATATTCAATATGTGAAAAACTTCCATTATTATCTTTTAGAGAGGTTATATGAACTTCTGTATTTGAATCTTTTGTATCTTTAACCATATCCTCAAAAAGAACATCTAAACTATCTACTCCAACTGGAGTAAGATACATGATTTTTAATGGTTTATCTTTCATTCTTATAAGATTATATGAAGGAGAATACAAAATGCAATCAAATAATAATTTTTTAATAAAAATTTGTTTAATTATTTTATAATATTATATAATTTAAGTAAGAGTTTTATAAAATGACAAATAAAAAAATTAACAAGCTTCAAGCTGCTTTAATTGATGAAAATCTTGACTTATTAGCGATCGTTCCAGGTTCAAATTTTTTATATTTAACTGGAGGCAATTTTCATCTTATGGAAAGACCAACAATTTTACTTATTTCAAAAAACATAAAACCAATTGCAATTTTACCAGTTTTAGAAGTTGATAGTTTTAATAAGTTAAAATTAGATGCTGATATTATTGAGTGGCAAGATAGTGATGGTTATCAATCAGCATTTAACAAAGCTTATGAGAAGTTGGCTCCAATCAAAAAAATAGGTATTGAGGGTCAGCGAATGAGAGTTTTTGAGTCACAGGCAATCGAAAAAGCTTTTAAAAATATTGAGATAATAAATGCTCACAAATTTATTAATAAAATTAGATTAAATAAAGATGAAGCAGAGATTAACAATTTACAAAAAGCAGTTAATATTGCCGAAACTTCATTAAAAGAAACTATAAAGTTTGTTGAAGAAGGTAAAACAGAAATTGAAATAAAAAATTTTCTTATTCAACAATTATATCGTTATGGAGCAGAGGGAATTGCTTTTGATCCTATTGTTTTAGCTTCAGATAATTCTGCATTACCACATGGTCATTCGAGAAAAGATTATAAAATTCGTAATGGTGATTGTTTACTTTTTGATTTTGGTGCAACTGTAAATGGTTACCATTCAGATATAACAAGAACTTTTTTTGTTAAATCTGTATCAGATGAGCAAAAAAATATTTATGAAGCTGTTCTAAGAGCAAATCAAATTGGTATAGAAATATCAAAACCTGGATTAACTCTTCATGAACTTGATGATACTGTTTTAAAAAGTTTAGCTGATTCAAATTATAGGGAATTGATTGTTCATAAAACAGGACATGGATTGGGCTTGGACGTTCATGAAGATCCATATGTGATGAGAAAAAATCATGATGTGCTGGAAGAAGGAATGGTTATTACAATAGAACCAGGCTTATATAAAAAAGGAAGTCTTGGAGTGAGAATTGAAGATGATGTAGTTATTACGAAAAGTGGGTGCAAAAGCTTAACTACATTTCCAAAACAACTTACTATTATCTAATAATCAAATTATTTTTTTTTCATCTTCATTTGGTGAATAATAAAAAATGGAGCAAGAAGTTGAGCATAATTTTTAACATCACTAATACTTTTTTTATTATAGTAATTTTCTTTATGTAAAATATTTAAGGTGCCTAATACCTTTTTATTACTTATAATAGGTATATTAATAATTGAGCCACATCCAAGTGATTTTATAACTTCATAATCAAAAAACAATTTTTTTATTTGATTAAAGTTAGAACCTAAAAATTCTTTTTTGTTTACTATGACTCTATTTGTCCAAGCATTTTTTGGTATAGGCTTAGTTCCTAATAAAGGATAAATTTTTTTATTATTTGAATAAACTCTTTCAACATATTTTTCAGAATTATCAACTACCATTAGTGTGAATAACTTATGACCAACTGACTTTTTTATTGCAACATCGAGTTTTTTATAGAACACACTAGCTTTAAAATTTTTTGAATCAGATAATAGATTAACTATCTTTCTATTATTTTGGTTTAATTTCATCTTCTTCATCTGTTACTGTCGGAATAGCTCTGATTAAAGTTTTGGTATAATCACTTTTTGGTCTAGAAAATACTTCCATCGTTTTACCAAATTCATCAATTTTACCTTTATTCATTACCAATACCCTATTTGCAATATTTTTTACAACACTCAAATCATGCGTAATAAAAATATAAGTTAGATTAAATTTGTTCTTTATGTTTAATAGAAGGTTTAAAACTTTAGATTGAACTATTACATCTAAAGCTGATGTAGGCTCATCAAGAATCAAAACTTTTGGTTCAGATGCCAAAGCACGAGCAATTGCAACTCTTTGCTTTTGACCCCCTGAAAGAGTATCAGGGTATCGATGCATAAATTCTGCGTCTAATCCTACATAAGAAAGAAGTTTTTCAACTCTATCTGAAATTTTGTCATTACTAACAATTTTATGAATTTTTAAAGGCAAAGAAATAGTATTATAAATTGTTTTTTTTGGATTTAGAGTAGACATCGGATTTTGTTGAACAAATTGTATAAGTTTTCTTAAATTCAAACTTCTGTTCGAAGACAACAAACTATCTTCTAACCATACTTCTCCATTATCTTGATTATAAATTCCAAGAATAATGTTTGCTAATGTTGTTTTTCCAGATCCAGATTCTCCCACAATTGCAAAACAGTCGCTTTCTTCAATTTTTAAACTTATATTATCTAATGCTTGAACAATATTGCTTTTGATAATAAATTTTTTTGAAATATTTTTTACTTCAATCATAATATTTATCTATGCGTATATTTTGCAATTGCTGCATAATCTGGTGAATCTTCATCAAATTTAGGCAATTGATTATTAGTAAGTTTAGGAATTGAATTTAATAGAGCTTTTGTATAGGGGTGACCAGGATTTTTAAAAACTTGATCTTTAGTTCCTTCCTCAACAATTACTCCTCTAAAAATTACATAAACTTTTTCTGCAAATTTTCTAACAACACCCATATTATGAGTTATAAGCAATACAGCAGTATTAGTTTCTTGCGTTAAATCATGCATTAGATCCAAAGCCTGATTTTGTATAGTTACATCAAGAGCTGTACTAGGTTCATCCGCTAGTAGTAATTCAGGTTTGTTTATCATTGCCATTGTAATAACTACTCTTTGAGCTAAACCCCCACTTAATTGAAAGGGGTATGACTCCAAAACTCTTTCAGGATCTCTTATTGAAACTTTTTCTAAAGCTTTACTAGCGATAAAAAAAGATTCTTTTTTTGACATAGGTTTGTTATTTAAATTTACCTCATAAAATTGATCTTTAATTTTAAAAACAGGATTAAGAGCTGCAATTGGATCTTGAAAAATTATAGAAATATTATTTCCTCTAATTTTTTTAAATTCTTTTTGAGAAAGATTTAAAATATTTTTATCATTAAAAATTATTTTCCCTTTTTTAGTTACGTTTTTTTGATTAAGTAATCCTAAAATAAGTTTAGTAGTGACGGACTTACCAGAACCTGATTCTCCAACTAAAGCAACTTTTTCTCCTTTATGTAATTCTAAGTTAATTTTTTTTAATACATAAGAAAGTCCTTCATACATTTTGAAAGATAATTCTAAGTCTTCAATTTTCAATAATTTATTAGACATCAACATCAAACATGTCTTTGAGACCGTCTCCTACTAAATTAAATCCAAGAACGACTATCAATATTGCAAAACCAGGGAAAAGTGAAAACCACCATGTATCAGGTAGCATAGAAGCACCCTTTGCTACCATGGTGCCAAGGTCAGGAGTTGGAGGTTGTGCTCCAAGTCCTAAAAAACTTAAAGAAGATCCAACAAGAATAACAAAACCAAGATCCAAAGTTATTTTTGTTAATAAAGAAGGCAAACAATTAGGGAGAATTTCACGAAACATTATATGGATTTTAGATGCTCCCATAATTTCAGCTGCAACTATATATCCTTCTGTTTTAATTGATCTGGTAATATTGTAAATTAATCTTGTATACCAAGGCCACCAAGCCATTGAAACTGCTATCATGGTGTATAATAAATTAGGTCTGTCCAATAAACCTATAATAGATAAAGCTAATACTAAAGCTGGTATTGCTAAAAAGACATCAGTGATTCTCATTAAAACCAGTTCTGTTTTTCTGCCGATATATCCAGCACATAATCCCATGGTAACGCCTATGGGCACAGCTATAGCTAAAACAACAATACCTAAAATAAGAGAGATACGATAACCAAATATACATCTAGTAAATATGTCTCTTCCTATTTTATCTGTTCCAAAAATATAAGTGGAACTTGGGGGTTTAGATTTATTTGCAAAATCAGTGAAAGGACCAACATGTTCTGGGAAAGGAGTTATGTATGGTGCAAAAATAGCTAATAAAACCACTACACAAACAATAATCAAACCAAAAATAGATAAAGGATTTCTGCTAAATTTATAAAAATACTTTGATTTGAAAAAATTCATATTATTCCTTTATTGTTATTCTTGGATTTAAAAGTAAAACAAAAAAATCAACGAGCATATTAATAATAAGAAAAAAGGTAGTAATAATTAGTGCCGTTGCAATTATCCCATTTAAATCTTTAGCAAGAATTGTCTCTACTCCATATTTTGCCATTCCTGGCCAAACAAAAACTGTTTCAACTAAAAAAGCATTTCCTAACATAAAAGCAAAATCTAAACCTATTATAGTTACTGTAGGAATTGATGCAGGTTTTAAAGCATATTTAGTAGCAATTTTATATTCACTATAAGAATAAGATTTTGCAAATTCTATATATTGCTTCTCATAAATATCGCTTAAATTTGTTCTTGTTAAACGAGAAACATTACCTATTGCTGGCATTGCAATAGCAAGACCAGGTAAAAATAGATGAAAAAGAGCATCTTTAAAAAAATTTAGATCTCCTGCTATCAAAGAATCAATTAGTAAAAGACCAGTAACTATTTTAGGCGGATCTAAAGCTTCATCAAATCTTTCAGCGACTGGGAATATTGGTATCCAATAGGCAAATACCAACATTAATATAATTGCCCATAAAAAACTTGGGGTCACAACACCTAACAAAGAAATTATTCTTGCAATATGATCAACAAATGTATTTTTAAATTTACCTGATAAAATACCTAAGGGCATTCCAATTAAAATCATAAGAGTTCCTGACATAAGAACTAATTCAAATGTAGCAGGAAAATAACTAATTATATCTGTAAGAACAGGTCTTTTTGTATAAGTTGATATACCCAGGTCTCCTTGAAACAATTGTTGTATAAAAATTTTATATTGAATAAAAATTGATTCATTAAGATGTAATGTTTCTCTTAATTGCTCAACCATCTCCTTGGTTGCAAAAGGGCCAAGAGCTATTCTTGCTGGATCACCAGGAATTAATCTTGCAAGACAAAAAATAACTATTGAAACCCCAAAAAAAACAATAACTGAAACAAAAATTCTTCTTAAAAAATATTGAGTAGTAGACAAAACAATTTAACCGCTATGATGTGTTTATAAACATTAAAGGCCGGATAATCCGGCCTTTAAAAGAAAAAAAATTAATTTACTGCCATCTCTCTGAAAGATAAGTTTCTACCCATAGTACCATACCCTTGTTGAGTACTTGTAGTATCGGAATTAGAAACATTGCTTGAAATAGCTTGATAACCTACAAAATCAGTAATGAATAAAGTAATCGCATTATCAATCATAAGCTGATTAGCTGCTTGATAAATTTTTATTCTTTCTGCTTCATTTGTTTCGGTCCTCCCTTTTTCTAAAAGAGCATCTAGATCTGAATCATTAGCCCACTCAGCTGACATCCATGTTCCTCCTCTTGAAGAATGCCATTGTGCATACATCAAAGCATCAGGATCAGGAACATTCGCTAGAACTGAAACAACAGTTGCATGTGGTGTATTTTCCCAACTAGCAACTTGTTCAGTAAATTTAGCCCAAGGTAACCCTGTAACAGTAGCATTAAAACCAAGTTCCATTGCATTAGCTTGCAGTTGAAGTGCCCAAGGTTCTTCATAAGGAACCTCAGCTATCCAAGCTAAATCTAAAGTATAATCGCCAGGATTATATTTACATTTTGCTAATTCTGCCTTAGCTTTGTCAATATCTCTTTCAATCGGTGATTTATTAGGATCATACCCTAGAACACCAGAGATTAATGCTCCACTAGATTTTTGACCTGCAACCATACTCTCAGTAATTGCAAATGATTGATATAAAGCATCATAATCATACGCTAACTGAATAGCTCTTCTACAATGTACATCATCAAATGGAGCTCTACGATTATTTAGTTTATTATACCAAGATCCAGGTCTGTTAATTTTAACTAAATCAACACTATCTTCTTTTTCTAGCGCTGCAAGAACTTCATTTGGAAGCCACATGCTTGAAATTTCATGCTCACCTCTTACCAACAAAGTTTTAATTGTAGCAGCTTCAACACTATATTTAATAATTACTTCATCTGGAGCTTTTGGATTGTGTCCTTGAAAATAATTACTATTTTTTGTTAAAACTGTTTTAACATTTGGGTCATGTTGAGTAATCTTATAAGCACCAGTACCAGCTGAAGTAGTAAGAAGATAAGCTTCTCCATAATCCCCATTATCACCATAATTGCCATCAGCAGTATTTGCTTGAACGTCATCCTTGTCAACTATAGCAAGGCGCATAAGACTTGCAACTAAAGGTGCGAAAGGTTCAGTTGTTTTAAATTGCACTGTATTTGAATTTATAGCTGAAACACTTTCAACTGTTCCAAACAAAAAAGAAAAACCTTGTCCCATATCCATTAATCTATTGAATGAATAAACAACATCATCTGCATCCAGTACATTACCGCTATGAAATTTAATTCCATCTCTTAATGTGATATTAAGGGTTGTGGCATCTGCATATTCCCAGCCACTGGCAAGTAACGGAACCAGTCCTCCACCATTTTTTCCTTCATCAACTAAAGCATCATATGTGTTAAACATAATAATAGAGTCAATATTATCAGAAAACTTTGCAGGATCAGCTTCTCCAATTGCTGCTTCATCGGTTCTTAATACTGTTTTCGCATTTACAAATGTAAATGAAAAAAAGATAATAAAAAAAGAAAGCAAAATTGCTTTTAAACAATTTGTTATTTTCATAATTCCCTCCAAAAAAAATTTTTTAAATTCTAATTTATAAAAAAACCAGAATTTGTATAAATTATATTCAAATCCTAGCTTAATTATAAAAAAATTTAAATATAAATTAACTTTTTAAATATAAATAAATTTAATTGTAATGCTTATAATTTTTTATTACGTATTCTTTTGATAAATACCCTTGTTTCAAGTCATTTTTTATCTTTGTAATTTTTCTTTTATAAGGATCACCATAACCTCCTCCACCACCAGTTAGAAAAGTAATTTTATCACCCTTTTCTAGTTTATAGCCTGATTTTTTAGGCATATAAAATTTTTCTCCATTTTTTTTAACTATTTCAACATTATTTGCTCTTCCTTCCTTACCCTTATTAATTCCCCAAGGTGGAAATTTTGTTCTTTCTACAACAGTAGTAATAAATGTATCTTCAAGCATTTCAAATTCTAAATCTAATCCAAGTCCTCCTCGAAATTCTCCTGCTCCACATGAATCTTTGGCTAATTCAATTTTTTTTATTAACCACGGATTTCTTGACTCCCATATTTCAGTTGGAGATATTCTTGTACCCGCTGAATTATGATGCATTGAAGTAACTCCATCTCCGCCATAAAAACCTCCCTGACCAACTGGATGAGGAGCACCATCTGCCCACGGTTCACCATCTTTATCTCTTTTGCCCCACCAAACAGCTGCAGCTAAGCACCCGCCACTACTTGCTGGAAAAGCTTGGGGTAAATTTTCAGATAATATTTTATAGATTATTTCTATTACTTGAAGGCCAGGCCATCCATTTAAAAAACATGGAGCTGGTGAAATAGGATCAAACATTGATCCTTTTTTTGTTTTTATAACTAAAGGTCTAAAAAATCCTTCGTTAGGTTGCTCGCCATTTCCAGCCATCATACTAAACGCAACTCTAGCTTTTGAAACTGTAGAAGGTAATGGACAATTAATAGGACCATTTTGTTGATCTGGTACCTCTGTAAAATCTAAAATTAGATTCGAATCTTTAACTTCTATAGATATTTTAAATTTTACTGTACCTTCATCAACACCATTACTATCCATCTGACCAAAACCTGCGTAAGTACCATTAGGAATTTTTTTTAAACTTTTTCTAACAAGTTTTTCTCCATGATTATAAATTTCAAAAACCGAATTATAAAAAAGTTCATAACCAAATTTAGTTACGATCCTTTTCAAAGCATTTGCACCAGCTATAACTCCATTTAGCTGCGCATTTAAATCTCCAACTATTGCCTTTGGAACTCTAGTATTAGCTACTATTAATTTATAAATATCTTCTACTAATTCTCCTTTTTTATAAAGTTTAAGCCCGGGGTAGATAGTTCCTTCTTGAAATACATCAACAGTATCTGTTGAATATGGTTCCTTGCCACCTGTATCAAGCCAATGTGCTTTTATAGCTGTATATCCAATAAGTTTTTTCTCTAAAAATACTGGTTTGACTAATGCTGCATCTTGAGAGTGTGAGCCTGAGCCATAAGGATTGTTATATATTATAATATCTCCATCAAATAAATGATCCTCCCCACCGACCTCCTTCACTGCTTCTTCTACACAAAAACTTAATGTGCCCATAAAACCTGGAAGACTAGGTGATTGTGCAAGCATACAGTAATTTTTATCATAAATAGCACTAGCAAAATCCAAAACCTCATAAATTATAGGTGAAAAAGAAGATCGTATTAATGCTTTTTTCATTTGTTCAGCAGCAGAATTCAAACTATTTCTAATAATCTCAGTTGTGATTGGATCATTTGAAGTACTGCTATTTTTATCAAAAATTTTCGATTTAAATATATTTATAGTCATGTATTTTTTATTATTATTAATATTTATTTATATTTAAAATTTTTTTTTATATTTAAATTTTTAACCTTCTTGTAACAAAAATTGTTGAAATCTAAATTGCTTCTGATAGCTTATTTCAATCATATGAGTTCTAGAATTGGTGTAGATATTGGTGGTACCTTTACTGACTTCATTGTTTATGATGAATTAGGAGACAAGGTAATAATTGATAAAATTCCAACAACTCCAGAATCTCCAGAAAAAGCTGTTATAGAAGTAATAAAAAGAAATCTTAATAAAGAAGAGCTAGAAAAAGTAGATTTTTTTCTTCATGGCACAACTGTTGGATTAAATTCATTACTGGAGAGGAAAGGGTCTAAAGTTGGGTTATTATGCACAAAAGGATTTAGAGATATACTTGAAATTAGAAGAGGAGACAGAGATGAAATGTATAATTTATTTTGGCAACCAGCACCTCCACTTGTTCCTCGTTTTTTAAGATTAGAAATAGATGAAAGATTATATGCTGATGGAAGTATAAATAAAAAAATTAATACTGATGAAATCAAAAGTGCATCTAAAAAGTTTATTGAGGAAGGTGTTAATAGTGTTGCTATAGCTTTTATTAATTCATACACAAATAAAGATCATGAATTAGAGGCAAGCAAAATATTAATTGAATCAGGATTTAACGGTCAAATATCCTTATCTTCAATGGTTTCTGGTGAATATAGAGAATATGAGAGAACCACAACAACTGTTATTGATGCTTTTGTAAAAGCTAGAATGTCAAATTATCTAAATACCTTAAAACAAAGTCTAAATGATCTTGGTTATAAAGGATCATTTTTGGTAACACGGTCTGGAAGTGGATCTATGACATTCGATGAAGCAGAGGATCGTCCATTCGAGACAATCATGTCAGGACCTGTAGCTGGAGCAGAAGGTGCTGGGGAACTTTCAAGAAAATTAAACAATACTAATATGGTTACAGCGGATGTTGGTGGAACAAGTTTTGATACATGCTTAATAATTGATGGTAGACCTCAAATTCAGTTTGAAGGAAAAATTGTAGGATTACCAGTTCAATCCCCCTGGGTAGATGTAAGATCTATTGGTGCCGGTGGTGGTTCCATAGCATACTTAGATGAAGGGGGTTTAATAAGATCAGGTCCTCAGAGCTCTGGAGCATTACCAGGTCCAGCATGTTATGATAGGGGAGGTAAAGAACCAACTACAACTGATGCTGCATTTTATTTAGGTATGCTTGGAGAAGGCAAACTTGCCTCAGGGTTACAATTAAATAAATCTTTAGCTGAAAAAGCATTAAATTCAGTAGGTGAAAAAATCAAATTATCAGCGTTTAAGACAGCTAAAGGTATTTTACAAATAAGTAGTGCCAATATGGCAGATGCTATTAGAGAAATTACAATAGAACAAGGAATTGATCCGAGAGAATTAAAATTATTAGCATTTGGAGGTGCTGGACCATTAATGTCAAATTTAATAGCTCAAGAACTTGATATTAAAGAAATTATTATTCCACCTTACTCAGGAAATTTTTCTGCATGGGGTTTGCTGGGCGCAGATTTGTTACAGATGAATGCTAAAACTAAAATTCTTCGTTTGTCAGAAGAATCAATAAAAGATTGCAATGTTATTCTTGATGAATTGTTTGAAGAATTGCAAAAAAGACAAAAAATAGATTTTGATACATCTAATCAAATAAAGGATATAGCTCTTGATATGCGATGGATGGGTCAAGAACATACTATTACATTAAAATTAGACAGCGAAAAAGATGGTAAAATTAATTTAAAAGCAGAAGAAATAAAAAATCTTTTTATGAAAGAATATCAGCGTACTTTTGGTAGTAAATTAGATACAATTATTGAAATTGTTTCTACAAGAGCATCTTTGAGAGTTCCTCTTCCAAGAAAATCAGAAACTGGAAACATTAAGGAAGAAAATATTGAAATAAGCAAAGATAAAATTCAATGTTTTTCATTTAATAAAAATGAAATTATTGATTTTGAAATAATTTCTAGATCAAACATCGATTCAAATTTTACTGGTCCAAAAATTATTGTTGAGAGTACAGCCATTACATATGTTGATGTAAATTATGATGTAAGAAAAGATGCTAACAACAATTTAATTTTAATTAATAAGGATATGAAATAGATATGGAAAATCAATTACATCATTATAAGTGCGGTATTGATAGAAAAGCTGAAAGAGATGATGTTGATCCAGTTACAACACAAATTATAAGAAATTCTCTTAACTCTGCCGCAGAACAAATGAAAAGGGCTTTGTGCAGAACTGCAATGTCCCCTGTAATATATGAAGTTTTAGATTTTGCTGGTGCTATTTACGATAATCATATGAGACTTCTTGCTCAAGCACCTAGTCTTCCTTTGTTCATGGGAACTTTGAATTTTTGCATAGAAGAAGCTGTAAAGGGAGTTGGTGGCGAAAAAAATTTAAATGATGGAGATATAATTATCTATAACTCACCTTATGGAACAGGTTCTCATCCTCAAGATGCGGCTTTAGTGGCACCAGTTTTTTTTGAAAATGAATTAATTGCATACACAGCTATAAAAGCTCATTGGCTTGATATAGCTGGGAAGGAACCATATTCAACAGATACAGTAGATGTTTTTCAAGAAGGAACTGTTTATCCAGGTGTTAAATTATTTAATAAGGGAGAGCTTGTAGATGATATATACAAAATGTGTATAGCAAATAGCCGTGTTCCAAATTCTGTTGCAGGAGATATAAATGCGCAGGCTATTGGAGTTAAAGCTGGTGCAACTGCATTAAAAAGAATTCTTTCTAAATATGGAATAAAAAAATTCAGAGCTGCAGCAGAATCTATTTTTGATGCAGGCGAAATGATTGTTAAAAATTATTTAAAAAAAATACCTAACGGTGAATATTCTGGATCTGGTCAAATGGATAGCAATGGAGTTGAACCTGGCAATGTGCCTTTTGATATAAAAGTAATTATTGAAGATGAAAAGGTTATATTAGACATGTCTGAAGCACCTCCTCAACAAAATGGTCCTATTAATTGCCCATTACCTTCTACAGTATCAACTGCTAGAGTGGCAATGAGTATGCTTGCTGGCAGTAATGAAGCTCCGAATGAAGGATTTTTTAGACCTATAGAAGTTATTACAAAAACAGGAACACTTTTTCATCCAGTATCTCCTGCTCCAGTTTTTTTATATGGCTGGCCTGCACTTCAAGCTATGGAAGTGTTTTATAGAGCTTTAGGTTCAAAATTTCCTGAAAAAGTTCCAGCTAGTAGTGGAGGCTGCATCAATGCCATAGTTTGGTGGGGGATTAGAGAAAAAAATGGTGAACCATGGGCAGATGGTGCTCCTCATCCAGTTGGTCAGGGTGCTAGCAGTTTTGGTGATGGAGCTACATGTCTACATCATGCTGAATCAGCAACTAGATTTGCTCCAGCAGAAGTTTGGGAAAATAGGAATCCCTGGTTAGTTAATAGAGTCGAGTTAATTAAAGATAGTGGTGGTGCTGGTCAATACAGAGGAGGACTTGGAGTAAACTTAGAATTCACTATGCTTGAAGATTCATATGCTACAACTGTGTGTGAAAGAACACAATTACCTCCATGGGGGCTGAATGGTGGAAAAGAAGGACTTGCTAATAACTGCTACGTAATCGAAGAAAATGAAAAAATTACTGAAAAGCCTAAAGCTACAAGGGTTCATGTAAAAAAAGGAAATAGAGTTTTAATACAATGTGGTGGTGGCGGTGGATATGGTAATCCTAAAGAAAGAAGTTCAGAAAAAATTCTGGATGATTTAAAACAAGGTTATATTTCAAAAGAATATATCAAAAAATTTCATCCAGAAGTAAGTATAAGTTAAATGTATAGAGTAGCAACAGATGTTGGAGGGACATTTACAGATTTAGTTTATTTTGAAATAGATCAATCAACAGGAAAAGCTCTTAAAATAAAGACAGCTAAAAGCGATACAACTCCAAGTAGTTATGAAAAAGGTGTATTTGATACAATTAATAAAGTTAATGTTAATATTGAAAAATCTATTTTTTTTGCCCATGGAACAACAGTAGTTATTAATTCAATAACTGAAAGAAAAGGTGTTTTAACAGGATTAATTACAACGCAAGGTTTTAGGGATAGTATTGAAATTGCTAGAGGAGACAGACCCGATTTTTTTAATTTGAGATATCAAAAACCAAAACCATTTGTTTCTCGATATCTTAGAGCGGAAGTTCCAGGAAGAATAGATTTTTTAGGAAAAGAGTTAATCCCTTTAGACTTAGCTAATTTAGATTCAATATTAGAAAGTTTTAAAAAACATAAAGTTCAGTCAATTGCTGTTTGCTTAATTCATTCATACGCAAATTCATCTCATGAAAAAAAAGTTGTCGAACATATAAAATCGAGCTGGCCAGAAATAGATGTTGTAGCTTCTCATCAAATAACAAGGGAATGGAGAGAATATGAGAGAACAAATACTACAGCTTTATGTGCGTATGTTAAACCAATAGCAAGAAATTATTTGGACAAATTAAATAAAAGATTAATAGAATCAAATTTTAAAGGGAATCCATATGTAATGCAATCAAATGGCGGTATTGATACTTTTGAATCTACAAAAAATATACCATTAACAATGATAGAATCAGGACCAACAAGTGGGGTTTTAGGTGCTGCTGAATTAGGTAAATTAATAAATGAAAAAAATATTATTACTTTAGATGTTGGAGGAACAACTGCTAAATGCTCTCTTATAGAAAGTGGAAATGTAAAAATTAATACAAATTATTGGATTGAAAAAAATCGTTTATCAGCTGGTTATCCGGTAATGCTACCTGTTGTGGATATTGTAGAAATTGGAAATGGAGGAGGAAGTATTGCATGGGTGGACAATTATAATAAATTACATGTTGGTCCTCAAAGCGCTGGTGCAGACCCTGGACCAGTTGCTTATGGTAAGGGAGGTACTTTAATAACAACAACGGATGCAAATTTGATTACAAACAGAATTAATCAAAAATATTTTTGTGGAGGTGAAATTGAAGCAGATATGAAAGGAGTAAATAATAATATCGAATCTCTGTCCAAAAAATTGAAATTTACAAATGAAGAAACTGCAAGAGGCATTATTCGAATAGCTAATAATAACATGATAAATGCCTTAAAATTAGTATCTGTAAATAAAGGTTATGACCCAAGAGAATTTACTTTGGTAGCTTTTGGGGGAGGGGGAGGTATGCACGCAACTTCTCTTGCTAAAGAGTTAAATATCCCAAAAGTAATTATACCAGTTAATTCATCTGTCTTTTCTGCATGGGGAATGCTGATGAGTGATTTAAGAAGAGATTATATTTTAACCAAATTAACAACAATGAATGAAGATGCGGCTGATGTTTTAAATAAAACTTTTAATGATATGGAGAGCCAAGCAATAGCGAGCTTTAATAAAGAAAATATTTCAAAAGATTTAATTTCCTTCCAAAGATTTGGTAGTTTTAGATATTTAGGGCAAGATCATTCTGTTGAAATTTCTGTTGATAATTTAAACTTTGATAAAAATTCAATTGAAAAAATAATTAATGATTTTCATAATCAATATGAAAAAGAATTTACCTATAGATTAGATAGTCAAGTTGATATGATTCAGTTTCATTTAGTTGCTTTTGCAAAAATTGATAAACCAGATCTGCAAGTGAGAGAAAAAACAGGAATTCCAATAGAAAAAACAATTAAAGAAAAGAGAAAGGTTGATTTTGATCAAATGGGTATACATAACTCCAATATTTATGACTTTGATTTATTAGAGCCTGAAATGGAATTTAATGGTCCTGCAATTGTTGAAGATCCCAGTACTACTGTTGTAATTTTTCCTGATCAAAAATGTAAAGTAGATGACTATGCTAATTTACACATTTCAATTTTTGGAGAAAAGAATGAATAAATTGAACATAGATCCAATTACATCTGAAATTATTCAAAGCTCTTTACAGGCTGCATGTGATGAAATGTTTGTTGCAATGAGAAAAACTGCAATGAGTTCAATTATTTATGAAGTTTTAGATTTTGGTACTGCTGTAACAGACTCCAAAGGTAATATTGCTGCTTCAGGAGCTGGTATTCCTGCCTTCATAGCCATGTGTGATAAAGCTGTTCAAGCCGTTATTAAAAAATATGATGATTCTGAAATTAAAGAAGGAGATGTTTTTGCAACTAATGATCCTTATAATGGTGGAGTTACACATTTAAATGATGTTATAGTAGTAATGCCTGTATTTTCTGGAGATGAAAAAATTGCTTGGACAGCAAATATTGCTCATTGGCCCGATCTTGGTGGAATGGCACCAGGTGGAATTTCTGCAGATGCTAAAGAAATATTTCAAGAAGGACTTCAATTACCTGTTATTAAAATGATTAGTGAAGGTAAACCTATTCAATCTGTCATTGATATTATTACTGCCAATAGTCGTGTTCCACAATATACGCTTGGAGATATGTGGGCAGCAATAGCATCAATAAGAGTTGGAGAAAAAAGAATTAAGGATATAGCTTCTAAATACGGAAAAGATACTTTTAAGCAATCAGTTCAACTTTTCATGGATTATGGAGAAAATGCTTCCTTAGATGCTTTATCTAAATTACCGCATGGTAAATTTCATGGAGAGGATTTACTTGATGATGGTAGGAAAATTCAAGTTGATGTAACCATAAATGAAAAAGAGTTTATAGTTGATTTAAGAAATAATCCTGCGCAAGATGAAGGTCCTAATAATGCTTCTTATGATGGAACAGTTGTATCCGCACAAATGGCATTCAAAGGTATAACCTCAAGTGATTTTGTATGCAATGCAGGAACTTTTCGTCCATTAAAAGTCATATGTGATGAAGGTTCTATGTTTAATCCAGTTAGACCAGCAGCTCAAGGTATATATTATGAAACAGACATAAGATCTTATGATTTAATTTGGAAAACTATTTCACACTTAAATCCAGATAAATCTTCTGCAGGAAGCTTTGCCTCTATTTGTGGAACTTTTATGGGTGGACAACATCCTGATACTGGAGCTACATTTATTATTATAGAGCCTCAGGTAGGTGGCTGGGGAGCAAGTAGTGTAAGTGATGGATGTAATGCTAATTTTTCTGCGTTTCACGGAGATACATTTAATACACCTGCAGAAATTTCAGAAGCGCGCCATGGTGTTTACGTTGATCAAATGAGACTAACTGATGAAGATGGTGGTGAAGGAAAATTTAGAGGAGGGAAAGGAATTGTCATGGATTATAGAGTCAGATCTAAAAATGCTTGGGTATCTGTTGCCTATACCAGATCAAAAAGTCTTCCCTGGCCTTTAGATGGAGGTAATGAAGGAGGGTCAAATTATATTGAAATTATAAGAAAAAATGGAAAAAAAGAAAAATACTCAGTAGTTACAGGACTCTCCCTAGAACCTAATGACGTAGTAAGAATTCATACAGGAAATGGCGGAGGATGCGGTAACCCTAAGGAAAGAGATCGTAATCTTATAAAAGAAGATTTACTTAATGAATACATAACTAAAGAACAAGCTCAAAAATTTTATAACTTCAAATAACAATTTATTTTTTGTTAATATTAATCAAAAATATTATATTTATAAAATTGTAAACAAAGGTTTGCCTAATTTTTTTTCATTTACTGTAAGCCCCAATCCAAATTTATCCGATGCTACAAAATTACCATTTTTTCTTTGAGGTGAATCTTTAGAATAATTTATTTTATTATAGCTATTAAAATCAGTTGATGAAAAACGATATTTTTCAGGAGTGCTGTGAGCAAGATGTGATATTGCTGAAGTTGCAATATCTCCTCCCCAAGAATCTTCAATTGTCATTGCTATTCCTAATTCAACGCACAAATCACGCAACAATCTACTTTTAGTTAATCCTCCAATTTTGCTTATTTTGATATTTATTAAATCCATAGCTTTATCATTATAAGCTTTTAATAATGCATCTACGGAATCTATTGTTTCATCTAAAATAAAAGGTTTATTCGTTTTTTTTCTAACTGATAAATTTTCTACATAAGAAATACAAGGTTGTTCAATATAAATATTTAAGTCTTTTGTTGCATTAATAACATTTAAAGCGTCATGCATTAACCACCCTGTATTAGCATCTGCAACTAAGACATCATTTTTATTTAAAATAGATCTTACAAGCTTTATTCTTTCAATATCTTCATCTGGCTTGCCACCTACTTTTAGTTGAAATTTTTTATAACCTTCTTTTTTGTATTTCTTAACTTTTTTTGACATCTGTTTAGAATCTTCTTGCGATATTGCTCTGTACAATTCTACATGTTTGCCAAATTTACCTCCCAATATTTTCCAAAGTGGTTGCTTAGTATATTTTCCTAATATATCCCAACAAGCCATATCAATTGGCGATTTTACATAATTATGACCCTTTAAGTGTCTGTCCATTTGTTGATTAATATCATTAAGATTAGTAGGATCTTTGCCAATGAGAGATTTTCCAATTTTTTTAATACCAGTTCTCACCCCTTCTGGATAAGCTGGTAAATATGCTGGCCCAAGTGTACATACTTCTCCAAATCCAATAATATGTTTATTTGTATTAATTTTAACTATAGTTGAATCGAAAACTGACACAGAATTTTGATGGGACCAATTATAACTTCCTTCCTTCAAAGGTAAGTCTAACTTATAAACTTCTATAGAATCAATTTTAATCATTTCTATACTTCTACAACTATTTCACTTATCTAAACATTAATATTTAATACTAAAAAAATTAATATCCATAGATTTAGTAGTTAAAATTACTAAAAAAACACCAATAATTATTTTTAAAGTGGAAAAGTTAAAAAAGACTATTATTTAAAAATTAAATCTTTTCATAAAATGAAGAATTTAAAGCATCAACTTTTGCCTTAGCAACTAATAGTTGATTTTTTGAATCTGCTGAATCTTTATTTTCTAATTCCTGCATTTCTTTTTCAATTGAATTTTTATCTAATGTGTTCATTTCATCAACACCTTCTGCAAGAACAATGCATTTTTCAGGATTAATTTCAACAAAACCACCAGCGACAAAGAATGACTTCAGTAAATTCTTATCTTCTCCATAGATCATTATACGACCTGGTCTAAGAGATGATAATACTTTGCTGTGACCGGGAAGTACACCAATATCGCCATCCTTTCCTGGAACAATAATCATTCCAACATCATCATTAAAGATGAGTTTTTCAGGGGAAACTAAATCAAAATTTATTTTTGCCATTAAGCAGCTTCTGCTTCAAGTTTTTTAGATTTCTCAATTGCCTCTTCAATACCGCCAACCATATAAAAAGCAGCTTCAGGCATATGATCGTATTCTCCTTTTACTAAACCATCAAAACTTTTTATCGTATCTTCAAGTTCAACATATTTGCCTGGTGATCCAGTAAATACTTCAGCAACAAAGAAAGGTTGGCTTAAGAATTTTTCAATTTTTCTAGCCCTTGCAACAGTTAATTTATCTTCTTCAGATAACTCATCCATTCCTAGGATTGCTATAATATCTTGAAGACTTTTATAAGTTTGAAGAACTTTTTGAACTTCCCTTGCAACTCTATAATGATCATCACCAACAACTTGTGGATCTAAAATTCTGGAAGTTGAATCGAGTGGATCAACAGCAGGATAAATTCCTTTTTCAGAAATTGCTCTGTTTAAAACTGTTGTAGCATCTAGATGTGAAAATGATGTTGCTGGTGCGGGATCTGTCAAATCATCAGCAGGTACGTATATTGCTTGAACAGAAGTAATAGATCCTTTTTTTGTTGTAGTGATACGTTCTTGTAAAGCTCCCATATCTGTTGCTAATGTAGGTTGGTAACCAACAGCAGATGGAATTCTACCAAGAAGTGCGGAAACTTCTGAACCTGCTTGGGTAAAACGGAATATATTATCTACAAAGAATAGAACGTCCTGCCCTTCTTCGTCTCTAAAATATTCTGCTTGTGTTAATCCTGATAAAGCTACTCTAGCACGGGCCCCTGGTGGCTCATTCATTTGACCGTAAACTAAAGCAACTTTAGAATCTTTACCTTTCAAATCAATAATTCCTGATTCAATCATTTCATGATAAAGATCGTTTCCTTCACGTGTTCTTTCGCCAACACCTGCAAAAACTGAATATCCACCATGAGCTTTTGCAATGTTATTGATTAATTCCATGATTAAAACTGTTTTGCCAACGCCAGCTCCACCAAATAGACCAATTTTACCTCCACGAGCATAAGGTGCAAGAAGATCAACAACCTTAATTCCAGTTACTAAAACTTCAGTTTCTGTTGATTGATCTACGAATTCAGGTGCTGGACGATGAATAGGGTAAGTTTTTTTTGCACCAATATCTCCTCTTTCATCAACAGGCTCTCCTACTACGTTCATAATGCGACCAAGAGTTTCTGGTCCAACAGGCATAGAAATGGGGGCGCCAGTGTCCGTAGCAGTTTGACCTCTTATAAGTCCATCTGTAGTATCCATTGCTATAGTGCGAACAGCATTTTCACCTAAGTGCTGTGCAACTTCTAACATTAATCTTGTTCCATTATTATCAACCTCAAGAGCATTCATGATTGCAGGAAGCTCGCCATCGAACTCTATATCTACAACCGCTCCTAGAACTTGTGATATTTTTCCAGTTAAATTATTAGCCATACATCCCCCTTTTTAAACTGATTCAGCCCCTGAAATAATTTCAATTAATTCTTTTGTTATAAACGCTTGTCGTGTTCTATTATATTTTAAAGTTAAACTATCTATCATTTCACCTGCATTTCGAGTAGCATTATCCATCGCTGCCATACGAGCACCTTGTTCTCCAGCATCACTTTCTAACAATACTTTAAAAATCTGAATAGATACATTTTTAGGTAGTAAATCTTGAAGAATTGTTTCTTCATCAGGTTCATAAGCATAAATTGCATTTGTTGATGTTTCTTCATTTGAAGTTTTTTTATCGTCAGAAGAACTTGAAACATCTAGTGGTATAAGTTGTTGTTGTGTTACTTCTTGAGTAATAGCAGACTTAAATTTGTTGAAAACAAGAATACATTTATCAAATTTACCTTCAAAATATAATTCTTGTAATTTCGTTGAAATAGAAAAGGCTGCTTCATAACCCGTACTTGAAACATTCATATCTACAAAGCTCTCAATAATTTTATCTTTCATTACGCGGTTAAAAAAATCTCTAGTCTTTTTTCCAACTGGTAATAATTGAACTTTCTTATTTTGAGACTCAAGAGATTGAATTAATTTGTAAGTTTCTTTATTAATACTACTATTAAAGCCTCCGCATAAGCCTCTATCAGCACTTACTGGTACGATAATATAATTTTGATCATTTCCTGTGCCTGTTAAAAGTTTAATTATACCTTCACCAGATGCTGCGGATGAGGCTAAAGATGATAACATTTCTTCCAAACGTGAAGAGTAAGGACGTGCCGCCTCAGCCTTTTCTTGTGAACGACGCAGTTTACTAGCAGCAACCATTTTCATAGCAGAAGTTATTTTTTTTGTAGATCCAACAGAATTAATCTGCATTTTTATATCTTTAAGGCTTGGCATAAATTAATTAGTTGAAAATTTCTCTACCAATCCATCAAGAATAGATTTTAGTTTGTCGTCGTTATCTTTGGATAGCTCTTTTTCATTAGCTATTGATTCTAGTAAATCGGTATGATTAGATCGAATCTCTGTTAGAGCTTCAGATTCAAAACGAACAACATCGTTAACTCCTATTTTGTCCAAGTATCCTCTAACACCCGCATAGATTGAAACTACTTGTTCTGGGACTGTTAATGGTGAATATTGACCTTGTTTTAAAATCTCAACTAGACGGGCACCACGATCCAATAATTGTTTAGTAGAAGCATCCAAATCAGATGCAAACTGAGCAAATGCTGCCATTTCACGATACTGGGCTAATTCTAATTTAACTGGACCAGCAATTTTTTTCATTGCTTTTGTTTGAGCAGCAGATCCAACTCGACTAACGGATAATCCAACATTAATTGCAGGACGTATTCCCGCAAAAAATAAATTGGTCTCCAAGAATATTTGTCCGTCCGTAATTGAAATAACATTTGTTGGAATGTAAGCAGATAAATCACCAGCTTGAGTTTCAATAACGGGAAGAGCTGTCAAACTTCCTCCACCGTGTTCTTCACTCATCTTAGCAGCTCTTTCTAGAAGACGACTATGAATATAAAAAACATCACCTGGATAAGCTTCTCGTCCTGGTGGTCGTCTTAAGAGTAATGACATTTGCCTATAAGCAACAGCTTGTTTTGATAAGTCGTCATAAACTATTAAACCATGCATGCCGTTGTCTCTAAAAAATTCACCCATTGTGCATCCTGTATAAGCAGATAAAAATTGAAGAGGAGCTGGTTCAGAAGCAGTTGCAGATACAACAATTGTATATTCCATTGCACCATTATCTTCTAATGTTTTCACAATCTGAGCAACTGTTGATCTTTTTTGACCAATAGCAACATAAATACAGTATAACTTTTCTTTTTCATTTGTAGATTTATTAACTGTCTTTTGATTAAGAATGGTATCTATAGCAACAGCAGTCTTACCAGTTTGTCTATCACCAATAATTAATTCTCTTTGACCTCTGCCAATGGGAACTAAAGCATCAAGTGCTTTAATGCCAGTTTGCATAGGTTCTGAAACACTTTGGCGTGGAATAATTCCTGGTGCTTTTAATTCAATTCTTCTTCTATTTGTAGATTGTATTGGTCCCTTACCATCAATGGGATTACCTAACCCATCTACAACACGACCTAACAATTCTTTACCTACCGGTACATCAACAATCTCTCCAGTACGCTTAACTGTATCACCTTCTTTAATACCTGTATCATCTCCAAAAATAGAAACACCAACATTATCCATCTCAAGATTAAGAGCCATACCTTTAACACCACCTGGAAATTCAACCATTTCACCAGCCTGAACTTGATCCAAGCCATAAACACGCGCAATTCCATCTCCAACACTTAGTACTGTACCAACTTCTGCTACATCAGCCTTTGTTTCAAAATTTGCAATTTGATCTTTAATAACTGATGAAATTTCTGCTGCTTTTATTTCCATTACGCCCCCTTAATTGCGATCTTTAGTTTATTAATTTTATTTATTAGTGAAGTATCAATCATTTTTGAACCTACTTTAACAATTAATCCTCCTATAATATTTTTATCAACATCAAAATTTAATGAAAGTTTATCTCCCAAAATATTTTTCAATTGATTTGTAATGTTAGTTTTCTGCTCATCATTTAATTTATCTGCTGAAGTAACATCAGCTAGTACATCTCCCCTTTTTTGAGAATTAATATTTATAAATTGACTAATTATAGAAGCAAGATTAGAAAATCTTTTATTTTTTTCAAGAACTTTTAGAAAAGTTGAAGTTAGTTTGTTTGCATTAATTTTTAGCAACAACTTATCTAAGATACTAAGTTTATCTTGAGAACTAACTAAGGGACTTTTAATAACTAGATTCAAATCTTTATTTTCTTTTAATAATTTTTTTAATAAAGAAAGATCACTTAAAACAGGATCGACCAATTTTTTTTCTGAAGCTAAATCATATAAAGCAGAAGCATATCTATCTGATATTAGATCTCCAGAAGCTAATTGTGATGTCATCTTATAAGTCTCCGTTATAGGAATTGAGAAAGGGTCTTACCATATCAGAAAAAGTAGGTAAACTCTCAGTTTATGTGGCAAATATGTTAATTTGGTTAATTTGTAAAACAATTGTGGGTAAATCATAAAAATGAGTAGGGATCAACATCAATAACTAGTTTTATTGACGAAGGTATCTTTAATGAAGCAATCATTTCCTTGGTAACTAAATTAAGATTTTTTCTACTTTTTCCCTTCATAAGTATCCGGTATCTATATTGCCCTCTAAGCAGATTTAAAGGAGCTTCAACTGGGCCCAAAATATCAATATTTTTTACATTTGATTTTATTTGCGTTAATTTTAATGCATATTTTTCCACATTCGATTTTGATGGTCCAGAAATAATTATTGAAGTCATGCACCCAAAAGGAGGAATCGCAAATTGTTTTCTTTCTTCTAAAGCATTATTAATAAATGTATCTCGATCTCTTTTTTCAATGGATTGAATAATATTTTGTTCAGGATAATAAGTTTGGATCATTACTTTACCTTTTTGTTTTGTGCGACCAGCTCTTCCACTTACTTGCTGTAACAAGTTATATGTTTTTTCTATAGCTCTTAAATCACCTCCAAAAAGTCCAGCATCTGCATCCACGACTCCTACAAAAGATAAATTTGGGAAATCATATCCTTTAGCCATAATTTGCGTTGCAACTATTACATCAATTTTTTTGTTTGAAAAACTTTCAATCAATTTTTTTATTTTTGCAGGTGAATTAACAATATCGCTCGACATAACTTCAATTATTATCTTTGGAAAAAGAGAATGTAATTCTTCTGCTACACGTTCAACGCCAGGACCAATAAATTTAATACTATCTTTATTGTTACATTTTGGACATTGTGTAGTAGGCAATTGAATAGTACCACAATGATGACATAATAAACGATTTTTTTTCTGATGCATCACAAGCCAAGAAGAGCATTGTTCACACTGATGTCTAAATCCACATTCAGTACACAAACTTAAAGGAGAATAACCACGCCTATTTAAAAAAACTAATGCTTGCTCCTTTTTATCTAAGCATTTTTGAATTTCTTTTGTCATTAAAGAAGAAATCCAGGTATTTTTTCCTAATTTATTTTTTGTTAAATCAATAAGCTCTACATTTGGTAAAGGGATACCCGAAAACTGTTCTGATAAAAAAATATGATTATACTTGCCAACTCTTACATTATTTATTGTTTCTAAAGAAGGTGTCGCTGAAGTTAAAATGAGGCCACATCTAAGAATTTTTGACCGAACAACGGCAAGATCTCGTGCTTGATACCGAATATTATCTTCCTGTTTATAAGATGGATCATGTTCCTCATCGATAGTTATAATTCCAAGATTAGTAAAAGGAAGAAATAAACTAGAACGAGCACCAATAACGATTAATGGTTGTCCTAAATAACAACGATGCCAAATTTCTTTTCTTTTTTTTGGTGAAATTTTGGAATGCCATATATCAACATCTATGCCAAAGCGTTTATTAAAACGTTGTTCTAGTTGTGGGGTTAAACTAATTTCAGGGACCATTATTAATATTTGTTTTTCTTGCTTTATGTATTTTTCAATAAGATCAAAATAAACTTCTGTTTTACCAGAACCGGTTACTCCTTCTAAAACAATAGGTTTATGTGAGGTATTTAATAATTTAATGATATTTTTTTTTGCTTTTAATTGCTCCTGATTTAATTTTACTTTCTTAATATTAAAAACATTTTTTTCTTCATTATTAAATTTGTAATTTACTACATCTTTGTTAATTAAAAATAATTTTAGCACTAACCCTAATGGCGCTAGAGTATAATTATGTATCCATTTGATAAAATCTAACGTAAATTTATTTAATTTTATATTATTAATAACTGTATTAATTTGTTTTATTTTATATTTAGGCTTAACAACATTTATATTCCAAACAATTCCAACTTCTAATTTTTTCCCAAATGGCACAATAACAACTTGACCTTCTGTAATTGTATGATCCTTTGTTTCATAAGTAAAAACCTGATCAAATGGTTTAGTAACAATAATATTGCAATACATTAGGCGAATTTAGTTTAATATTTCATAATCTTAACTTTTTAAATATCACGTATATGATATACAGCAATCAATGAAATTTTTTGTTGATACAGCCGATATAAAGCAAATTGAAGAATTAATACCGACAGGCTTTGTGGATGGAGTTACAACAAACCCTTCATTGATTGCAAAAAATGGGGATGATATGGCAAAAACTATTAAAGCCATTTGTTCAATTGTTTCAGGGCCTGTCAGTGCAGAAGTTACTGCTACAGATTTTGATTCTATGCTTGAAGAGGGTAAATATTTAGCATCATTGGCAAAAAATGTAGCTGTTAAAGTGCCGTTAACTATGCATGGATTAAAAGTATGTAAAGCACTTAGAGAACAAGATACAAAAGTAAATGTAACCTTATGTTTTTCTGCTACGCAAGCTCTATTGGCAGCAAAAGCAGGGGCTTCTTTCATATCACCATTTGTAGGTAGATTAGACGATATTGGTGAAAAAGGAATGGATTTAATTGAAGATATTGTTGTTATTTATGAAAATTATGGATTTGAGACAGAAGTTCTTGTTGCATCTGTTCGCACTTCTCAACATGTTATTGATGCTGCAGTTATTGGTGCTCATGTGGCAACTCTTCCTCCAAAAGTTATCCATGAACTCTATGAACATCCTCTAACTAAAAAAGGACTTGATGCTTTTTTAGATGATTGGAAAAAAACTGGTCAATCAATTTTACCTAAAAAATAATGACAAAAAAATATGGCAAAAACTCTCCTGAAGAGCTTGTCATTAGTTATCTAAAAAAAAATAAAAATTTTTTTATTCAATATCAAGAACTAATAAAAGAATTAAATTTTCCACTTAAAGATAAAAGCTCAGAAAAAGTGGTTGATTTAGAAGCGTATCGTTATAAAAAAATATCACAACAAAATATTGATTTACAAAATCAGATAACAAAAATTCTTATTGCAGGAAAAAACCATCAAAATGCACAGAAAAGAATATTAAGATCAACTCTACGTATTTTAAATACAAAATCATTATCTAAACTTATTGATGTAATTATTAATGATTTAAAAAATATTTTAGCCTGTGATGTTGTTAATTGTTTTACAACAAATAATAATTTAAAAATAGAGAATCTTAATAAAATCGATTCTCGAATTGCACAAAGTTATTTTAAAAATAATTCTTTAACAAACTTAAATCAAAATCCAAAAGGAATCCTGTTATTTTTTCCAAATAAATCAAAATTAATTAAATCTTATATTCTTTTAAAAATTGTTTATGACAATAGTTATCTAATAGTTGCTATGGGATCAAAAAATAAAGAAAATTTCACACCGGATATGCAAGTTGATTTAGTAGAATTTTTAATCAAAATTATTGAGATAAAACTAAAAATAACATGATGAGAAGTATTCTTGTTTTTATTAGTTTATTTTTGATAAGTAGTTCGTCATATAGCCAATCTTCAAATGAAGATGAAGTGTGTGAATGGATAATTGAAGAACCTTTACAAGAATATTTAGATGATCCTAAATTTAAATTTCCTACAAAATTACCCGATGGAAATTATCAACCTAATTAAAAAATTCCTTATAACTAACTATATAATTATTTTTAGCCTACCATTTAGAAAAACAATTTCTTTAATAAGTCATGTTGCAGATCATTAATTATGAGGTTTAAATAAAATAAATAAAATGTAGTGTTAATAAAAAGCTGATATGTCTTCAAAATCTTCAATTAATAATATCGTAAAATTATCTATCCCTATATTTTTTGCAAATCTTGCAATTCCACTGGTAGCTATTGTTGATACAGGTTTAATGGGCAATCTTGAAAATGCTAGTTATTTGGTAGCTACCAGTATTGCTTCAAGTGTATTCTCGATGATTTTTTGGAGTTTTGGTTTTCTGCGAATGGGAACTGTTGGTATGGTAGCGCAAGCACATGGATCAAATCAATCTCATGAAATCATTAATTTAGTTTTAAGAAATATTGTATTTGTTTTTATTATCTCTCTATTTTTGATTTTTCTACAAACCTATATTTTTAAACTTGCTTTATTAATTTTTGATTTATCACCTGATACAAAAAAATATTTTAAAGATTATTTTGATATACGTATTTATTCTTCCTTCGGTGAACTCACTATATTTGTCATTACAGGTTTATTTATTGGTTTACAAAAAACAAGAACCTCTAGTATTCTTGTGGGTTTTTTTTCTTTTACTAATATTATTTTCAGTCTAGTTTTTGTAGTTTATTTTAATTTAAATGTTAAAGGAGTTGCACTTGGTACCTTAGTATCTTCAACTCTTACATCTATAATTTTTTTATTTTTTACTTTCTTTGAATTTAAAAAAATTACAAATTTAGATTTGAGTTATAAAAATATTTTTAATATTAATAAAATGAAAAATATTTTTAATATTAATTTAAATATTTTTATTAGATCAATACTTCTTACGTTTTCTTTTCTATTTTTTACCTATCTTAGTAACTCTATTGGCGAAGATGTTGTAGCTGCCAATACTATATTAATCAATCTCATCATGCTTTCAGCTTTTATTCTTGATGCCTATGCATTTTCAACAGAAGGGCTAATAGGTTATTCAATTGGATCTAAAAATAAAAAATTATTAAAAGAAATTATCAAAAACTCTTTTATTCTAAGTAGCTCTACAGGGCTAATAATTTCTTTTGGGTATTTTTTAGGTAAAAATCATTTTATAGAAATAATGACTGACTTAGAGAGCATCAAGATCATTTGTTTATCATATTCAGTATGGATTGTAATAATTCCTTTCATTTCTTCTTTTTGTTACCAATTTGATGGCATTTTTACTGGTGCATCTAAAACAAAAGAACTTCGAAATGCTATGATCATGTCTGTCAGTATTTATTTATTAACAGCTTTTTTTCTAGTCAATTTTTTTGGCAATTTAGGTTTATGGATATCATTAAGTATTTTCTTTATTTTAAGAGGTTTAACTTTGTTTTTATATCTTGAAAGAATTTACAAAGCTGTAATATAAAAATAAGAAAAGTTAAATATGAATAGCTCTTCCTACAATATTCATCGCTGCTTCTTTAACAGCCTCACTAGTGGTTGGATGTGCATGACAAATACGTGCAATATCTTCAGCGCTACCTCCAAATTCCATTGCGGTTACAATTTCAGCAATTAATTGGCCAGCATCATGTCCAATAATATGAGCTCCAAGAATTTGATCTGTTTTAGAATCTGCTAAAATTTTTACAAAACCATCTGTTGATGAAGTAGTTAAAGCTCTGCCATTTGCCATAAAAGGAAATTTACCAACTTTATAATCAATATTTAATTCTTTTAATTGCTCTTCTGTTTTTCCAACAGAGGCAATTTCTGGGTTAGTATAAACAATTGCTGGAATAGCATCATAATTAATATGTGTTTTTTGACCTTTTATTATTTCAACACATGCAACACCTTCTTCTTCAGCTTTATGTGCTAACATTGGACCAGGCACAACATCTCCTATAGCATAAATTCCTTCAACTGATGTTTGAAAATTTTTACCAATTTCTATTGAATTATTATTAGTTAATTTAATACCAATATTTTCAAGATTCAATCCTTCTGTATTTGGTTTTCTTCCAACAGACATCAGAACAATTTCGTATTTTTCTTTTAGTTCTTTTTTATCAAAAGATTGCATTTTGACTTCAACTCCGCTTTTGCTAACTTTTGTACTTGTAACTTTATGAGATAATTTAAATTCTAAACCTTGTTTTTTAAGAGATTTCATAAACTCTGTAGCAATCTCATCATCCATTGTAGGAACAATACGATCAAGTGCTTCTACAACAGTCACTTTTGATCCAAAACGACACCACACAGACCCCATTTCTAAACCGATATATCCACCACCAATAACAAGAAGTGTTTTTGGTACTTTATTAAGAGATAGGGCTCCTGTAGATGTTACGATTTGTTTTTCATCAACTGCAATATTTGGAATCGCAATTGAGGATGAGCCTGTAGCAATAATAAAATTGTTAGCTGATACAGTAATTTCTTGTTTTGAATTTTTTACTGAAATTGTATTTTTATCAACAAAAGTTGCAGTGCCGGGAATATGTATAATGTTATTTTTTTTAAACAAAAACCCAATTCCTGTAGTTAGTTTTTTGACAATTTTCTCTTTCCGCTGCATTAATTTTGTAACATCAAGATCAACTTTAGTTGCTTTGATACCATGCTCTTCAGCATGATTTGATATCTCCATAAATTTTTCAGAAGAGTTCAGTAAAGCTTTTGATGGAATACATCCTATATTTAAGCAGGTTCCTCCGAGAGTGGATTCTTTTTCAATACAAGCTACTTTCATTCCAAGTTGTGCTGCTCTTATTGATGCAACATAACCTCCTGGTCCAGCACCTATTACAACTAAATCGAAATCATTCATTTAAAAACCGAGAAGTTTTGATGGATCTTCAAGAAGATTCTTTATACTAACTAAAAATCCAACACTTTCTTTTCCGTCAATAATACGGTGATCATAACTTAAAGCCAAATACATCATAGGCCGAACAACAATTTCATCATTTACTACAACAGCTCTTTTTTGAATATTATGCATTCCTAAAATACCAGATTGTGGTCTATTGATTATTGGTGTGCTTAACATCGAACCATATACACCGCCATTAGATATTGTGAATGTTCCACCTGATAAATCATCCATTGATAAACTTCCTTCTTTTGCTTTTGTGCTTAATTCAACAATAGTTTTTTCAATGGTCCCAAATGTCATTTCATTGGCATTTTTTAGTACCGGCACAACTAAACCTTTTTCTGTACCAACAGCAATACCAATATCAAAATGATTTTTATAAATTATATTATCATCACGTATTTCAGCATTTACCGCAGGATATTCTTGAAGACTTGTCACAACAGCTTTAACAAAAAAAGACATGAATCCTAATTTAACACCGTTACGTTTTAAGAAGTCTTCTTTTTTTGATTCACGAATTTTCATAATGTTTGACATATCAGCTTCGTTAAATGTTGTAAGAATTGCAGCAGTATTTTGAGCTTCCTTAAGTCGATTAGCTATAGTTCTCCTAATTTTAGACATCCTAATAATTTCTTCTCTTTCTTTAGAGGTTTTGTGATTGGATGATTTATTACTCATAAATTCTAAAACATCCTCTTTTGTTAAGCGACCATCATTCCTTTTTGAATTAATAGATGACACATCAAGATTGTTTTCTTCAATTAATTTTTTTACTGATGGTGATAATTTACTAATATCAGTTTTTATTTTAATTTCTGCCTTCTCTTCACTTTCACTATTATGTGATATTGTATTTTCATTTTTTATTAAATTTTCTTTATGATTAGTAACATCTTCTTCTTTAATTTGAGATTGTTTAACAGAGTCATCTGAATCTCCAATAATCGCAAGAACTCCTCCAATATTTATATCAGTTCCTTCTGCTACTTTAATTTCTGATATAACACCAGCACTGGGAGCTGGAACTTCAACGGTAATCTTATCAGTTTCTATTTCTACGAGAGGTTCATCAATTTCAAATGATTCACCTTCCTTTTTTAGCCATTTAGATACAGTTGCTTCAGTAATTGACTCGCCTAAGTTTGGAACTATTAGTTGAACAGTCATTTTATACTATTTATCATTTTAGTTTCGTTATTCAATCGGGAGTTTATATTTAACAAGAGAAACACCATCTTCTTCATCAATAATTTCTTTCATCCTTGCTTCTACTGCAATACGTATTAAGTTTTTTTGATTTGCTAAATGTCTATCAAAAACTCCAGTTGCAGGAGAAGCGGCTGCTTTTCGACCAATGAAATGAAGATTGGTATTTTTTGATTTAACTTTTTCTAAAACAACTTCAATTCTACTTTTTACAAATTCCCATGCCCCCATATTTTTTGGTTCTTCTTGACACCAAACAATTTCACAATCTGAAAACTTTTCTATTTCTTCTTGTAAAGTTTTATAAGGAAACGGATAAATTTGCTCTAGTCTTATTATATGAATAGTCTTTAATCTTAGTTCATTAATTCGATCTTGTAGTTCAAAATAAATTTTTCCTGAACATAAAATGATTCGTTTAATATTTTTTATATCTTTATTTGATAAAGGATTGCCTAACACACGGTGAAAAGTTGACCCATTTATAAAATCTTCAATTGAAGAAGTATTTGATTTATGTCGTAAGGTAGATTTAGGAGTCATCAAAACTAAAGGTTTACGAAAATCTCTCAACATCTGTCTTCGCAAAATATGAAAATAGTTTGCGGGGCTAGTACAATTTGCAACTTGAATATTATCTTCGGCACACATTTGTAAAAATCGCTCTATCCTTGAACTGGTATGTTCAGGCCCTTGACCTTCATGGCCATGAGGTAATAAAAGTGTTAACCCAGACATTCTAAGCCACTTTCTCTCTCCAGTTGTAACAAATTGATCTATGATAGTTTGAGCTCCATTAGCAAAATCTCCAAATTGAGCTTCCCAAATCACTAAAGTTTTTGGATCTGTTTGAGAGTATCCATATTCAAATCCAAGAACTCCAAACTCTGAAAGAAAGCTATCAACTATTTCAAAAAGACCTTGCTCATTTCTAAAATGCCTAAGAGGGACAAAACGATCTTCATTTTTTTGATCATATAAGACTGCATGGCGTTGACTAAATGTACCTCTTCCAACATCTTGACCAGATAAACGGACACCATAACCATCTTTTAGTAAAGTAGCAAAAGCAATGGCTTCTGCTGTAGCCCAATCAATATTTTTTCCTTCAGCAATAGACTGGTGTCTGTCATTAAAAATTTTTTTAATTCTCTTATGAATATTAAAATTATCAGGAATTTTATGTATTTGTTCTGCAATACGCTTAAGATCATTTATGTCAACTGATGTTTTTCCTCTTCTTGCGTCGAAAGAAGCTGTTTTAAATCCTGACCATGTACCATCCAACCAATCAGCTTTGTTTGGTTTGTATGCTTTTGAAGAATCGAATTCATCATTAAGAAATTTATTAAAGTTTGTTTTAATATCGTTTGCTTCTTCTTGATTCAAAATTTTCTCCTTAAATAATTGTTCTTCATATATTTTAAGTGTTGTAGGATGATTTTTAATTGTCTTATACATCAATGGCTGAGTAAATGATGGTTCATCTGCTTCATTGTGTCCAGAACGACGATAACAAAACATATCAACAACAACATCTTCTTTAAATTTATTTCTATAATCTGCTGCAAGCCTAGAAACATGTACTACTGCTTCAGGATCATCTCCATTAACATGAAATATTGGAGCTTGAACCATTTTTGCAATTTCTGTGCAATATGGTGCTGAACGACCATAGTGTGGTGTAGTTGTAAATCCGATTTGATTATTAATTACAAAATGAATGGTTCCACCTGTTCTAAAACCTCTTAATTGTGACATTGCAAAAGTTTCAGCTACAACACCTTGCCCAGCCATAGCTGCATCACCGTGAATTAATAATCCGAATACTTTATCTGTTGTTTTATCTTTTAAAAGAGTTTGTTTTGCTCGCACCTTACCGATCACAACTGGATCAACTGCTTCAAGATGTGAAGGATTAGGTGTTAATGACAAATGTATTTTATGTCCATCAAATTCTCTATCACTAGAAACACCAAGATGATATTTAACATCACCAGACCCTAGTACTTCGTTGGGATCATTAAGATCTCCTTGAAATTTTGATAAAATACCTCGATAAGGCATTCCCAAAACAGCGGCTAACAATGTTAGTCTACCTCGATGTGCGGTACCAAAAAATATATTTTCTATACCAGATAAGGATGATTGTTTTACTATCTGTTCTATTCCAGGTATCATTGATTCCCCACCTTCTATACCGTACCTTTTTGTTCCTAAAAATTTTTTATCTAAATATTGTTCAAACAATTCTGATTCAGCTAATCGTTTGTATATTCCTTTTTTTCCATTTGATGAAAAAACTGTTTTGTTGTGCACTTCTTCTATTCTTTCTTGTACCCATTGTTTTTGTTCAGGAGATTGAATATGCAAAAATTCTACACCAATAGATGCAGCGTAAGTTTCATCTAATATTTTTATAATCTCTCTTAGTGATGCTTTTTCTAAACCCAAACTTCCATCAATAAATATTAATCTATCGAAATCAGATTCTGTAAAACCGTATGATTTGTAATCCAATTCAGGATGATAATTTTTCTCTTGTAGTTTTAACGGATCTAAATCAGCGATTAGATGTCCGTTAATACGGTACGCACGAATTAATCTTAGTGCTCGAATTGAATCAAGTGTTGAATTTTTAAAACTATTTAAATCAACTGTTCTTGAAAAACCTATAGCTTTTTCAAAAGAAACATTATCAATAACATTTGTGGATCTTTTTTTCCATTTAGGACCACCAAAATCACCTAAAATAGAAAGTTCATCTTCTTTAAAGGTTGAAAAAAAATTTCTCCAACTTTCATCAATTGTTTGAGGATCATTTTGATATTTAAAATACAGCTCAGCAACATATGGTGCATTTGCACTATTTAAAAAGCTATCGTTCATTAATTTTTGTATTATATTAAAACCATTAATACTAATAATATTATTCTAATTTAAGTATACCATTTTTGCATTTCATTATTCATTGTCTGACCCATTTTAGCTGGAGATGTTGTTACCACCACCCCGGCAGATTTTAGTGCTTTAATTTTAGAATGAGCAGTACCTTTTTCTCCGGTAATTATTGCTCCGGCATGACCCATCCGTTTTCCTTTAGGTGCTGAAATACCAGCAATAAAGGCAGTAATTGGTTTTTTAATTGTAGTACTTGATATAAATTCTGCCGCATCTTCCTCAGCTGTTCCTCCAATTTCACCAATCATTAAGATGCCTTTTGTTTGTTCGTCTTTTAAAAATAAATCTAAACAATCTATAAAATTAACACCATGAACAGGATCGCCACCAATTCCAATACATGTAGTTTGACCTAATCCTATCTCAGATGTTTGCCATACTGCTTCATAAGTAAGTGTTCCTGATCTACTAACTATCCCTATCTTTCCTGGTTTATGAATAAATCCAGGCATAATACCAATCTTACATTCTCCTGGCGTTACAATACCTGGACAATTAGGACCAATAAAATATGTTTTTTGTTCAATAACTCTTTTTTTGATATCTACCATATCCAAAACAGGTATGCCTTCAGTAATACAAATAATTATTTTTATTTTCGTATCTAATGCTTCATGTATTGCTTGACTAGCAAACTTGGCTGGCACATAAATAACGGTAGCATCTGCTTGCGTGTCATCAATAGCTTCCTGAACAGTATTAAAAACAGGAAGATTTAAATGTACTGATCCACCTTTCCCAGGCGTAACCCCGCCAACCATGTTTGTTCCATAATCTAATGCTTGCTTGGAGTGAAAGGTTCCTTGAGAACCAGTAAATCCCTGACATATTACTTTTGTATCTTTATTAATAATAATCGACATATCATTCTGCTAGTTCTACTGCTTTTTTAGTTGCTTCAGTAAAGTCATCAATAGAAATTAATCCTAGTGAAGATTGATTAATAACATCTCTACCTATTGAGGCATTTGTTCCTTGAAAACGAACTACCAAGGGAAGTTTAAAATTTAGTTCCTTAACTGCTTCTACAATACCTTTAGCTATCATGTCACAATGAATAATGCCTCCAAATATGTTTATAAGAACAGACTTTACATTAGGATCGGATTGAATAATTTTAAATCCTTTAATAGCCCTGTCCTTATTTGCAGTTCCTCCTAGATCTAAAAAATTCGCGGGTTCTTTACCAAATTGCTTAATAATATCCATGGTTGCCATTGCTAATCCAGCACCATTGACCATGCAACCAATTGAACCGTTTAGTTTAACATAATTCATACTATTTTCTGCTGCTTCTAATTCGAGAGGATCTTCCTCAGTTAAATCCTTTAAATATTCAAATTCAGGGTGTCTAAATAGTGCATTATCATCAAGATTAATTTTTGCATCTAATAATACAAAGTTTCCAGTTGTATTTAACACTAAAGGATTAATTTCAATAGTTGATGCATCAATACTTTTAAAACTTTTAATTAGTTTGAAAACAATTTTTGAAAATTCAAAAAATTGACTATTTGTAAATCCTAATTTTGTTTCTAATTCTTTTGGTATTTCTTTTTCTTCAAAATTCTCAAAATATATTTTAAATATTTTTTCAGGATTATGCTTTGCTACTTCTTCTATATCCATACCGCCCTCAGCTGAAACGATCATCATTAATTTTGATGAATTGCGATCAACTAATAAACTTAAATAAAATTCTTTATCTATTTCACATCCTTCTTCAATAAAAACACGGTTAACTTTTTTCCCATTCTCTCCAGTTTGTTTTGTAATTAATGTATTGCCCATCATAGATTTAGCAATTTTGGAAACATTTTCTTTCTCAAATACTACCTGCACCCCGCCTTTGTCATTAAATGGATTTTTAAAATAACCTGCACCTCTCCCTCCAGCATGAATTTGAGATTTTATGACCCACGGCGGTCCTTGTAACTCCAAAAGATCTTTTTCAAGACTTTGTATTGAGTTCTCGTAAGACTGTCCTTTAAGTATTGGTAAATCAAATTTTTTAAGTATATCCTTTGCTTGATATTCGTGAAGATTCATATTTGTATTCTATATTTTAGTATTCTTATAATTAAATGCTATCAATAATTATTCGCTGATGAATTATTTTTTAATTAATTTTTGTGCCAAATTAGTAAGAGTTTTAACTGTTTTAATCGAGTTATTAAATAGCTTCTTTTCTTCTGCTTTTAGTTTGAGTTCAACAACTTTTTCAACGCCTTTCTTACCAATAATAGCTGGAACTCCTACATATAAACCTCTTACATTGTATTCGCCGTTAAGATAAGCGGCACAAGGCAAAATTCTTCGTTGATCTTTAAGATAAGATTCAGCCATAGCAATAGCAGATGATGCAGGTGCATAAAATGCTGAGGATGTTTGCATTAAACGATTTATTTCTCCCCCACCATCTCTTGTTCTGTCAACTATTTCATTGATCCTTTTTTTAGTTGTCCATTTCAAACTGATCAATTCAGGAACTGGGATTCCTGAAACTGTTGCATATCTTACTAAAGGAACCATAGAATCACCATGTCCACCTAATACAAAGGCACTTACATCTTCAATTGAAACATTAAATTCTTTAGATAAAAAATATTTTAGCCGTGCACTATCTAATACTCCTGCCATTCCAACACACATATTGGTTTTTAAGTTTGACGATTTTTGTAAAATACTTACCATAGCATCCAAAGGATTTGTAATACAAATCACAAACGCCCTAGAACAATACTTTCTTATTTCTTTGCCAACCTTTTGAATGATAATAGAGTTTTTTTCCACTAAATCATCCCTTGTCATACCAGGTCTACGTTGAAAACCAGCAGTAACTATAACTACATCTGCATCTTTTAAATTTTTAAAATTTTTAGATCCATTAATATTTGAATTAAATGATTCTATAGAAGAAGATTGAGCAAGATCAAGAGCCTTGCCTTTGGTCATTCCTTCAGCAATATCAATTAAAACAACATCAGCTAATTCTTTTAATCCTATTAAATGTGCTAAAGTTCCGCCAATGTTGCCTGCTCCAACAAGAGCAATTTTTTTTCTCATTTGAGCCCTATACTAGAATTATAATTCTGTAACAATAGCCTTCTTTAAATCCGCAATTGCTTTTGCTGGGTTAAGACCTTTGGGACATGAGTGTGTACAGTTCATAATAGAATGACAGCGATATAATTTCATAGAATCATTTATGTCTTTTAATCTATTTTTTCTTTCTGAATCTCGAGAGTCATTTACCCATCTTGCTGCTTGCAATAAAACTGCAGGACCTAAATATTCATCACTATTCCACCAATAACTTGGACATGAAGTTGTGCAACAAAAACAAAGCACACATTCCCATTGACCATCTAATTTTTCTCTATCTTTTGGACTCTGCTTTTTTTCTTCTAATTTATTTGATTCATTATTTTCAAGATATTTTTTTCTTTTAAGCCAAGGTTTAATAGATTCAAGTTGATTGTATGCTTTACTTAAATCGGGTACTAAATCTTTAATAATGGGCATATGAGGTAAGGGGTAAATTTTAATATCACCCTTGACTTCACCTATTGGTTTTAAACAAGCTAAAGTATTTATACCATCTATATTCATAGCACATGATCCACACACACCTTCACGACATGATCTTCTAAAAGTAATAGTTGGATCAATTTCATTCTTTATTTTCATCAAAGCATCTAAAACCATTGGTCCACATTTTTTTTGATCTATTTCATAAGTATCAAGACGAGGGTTTTCGTTATTTTCAGGATCCCAGCGGTAGATAATTAATTTTTTTATATTCTCCAAATTTTTATAATTTTTGTGATAAATACCTTCCTTGACAATAGAATTTTTCGGAAGTGTGAACTCAGCCATTTAATAAACTCGCTTTTTTGGTGGAATGGATTCAATATGGTTTGTAAGTGTATTCATATGAACTGACTTTGTGCCCAAAGATACCTTACCATCTTCACTTAACCATGAAAGTGAATGAACCAACCAATTTTCATCATCTCTATCTTTATAATCTTCTCTAGAATGAGCTCCTCGACTTTCTTTTCTATTAAGAGCTGAATGAAGAGTAACCTTAGCCTGCGCTATTAAATTGTTCAACTCAAGAGCTTCTGTTAAATCAGTGTTAAAAATTAACGATTTATCTTTTACACTCATATTTTTCATTGATAATTCCACTTTTTTAAACTCTTCAATTCCTTGAGAAATTAATTCTTCATTTCTAAAAACTGAACAATTGTTTTGCATTATTTTTTGCATATATTGTCTTATTTCACCTGTAATTAAATCTCCTTTGTTATAACGAATATTATCAAAACGCTCTAAAATTAAATCTGTTGAACTCTTTTTTACACTTAATTTTGCTGAATTAGGTTTCACTTTTTCTTTTGCAGTAATACTTGCGGCTTTACCAAATACAATTAGGTCAATTAAAGAATTTGTGCCAAGACGATTTGCGCCATGAACAGATACACAAGCAGCTTCGCCAATCGCCATTAAGCCTTCACAAATGTTGTCAGGATTTTCTTTAGTTGGATTTAGAACCTCAGTTCTAAAATTTGTTGGAATTCCACCCATATTGTAATGAACTGTTGGAAGAACTGGTACTGGTTCTTTTGTTAAATCAACCCCAGCAAATATTTTTGCAGTTTCTGAAATGCCTGGTAAGCGCTTATGTAAAGTTTCTTTATCTAAATGTTCTAAATGCAATAAAACATGATCCTTGTTTTCTCCACAACCTCTTTTCTCTTTAATTTCAATAGTCATAGCTCTACACACAACATCTCTTGAGGCTAAATCTTTTGCATTTGGTGCATATCTTTCCATGAATCTTTCTCCATCACAATTAGTTAAATAGCCTCCTTCTCCACGTGCTCCTTCAGTAATTAAAACACCAGCTCCATAAATACCTGTTGGATGAAATTGTATAAATTCCATGTCAGATAAAGGTAAGTTCTGTCTAAGAACCATAGCATTCCCATCTCCTGTACAAATATGAGCACTTGTAGAAGACGAATAAGCTCTTCCATATCCGCCTGTTGCAATGATTGTCTGATGTGCAAGAAAACGATGTATCATTCCATCTTCTAAACTCCACACAACTACCCCAGAGCAATTCTCATTAGTATCCATTAATAAATCTAAAACAAAATATTCAATAAAAAACTCTACTTTATGCTTGAGCGATTGTTGATACAAAGTATGTAACAAAGCATGACCAGTTCTGTCTGCAGCAGCGCAAGCTCTCATTGCAGGTGCACCTTCTCCATTTTTAGTTAAGTGGCCACCAAAAGGCCTTTGATAAATTTTTCCATCTTCAGTTCTGCTGAAAGGCATTCCATAGTCCTCTAGTTCAACTACAGCTTCAGGTGCCTTTGAACATAAATATTCAATGGCATCTTGATCACCAAGCCAATCAGAACCTTTAACGGTATCATACATATGCCACTTCCAACTATCTTCACCCATATTACCAAGTGCTGCTCCTATACCTCCTTGTGCAGCTACTGTGTGACTTCTTGTTGGAAAAACTTTTGAAATACAAGCTGTCTTTAGCCCCAATTCAGCTGATCCTAAGGTAGCTCTTAAACCAGAACCTCCGGCACCAATTACCACCACATCATAATGATGGTCAATAATTTCATAAGATTTACTCATGCAAATAATATTATTTTTAAAGTTGATAAAGTTATTAAAAATATAAACACATAAGTGATTATATTAATTAATAATTTAATATAATTTCTACTGTCTCTTGAATAAATATAATCTTCTATAATTGTTTCACATCCAAGTTTTCCATGTATAAGCATTGCAATAATCATAATATAAAAAAGAAATACATTAAATATTGAGCTAAAAAAAAATATTACTTGATCATAGCTCATTGATATTAAAGAAATACTTTTATAAACAAACCAGAAAGTAAGTGGTATTAATATAAATGCTGTAATTCTTTGTACAATCCATTTCTTGGTATAGTTTTTCATAATAAAAACCAAACTAAAATTGAAGAAAGCATCGTTAAAAAAAGAACCATATATGCCGAAAAATATACTGAATTCAAATCCATACCAATACCAAAAGACCAATAAAGATATCGCACTCCATTAAATAAGTGATAAAAAATTGTTATTGTCCAAATAAATAAAATGAATCTAAAAAAAATGTTTGCTGATATAATTTCAAAAACAAAATAATAACTTGGCAATAATGCAAATAAGCAAAACCATAAGGCAATTAATATTGATCCAATACTTAAACTAATTCCAGTAAATCTATGAAAAATAGAGAAAACGGAGGTTAAAATTTTTTTATAAATTGAAAGATGTGGGGATAAAGGTCGATTACTTCTCATTGAGTAGTTTTGTTTAAGAGGACTTATAAACCATAACTATATTTTTTTTGCAGAATTTCAAAAAAAAATATCATTAGTGTAAATCAATTAATTTACTAGCTTATGTGAATAAACCTGTGGATATAATGGATATATTTTTTTTTTTTCCTTATTTTTAGCCAAAAAAGATAAATAAAAAAACGGTTATTTATTGAAAATTTATTTAATTACTATTAATTTAAATAAAGCCGGATCTGAACTCTGTTTCTTTGCTTCGGAGGAACGCCAGGAAATATCAACCTTCATTCCCGCCGTTTGATGGTTGCTGAGTTTTTACTTAACTAGAGAAGTGTCTGCCAAGGTACAGGCTAGTAGAGTGTGGTTCGGCTTTTTTTATTTTAAATTTTCTTCAAAAAAAATTTTCATTTTCTCAGCATGTTCATTTAGATATTTGAACATTGCATCAATATGATAGGCATTTGGCACTAACCAAAAACTTAATTTAATATTGTTTTCTTTTGATGGAAAATAAACATTTTGCCAATTCTCCAAATGGTATTTTTCTGAAGGAAAGTTTTCACATAAAATACTTGATGTGTAGTTTTTAATTACATTTGCTTCAACTTTTGCGCTCTATGTGTTGGGAAGAGAGTTTTAATGTAGTCCACAGGTGTAATCCATATTCAAAATGCTTGCAGCAATATAAAAACCAATTCCAAAATACACCATAAACGCAACTATGAAAAATGAACTAATAAATATTATAGTTTTTTCATTGTGAAGGTTTTATAATTGTCATTTCGTATAATCTACTTGCAGTTCTATCAAATTCTTTAGACATAGCTTTTATTCTGCATAATGAAGCAATTGGGGTTTCAGCTAATAAAACTACAGAACAATTTTGGTTATAAAGCATATCAATTAAGCTAATAAAACGCCTGCATTGATCAGCTTTATCAATAGATAATTGTGGAACATTTTTAATAAAAATTAAACTAAAAATTTCTGCAATGTTTTTATAGTCTTCATGACCAAGATTGTTGTTACATAACTTTTCAAAACTACATAAAGCTACATTTGATGAACAAGTATCTATTACAAAACTTCTACTTTTTGTTTTAATAGTTTTTGACATCAACGATGATGTATCAACAAGGCGTTCAAATAATTTATTAAATTCTTCGTTAGTATCATTATTTATAGGAGTAAAATAGGTTTTTGACTGATTTAATGTCAATCTTCTATAATCTATATTATTACCAATCTTAATAAGATTATAATGCTCCATGATATAATTAATAAATGGAATAAAATCATTATGTTGTAAGCCTTCTTTGTACAAATCCTTAGGATGAAAATTAGAAGATACTATTATAAATATTTTATTTTTTTCAAATAATGTAAATATTTTTTTTATGATTAACGCATCTACAATATTAAAGATGTGCATTTCATCAATAAAAAGAATTTTAACATTTAATGAAATTTTTTTAATATATCTCTCTAGTTTTTTTTCTTTGTTATCCTTCGTATTTATTTTAGAATGCACTTCACTCATTAAATGATTGAAATGAATTTTCTTTCCAACTTTTGTAAATTGACAAATTAAGTTTAGCAAAAATGTTTTTCCTGTGCCAACACTGCCATGAACATAAACTCCTTTCTTTTTGTTTTTTTTAAAAATTAATGATTTTTTATTTGAATTGATCCAAGTCCTACTAACTTCCTTTAATAATTTTATCTGCTCTAAATCTTTTTTAATAAAATTATTGCTTACAAAACTTTCGTAATGATCAATTATGCTAAAACTCATTTATCTTTTCCTAAAAATTTTAATAGATTTCTAAATGTTTCTTCTTCGGACTCAGTAAGCTTAACTTTAGATTTTTTTTTTCTTAATCGTCTATATTCAGCTAAAAGAAATTTTATACTATCTGAAACTTTTTCATTCATGGTAATTTTTTATATAATGGCAGTAAAGTTGAAAATATTATAATTAATCCACTAATAAACACGATTGTTAATATCCCAAATCCCCAATCAATCAAATATCCAAAAACTAGAGGGGATAAAGCACTGGCTAAAACACCTCCTGCATGAAGCAGAGCTTTAACTGTGCCTAAGCTTTCAACTCCATATATTTCTGCCCACAAAGCACCAAAAAAAGGAATGGTAATTCCAAAATTTAAACCATAAAAACACATGTAAATAATAAAAAAGAAGTAATTATCAAAAAATAATAAAATTGAAATACATACAAAAAGTGGGAAAAGTCCGGTTAATACTGTTTTACGAGTATTAAATTTATCAATTATAGGTCCTCCAATTAAAAGACCAGCAATAGAAAATAGACCAACTAATAAATAACCCTTGCCAAGCATTTCCATACTCCAGCCTTTTTGATTAAAAATAAATATCTGATGAAACATTAAGCCTGTTGAGATAAAAGATGGCGCAATTGATAGAGGAAGATAAGTGTAGAACTTGCTATTTGTAATTACTTCTCTAGTTTTCCATTTTTTATTTAAATTTTCATTGCTAATAGTTTTTTTAAAATTAACATGTCTTCTAGACTGGTTGCTTAATGCAATAAATAACAATGGTATAAATAATAAAATAGTAAATGATGCTATTAACCAAATTTCATTAATACTATAATTTTTCATTAAATTAATAACAATAATAGGCAAAAACATAACACCAATCATACCGCCTAAAGTAGCTATAGAAATTGCCTTACCACGATTTTTGCCAAAATATCTTGCCATAGTTGTTTCTCCTGCATGTGACATAGCTCCTTGACCAAAAAAACGTAAAGCAAATATAATAAAAAAAAGAAAGGCCAAATGCTTAAATAGAAAAAACATTCCTAAGCAAGCTAGAAAAATTCCAATGCTTACTATAAAAGAATAAAGTCTTAAATCGATATAATCAATTAATTTTGCAAAATTAATTAATAAGATTGAGCTTAATGTAGTAGCAACTGCATAAACAAAGCCAAATTGACCATCAGTTAAATTATAGTGAGTGCGTATTTCAATATTAAATAATGAAATAAAAAATGTTTGCCCATAACTAGCAAAAAAAATAATTAGAAAACCATATATTAATAATTTTGGATCATATAAAAAAAAATTTTTCATTTACATTATCTCAATAAATCGTAAGGAAATTGATTTAGTATTAATGATAATTTTTAAATTAAATACTGGACATAAATTTTTAAAACGTTGACGATTTGGTAAATTTACAGTTTTAAAATGAAGATTATCGTATCCAAAAAAAGAAATCTGCCCTATATTTTCATAATATTTTTTGTATAAGCTAGACTTTCTTCGAATTGGCATTAACGCTCTATAGTTTTCTTTATTTTTTTTAATAGTGCTACCATTTTTTTTATATCTATACGACCAGTATTTACATTACGAGGACTGGGATGATAACTGCCTATAAGTAGCTTATTATCTGGAAGTAAATATTGTTCTCCATGTTTAAAAACAAAATGTTTGCTTTTAATTTCATAGTCCTCTTTATAAAAATTCAAACATGCATCAAAGGCTATTTTACCTAAAGCAACAATGGTATTAATTTTTTTTAAAAACAGGATTTCTTTTCTAAAATACTGAAAACATGTTTTTAATTCAATTGAAGTTGGCTTATCTCCAGGTGGAACACATTTTAATGCAGCTGTTAAATATAAATTATTAAGTTGAAGTCCATCATTGCGACTAATTGATATAGGTTGATTTGCAAACCCAGTCTTATAAAGACATTTAAACAAAAAATCTGCTGATTTGTCGCCAGTAAATACACGGCCTGTTCTATTGCCTCCATGTGCCGCAGGTGCTAACCCAATCATAAGTAACTTTGCATTTTTATCTCCATATCCGGTAATAGGTTTGCCCCAATAAATTTCATTTATATACTGGCGTCTTTTTACAGTAGCAATTTTTTCTCGAAAATTAACAAGACGATTACAATGCCTACATTGTATAATTTTATTATTTAATTTTGTTAATGTCATGTAGATTAATCATCTATAGTATAGGCGTGTTATGAATGAAAGAGCAAAAGCAATTTTAGACTTTTGGTATATTCAATCTAGTATCAAAGATTGGTTTACCAAAAATAATGAATATGACGAAAAAATTAAAATATTTTTTTTTGAAGATTTTCAAAAAGCAATTAAAAATGAGTATGATGAGTGGCAAGATAACCCGGAAGAATGTGTAGCATTAGTTATATTACTAGACCAGTTTTCTAGGAATCTTTATAGAAATAGCGAAAAAGCGTTTTCACAAGATTATAAAACTCGTCTAAT
>PTKZ01000050.1 GCA_002938205.1 Alphaproteobacteria bacterium MarineAlpha5_Bin5
AATTAGGCACTAACAATTTTGGTGAGATACAAAACTTAGTATCATTAGTTAAACCATCACAAATTTTTATAACTAATATTCAACCAACACATTTAGAAACATTTAAAAGTAAAAAAAATATATCTGAAGAAAAATCAGATATATTTAAAAAAAAGTATAATGAGAATGCAAGAATATTATACTTATTTTGTACTAATCCAGCAGAAATACATTTACATAAAATTGCAAAAAGGGAAAAATTAATAAATATTATAAAATTTGGGAGTTCAAATTCTGATTATTATATAAAAAAAATAAAAAAAATAAAAAATTTTTATCAAATTCAATTATATGTTAATAAAAAAATTATTATAATCAATTGTAATGAAAAAGTAATATATAGAATAAATAATTTATTGTTTGTCATTGCTTTTTTTTTACAAAACAGAATTAATATTGATATAATTTTAAAAAATTTTAATAAATTAATGCCTGTTTCAGGTAGAGGAAAAATATTACATTTAAAACTCAAAAATCATAAAATAAAATTTATTGATGAATCTTACAATGCCAACCCTGATACAATGAAGCAATCAATTAAATATTTAGCTGATTTGAAAGATACAAAATATAATAAAATAATTATATTAGGCAATATGAATGAGTTAGGTGAATTTAAAAATAAATTTCATCTTGAAGTTTTAAAATTTCTTGAAAAATATAGATTTTATAAAGTAATTTTATGCGGAAATTTATTTAAATCTGCTCTAAATAATCTCTCTAATAGTAAAAATAGATTTATTTATAAAGAAAAAAGCAAACAATTATTTGATTATGTTAATAACAATATTCATAATAATGCCATTTTAATGGTTAAATGTTCAAATTCTACTGAAGTAAATAAGTTTGCAAAAAAATTTATTCATACAAAGATAGTAAGGAGTTAACTTGATAAAATTATTAGCTGAGGAATATTTAAATTTATATAGTTTTTTAAATTTATTTAACTTTATTACATTTAGAACTGGTGCAGCCATATTAACATCATTGTTTTTTTCATTAATATTTGGAGAAATGATAATAAATTCACTTTCAAAGTTTCAACCAATTGGTCAACCAATACGCATTGATGGTCCTGAAAATCATATTATACAAAAGTCCGGTACCCCAACTATGGGAGGAATTTTAATTATCTTAAGTATAATTACATCACTTTTTTTATGGTCAGATTTAAGCAATAAATATGTTTGGATTGGTATTTTCACATTAATCAGTTTTGGGACAATCGGTATAATAGATGATTATAAAAAAATTAAATTTAATTCTAGTCAAGGCCTTAGAGGACGAACTCGAATTTTTTTTCAAATCATAATATGTTTTATAATTATTTTTTTTATTATAAATAATTTAAATGAAAAAATCGGTACCACGATTGCTTTCCCTTTCTTTAAAAATTTTGTTATAGATTTTGGGATATTTTATTTTTTTATTGGAATATTTATAATTTTAGGTTCCGCTAACTCAGTTAACTTAACAGATGGACTAGATGGTTTAGCTATTGTACCTGTTATGATAGTAGCAATGTCATTTGCATTTATAGCGTATCTAAGTGGGAATATATTTTTTGCTGAATATTTATTAATTAGTTATATTCCTGGTAGTGGAGAGTTATCAGTATTTTGTGGTGCGTTAATAGGTTCAGCTTTAGGTTTTTTATGGTTTAATGCACCTCCTGCAAAAGTATTTATGGGGGATACTGGTTCTTTGGCCTTAGGTAGCTCCTTAGGATCAATAGCTATTATGGTTAAGCATGAGATAGTTTTAGCAATAATTGGAGGTTTATTTGTTTTAGAAACATTATCTGTTATTATTCAAGTAATAAGTTTTAAATTTACAGGTAAAAGAGTCTTTATGATGGCTCCACTTCATCATCATTTTGAAAAAAAGGGTTGGGCTGAATCCACAATTGTTATTAGGTTTTGGATTATAACTATAGTTTTAGCATTAATAGGTTTAGCAACATTAAAGATAAGATAACAATGAATTATATTTATGGTCTTAACAAAAGTGGAATTTCAATAGCTAAATTATTAATAAAAAATAAATTAAATTTTTGTTTTTGGGACGATAACAAAAAAGTTAGAATTAATGTAAAAAAAATATTTAAAAATATTGATTTTGTTAAACCAAAAATTGAAAATTTAATTCAATATAAAAATATTTATTTAACTCCAGCAATATCTATTTATAAAAAAAAGTTTGAAAATTTGAGAAAAAAAAAATTAATAAAAAGAGATCTGAATTTATATTATGAAAATATTTCAAAGCAAAAAATTATTGCTATTACAGGCACCAATGGCAAATCAACAACAACAAAACTAATAGGTGATATTTTAAAAAAAAATAATTTTAAAACATTTGTAGGCGGCA
>PTKZ01000051.1 GCA_002938205.1 Alphaproteobacteria bacterium MarineAlpha5_Bin5
TAGTATTTGTGATGATGTTCATATTAATTTTATCTTTTGTAACAAGAAATATTATTAATATTCCTCTTATTTGGATAATTGAAATGGCTCAATTTGTAATGACTGGATATTATTTGTTAGGGGGAGGTTATTCTATGATAACTGATGACCATGTAAGAATGGATCTAATATATAGTAAACTAAAAGATAAAACAAAAGCTGTTCTTGATTCTCTTACAAGTGTATTTCTTATTTTTTATCTTGTTGTTCTTTTTTATGGTTCAATATCAAGTTTAACATATACAATAGAAACTAATCAAAGATTATTTACGGCGTGGGCACCTTATGTATGGCCAATTAAATCCATAATGACATTTGGAATTGGGCTAATGCTTCTTCAATCAATTGCAATATTTTTCAAAGATCTTGCAAAGGTATTAGATAGAGAAATTTAATGATAGCAGATTATGTAAGCTATGAAATGATTGCTATTACAATGTTTGCAACAATGTTGTTAATGTTGTTAACGGGTCAAAGAGTGTTTGGAGCAATAGGCTTTGTTGCAGCAATGGCAGCGTTATTGTTATGGGGAGATGGAGCAATTGAGATGCCTTACACAGCAGCGTGGAAACTATTCAAATGGTATCCAATGCTAACTTTACCTTTGTTTATTTACATGGGTTATATGATATCTGAATCAGGTATCGCAGATGATCTATATAAAATGTTTCATGTGTATTTTGGAGGTATAAAAGGAGGTTTAGCAATTGGCACAATGGGAATGATGGTTGCAATTTCTGCGATGAATGGTTTGAGTGTAGCAGGTATGGCTATTGGTGCAACTATTGCTTTGCCAGCAATGTTAAAACGAGGTTACGATAAAAGAATGATCACAGGTGTAGTGCAAGCTGGAAGTTCTCTTGGAATCTTAGTGCCACCAAGTGTTGTTCTAGTACTTTATGGAATGATAGCAAGACAACCAGTTAGTAAATTATGGTTAGCAGGTATTATTCCGGGAATTATGATGGCAACATTATTCATCTTATACATTTACATAAGATGTAGACTTCAACCTGAATTAGGTCCAACCCTGCCAAAAGAAGAAAGGCAAATTACTAGAGCTGAAAAATTTAAATTATTGCAAGCTGGATTAATACCTTTCGCAATTTTCTTTTCTATGACTGGATTATTTTTAATGGGTATAGCAAGTTTAGTAGAGTGTTCAGCTGTAGGTGCTTTTGGCGCAACATTAGCAGCTCTATTAAAAGGCAAACTTACTTGGAATGTTATTGAAAACACTTTGAAAAAAACTTTAGGTGTATCATGTATGTTTATGTGGATCATTCTAGCAGCTTTAAGTTTTGGAGCTGTCTTTGATGGCATTGGTGCTGTTAGGGCAATTGAAACTTTATTTATAGAAAGATGGAATCTAAGCCCTTGGGGCGTTTTGATAATGATGCAACTATCTTACATATTAATGGGAATGTTTTTAGATGATACAGCTATGCTTGTAATTGTAGCTCCTTTATATGTTCCACTAATTATAGCATTAGGTTTTAATCCTATTTGGTATGGAGTCTTATATACAATTACTTGTCAAATTGCATATATGACACCTCCATTTGGTTATAATTTATTTTTAATGCGAGCAATGGCCCCAAAAGAAATTAATTTGATGGACATTTATAGATCTATTATTCCTTTTGTGCTTGTAATGTGTCTTGGTTTAGCGATAGTGATGATTTTTCCTGAAATAGCTACTTGGCTTCCAGATTATGTATCAAGAAGATAATTTTTTATATTAATTTATTTTCTTGATTTATACCTTTTTACATATCAAGATATTGAAATTATTTATTATTTAAAACTTTAGGAGGTAGTTTAATGAAAAATAAAAAAAATATCACTAAAAGACGTGAATTTTTAAAAAAAGCGGGTTTAGTATCTGCAGGTGCTTTAGGTGCTTCAACATTAGCAGCACCATATGCATATGCAGCAACTAATCCGATTAAGTGGAGACTTCAGACTTATTCTGGCGCTCCTTTAGGCGCACATGTTGTGCTTCCACAAATTGAAGCATTTAACAAAGCAGCTCATGGCGAGATGGAAATCGAACTTTATTATGCTGATCAATTAGTTCCAACTGATGAATTATTCAGAGCGATGCAAGCTGGCACTATTGATGCTGTGCAAAGTGATGATGCAACAATGGGATCTCCAGTTGATATATCTGTATTTGGTGGATATTTTCCATTTGCAACTCGTTACAGTTTAGATGTTCCTGCAATGTTTAAGTATTATGGATTAGATAATATTTGGGCAGAAGCTTATGGTGAAGTAGATAATGTTACATGGCTTAGTACAAGTGCTTGGGATCCTTGTCATTTATTTACAGTTAA
>PTKZ01000052.1 GCA_002938205.1 Alphaproteobacteria bacterium MarineAlpha5_Bin5
TTTGGATCTTCTTTAATTATTAAATCTTCTAAATTTTTTGCCATTCTTTTTGAAAAATCTTCCTCTGTTTCATTTTGTAAACCAAATTTCCAATAATGAGGACAGTCTGCATGTACAAATCCATCTAAAGGTAAGCCAAAATGATTGTTATAAGGTTTCGCTGTCATTGATGATGCTCCAATAGTAACTCCATGATAGCCATTTATTCTAGAAATAATTTTTCTTTTCTCAGGTAAACCCTTATATTTATTTAACATCCATAACATTTTGATTAAAGTATCATTGGCTTCTGATCCTGAATTGCAAAAAAATACTTTTCCATCATCAAAAGGTGATACTTCAATAATTTTATCTGCTAATTCTAATGTTTCCTCAGATAGTCTTCCAAATAAAGAATGATAACCTGCAAATTTCTCATATTGTTTTTTAGCAACTTCAATTAATCCTGGATGATCAAATCCAGCACACGCATTCCACAAACCTGAGTTAGCATCTAAATATTTTTTATTATGAATATCATAAACATAAATACCTTTTCCATAAGATATTACTAATGGACCTCTTTCATTTAATGACTTTAAATCAGTAAATCCATATAGATGGTGTGATTCATTAGATTTTAACATTTCAAATTATTAAGTATTTTTTTTTATAATGAAACGCAAGCATTTATTATCAAATAGTTTATTGGGAATTATTTTGATGTGTGCTGGTCAATTGTCTTTTGCTTTAAACGATTGTATAGTTAAATTTTCAGTACAGGAAGCAAATAATAATATCTCTGTGATCAATGTGATTTTTATTAGAGGATTATTCACAACATTTTTTATTTTCTTGTATTTAAATATAATTGATAAAAAAAATATATTTGAAATTTTAAAGATTAAATCTTTTCATATAAGAGGATTATTTGAAGTTATGACAGCATTATTTTTTTTTACAGGTTTAATATTAATGCCTGTATCAAATGTATATACACTTTTAATGACTAACCCTTTTTTTGTAACAATTTTTGCTTTTATTTTTTTAAAAGAAAAAGTTGGTATTAGGAGATGGTTTGCAGTTATTGTAGGATTTATAGGAGTTATAATAGTTATAAATCCACAAAATATGAATATTAGCTATTTTTTTATTTTTCCAATATTAGCAGCTATGTTTTTAACAATACGAGATGTAAGAACAAAAGGAATTGTCACAAAAAGTAATAATTTTGAAATTATATTTGTTACTTCTGTTCTAATGACTATATTTTCAGGAATTGGTTCTATTTTTTTTGAATTTTCTTTAACATTAAATCAATTACCCCAAATCATGATATCAAGTATTTTTTTATCTATTGCGTATCTTTTTTCTGTAATGACAATATTTTACGCACCTCTATCATTGTCTGCCTCTGCTAGATATAGTGTTGTAATTTTTGGTATTATATTTGGTTATTTAATATTAGATGAAATACCAACTTATAATATGTTTTTTGGAGCATTAATTATTATTTTTAGCGGTTTGTTTGTCATAAAAAGACAAAAAGATTTAGGTAAAATAATTTAATTTATAATTTATTTTTTAGTAACAGTTGCTATTAATAAAGGTACAATCATTACTAGTGTCATTATAACTGATGGATTAAATAACCAATAAAGCAAACCTAAAGAAAAAATTAGTAGCCAAAATTCATTTTTTTGGAGTAATTGCATGATTATTTAATAAACAAAATCATAAATATTACCAGACTATTTTAAGGGAATTATGCATGCTTTTGAATTATTATTTGGGTTGTTAACAAATTTCGAAACTTTATAAAAATCTAAATCTGATTCAATTGAGCTTTCTGAATAATTTTTTGAAAAAGCATTTGTTTTATCTTCAAGATATTCCATAGATTCATTAATAGATAAAATAAATGGCATACGGTTATGGATAAAGGAAATATTTGAATTTGCTGACTTAGTAATAATACTACAAACTTTAATTGTTTTTCCATTTCTAATTTCATTTCTCCAAATACCTGCAAAGCACATAATTTCATTGACAGGAATATTAATGTAATAAGGAATTTTAGTGTTATTACTAAATTTCCATTCGTAATAACCATTGGCTAAAATTATACACTTTCTCTTTAAATATGAATCTTTAAATAATAACTTAGTATTTATTGTCTCTATTCGACTGTTAATTACTGATTGTAATATATTTGTTTGTGAATTTAAAAAACTATAACCCCAATTAACACTATCAATTATTCTC
>PTKZ01000053.1 GCA_002938205.1 Alphaproteobacteria bacterium MarineAlpha5_Bin5
TATTTAAATTTTTTACATATAAAACATTTTTTTTATTCATAAAGAGATATACATTTACAACATTGGCTTAAATTAAGATAATTATTTATATGACCAAAATAAAAAAAAATGATCATTTCTATTTAATAGATGGTTCAGGTTATATATTTAGAGCTTACTATGCGCTACCACCATTAACAAGAAAAAGTGATGGTATGCCTACAGGAGCAGTAAGTGGCTTTTGTAATATGTTGTTTAAATTATTAGAAGATTCTAAATCTAATGTTAACGAACATAGGCCAACACATTTTGCTGTAATATTTGATTCAGCTAGAAAAAATTTCAGAAATGAAATTTATTCTGATTACAAGGCTAATAGATCAGATGCACCAGAAGACCTTATACCTCAATTTGAATATATTAGAAAATCAGTTTTGGCATTCAATCTACCATCTGTAGAGCTTATCAATTATGAAGCTGATGATTTAATTGCAACCTATTCAGAACAAATTTTAAAAGAAGGTGCCAAAGTAACAATCGTATCTTCTGACAAAGATTTAATGCAACTATATAAAAAAAATATTCGAATTTATGATCCAATGAAAAACAAATTTATTAATCAGGATGATATAGATAAAAAATTTGGAGTTAAACCGGACAAGATAATTGATGTTCAAGCTCTAGCTGGAGACAGTAGTGATAACGTGCCAGGCGTACCTGGAATAGGAATTAAAACTGCCTCATCATTAATCAATCAATATGGTAATCTAGAAAATTTAATTAGGAATACTAAAAATATTAAGCAAAACAAAAGAAGAGAAACAATTCAAGAGAATATTGATAAAGCATTAATAAGTAAAAAATTAGCAACTTTAAAAAAAGATGTTCCTGTAAAAGACCAAATTACAGATTTTTATTTAAAAGAAATTGATAAAAAAAAACTTTATAGTTTTTTAAGAGATATGGAATTTAATAGATTGTTAAGTTCGACCATATCAACTTATGGGGAAATTGACTTTTCAAATGATGTAAAGATATATGGTAAAGTAAAAAAAGTTACAAAAATTTCAAAAGATAATTACACTTTAATTAACGATGTTAATGAAATTGAAGTATGGTTAAAAGAAGCAGAGGAAATTGGAGAAATATGTATAGATAGTGAAACAACATCTTTAGACCCTCATCAGGCTGATTTAGTTGGGATTTCTATTTCAACAAAAATTGGTCATGCTTGTTATATCCCAGTTGGTCATAAAAAAGGAAATAATTTGGATGAAACAAATGTTATAAAAATTTTAAAAAGTACTTTAGAAGATAGTAGTATTAAAAAAATCGGTCAAAACATCAAATTTGATTATATAGTTTTTTACCACCGTGGAATTGATATGAATTGTCTAGAGGACACTATGTTAATGTCATATGTGCTAGATTCGGGAAAAAATAGACACAATATGGATACTCTTTCTAAAATACACTTAGATCATAATCCAATAACATTTAAAGAAACTGTAGGAACAGGAAAAAAACAAATTAATTTTAGTGAAGTTGATATAAATATTGCAAAAAATTATGCAGCTGAAGATGCTGATATAACTTATAGATTATACAAATTATTTTTTGATAGCCTTAAAAGAGAGAAACTTAATAATATTTATGAAATTTTTGAAAAACCATTGATTAAAATTTTAGCTTTAATGGAAATAAATGGTGTTAAGCTAGATGAAGTTTTTTTAAATAAACTTTCTATAAAATTTGAAAAAAAAATTAATTTTTTAGAGAAAGAAATATTTAAGATTTCAAAAAAAGAATTTAAAATAGGGTCCACAAAACAATTAGGTGAAATTATGTATAATGAATTAAAAATTTCTGCACTAAAAAAAACTAAAAAAGGCAGTTTTGCTACAAGCGCTAATGTTTTGGAAGATTTAGCATTTAAGGGTCATAAGTTACCAAAACTAGTTCTTGAATGGAGGCAGGCAACAAAATTGAAAAATACTTATTCAGATTCATTACCAGAACATATTAATCCTAAAACAAATAGGGTTCACACTTCTTTTTTGCTTGCCGCTACCTCGACAGGGCGATTAGCTTCTAGTAATCCTAACTTACAAAATATTCCTATAAAATCTGAAGATGGAAAAGATATACGAAAAGCATTTATTTCTGAAAAAGATAAC
>PTKZ01000054.1 GCA_002938205.1 Alphaproteobacteria bacterium MarineAlpha5_Bin5
CATTTGCTGAAAATGTTTTACTAAAGTAAAGAAAAAATAACAAAAAATATATAAATCTAAGCATCACACTTTTTTTTGGAAATTGATCTTCGTTTGCGATTTTCTTTTTAAAAAAATTAAACATTATTCTAAACCCAGAACCACGATCCCTAAAAACTTTTTCATGATTAATTAAGTTTTACAAAGGATACATGTTTAAATTTAATTCATCAAAAAATTTAAGACGGTTTGGCATGTATTCATTAATCTTTTCAACATGACCTATATTAATTATATTGTCAGGTCCATCCCAATCTGATTTATGTCTTACGCCAATCCAACATACAATTGACTCAGCAAAATCTTCCCGTGAATTTTTCTTAGCATATTTTGAGCAATACTTTTTATTATCTAATTTTCTTGCTTTCATCCATTTTGATGGTGAGATCACTGAAGTAAAGTCCTGAATAACATGTGCTAGTTCATGTGCCATTGTTACAGCACAATTAGAATATTGTTGTGGTTCGTTGTACCCACATCGCGAACTGTTAATATGGAATTCTCGTGTATTATACATTGCCCACCATGTTCCGTCATCCTTCCCTATGGCTTTATGTATATATATTTTTTTATTATAAATTTTTAAAAAACGAGGCATTTGACCATACATATGGGCATAATAAAATGCATAGAGTTCTGCTAGATCTTTCCCTTCTTTTACACCTTGTGCAGTTACTACACCATCCTGATGTTCGACAAATATTTCTAATGTAATATTGCCTTCGTATTCTGCTACAAAAAAATATGATTTAAAAAGTTTTTTTTTACCCTTATTTATGTCGCCATATTTTTCCACCTTACTAACGCTACCAATGTTTCTCTTTTTTTTAAATGTAAGTTTTTTTAAAGTTGTTGGACTTTTTTTTGTAAAAAGGCCTTTGTTGTAATGGCCATAATCATCAAAAGCAACATAACAAAACACATAAGTATCAGTACATGCTTTTTTCTTTTTAGCTATTTTCTTCTCCTTGTTAATTTTTGCTAATCTTGTCTTAATATCTTTCTCGACTTTTGCTACAAAGGCAGCATCTTTACCCCAAACAATTACGTCATTGATTGAAAATAAATGACAACCTGTAAGATTGTATTGTGGCATTTCGGTATCAACACATCCGTAGTAGGCTCTTTCATGTGCTTCATCTATGTCTGAGGCTAAAGAATAATCATAACTCCAATTGTCATAATATTTATTACAACCTACATAAGTAACAAAAACTCCTTTATCTTTATTAACTTTTGGTAAAAATTTTCTTTCAAATACATTTTCTCTTTCGAATACATATAAACATTTTGTATCAGTACCAGGTTCTCTTTCAGCAGCAATTCCAACATTGCACCACAACAAACTTAGAACCACGATCCCTAAAAGTTTTTTCATTTATAATAGTCAAATTGTAGAGGTTTATTATTTATACTCAAAAGGTTTTAGACATATTTAAGTAAGTAAATTGATTAGGTTTTTTACTGAACAGATCATAATTTAAATTAAAACTAATATCAAAGCCATTTATAGATTTTTTTATATCAAAATTAGTATTTAAAGATTCACTTCCATCTAAAGCTAAAGCGTATTCAGTTTCTTTATTTGAAATGTAGCTTCCACCAAAATACAAAGTATCAGTATGACTACTTCCTACAGATTGATTTCTTTCATAATTAAATGTGATTAATAAATTATTCTTAGTTATTAAATCAAAACCAATATTAGTATTTAAGTTATGAAATGCTCCTGTATCAACAGACAAATTGTAAGTTTTGTCTGGTTCTGAAATATAGCTAAATACCGCATCTGAAGATGGACTAAAATCCCTACTATATTCAAATTTACCGTTTGGTTTTATTGTGGAGTTTTTGAGACCAATAGTGTCATCAAACTTAATTCCAATAGATGCTATCCTTGTTTGAATTTTTTGTTTATCGTATTTTAAAGCTAAACCTTCAGATTTTGTCTCACTATAGCTATCAAGCTGAGTATAACCAAGATTAATTTTTCCTGT
>PTKZ01000055.1 GCA_002938205.1 Alphaproteobacteria bacterium MarineAlpha5_Bin5
GCTTTTAAAATATTTCTTGAATTTTCTAAATATTTGCTTTGGTCATTTTTATATGCCGCTATAGCAGCATATTGAATAGGTGCGCTTACAGATGAAAAAGTTTCACTTACAAGAACTTTAAGTGAATTTCTTAATTTTGTTAACTCATTAGGTATAACGAAATGCCCAAGTCTCCAACCTCCAGCTCCGCACCACTTACTTAATCCGCTACTAATAATTGTTTTCTCTGGACAAAAACTCGAAATAGATCTGTAATTGTTATCAAAACTTAGCTCAGCATATATTTCATCAGATAAAACTAATATATTATATTTTTTAATTATATTGCTCAACGCTTCTAGGTTTTCACAAATTTGTCCTGAAGGATTGTTAGGTGAATTTAAAAATAACAAATAATTTTTATTATTATTTTTAGAAACAATTTTTTCTATATTTTCTGCAGTAGGAAACCAATTATTTTCTCTACTTGTATTAATCCAGTGAACTTTATTTCTTCCTATAATTGCTTGAGGTTTATAAGATACCCAGCTAGGTACAGGAAGTATTACATCTCCATCAAAAAGAATTTGCAACAAAAACATTAATTCCTTTGTACCGGGACCAACTATAATATTTTCAGCTTTATACTCATAGTTTTTTCTTGAAGATACAAATTTTGCTATTTCTTGTCTTAACTCATAAAGACCTTGCATAGATAAATATTTATTTTGATGAGCATTATTTTTTAACTCTGCTATAACATTTTCAGGAACTTTAAAGGGAGATTGACCAAATCCAAATTTAAAAACTTCTTTTCCTTCAGATTCTAACTCTTTAGAAATTTCATTAATTCTAAGCGTAGAAGATAAGTTTAAATTTTTTATTATATCTTTTATCATTTAGTTTTTAACTCTTCTAAATTTTTGAATTCTTTTAATATTTCAGGATTTGCTAAAGCCTGTATATTTTTTATTTTATTTCCTTCAATTACATTTTTTACTGCTAATTCAACTATTTTTCCATTTTTAGTTCTAGGTATGTCAGTTATCTTTATTATTTTTGATGGCACGTGTCTTGGAGAAGCTTCAAATCTGATCCTCTTTTTAATCCTTTCAATTAAATTTTGATGAAATTGACTAGGATTATTTACTACTACAAATAATATAATCCTAATATCATTATCCCAAGATTGACCAACAACGATGGACTCTTTAATTTCTTTAAACTTTTCAACAACAGAATAAATTTCCGAAGTACCAAGTCTAACTCCACTGGGATTTAGTGTAGCATCTGATCTCCCATAAATAATATAGCCGTTGGAACTTTTTCTTTCAGCATAATCTCCATGATGCCAAACTCCTTTAAATTTCTTAAAATATGCATTTTTATATTTAGAATTATTTTTATCATTCCAAAACTTTATAGGCATAGATGGAAATGCAGATTTACACACAAGTTCTCCTTTTTGATTTCTAATTGATCTTCCTTTTTCATTAAAAACATCAACATTCATTCCTAGCCCACTATTTTGAATCTGACCAGAAATTACAGCGCTATAAATGTTTCCTAATACAAAACAAGAAACGATATCAGTGCCACCCGAAATTGAAGCAAGATGAATATTTTTTTTTATTTTTTTATAAATATATTTAAAATTATCTTCTGAAAGTGGAGAACCGGTTGAACAAATAGTTTTTAAATTTTTCAATTTATACTTTGATATAAAGGATAAATTTAGTTTTCTTAATGTATCAATATATTTTGCACTAATTCCAAAAAGTGTAATATTTTCTTGATTTGCTATTTTTATTAATAAATCATTTTTTTTATATAAAGGAAAACCATCGAAAAGAACTATGGAAGCTCTTGATGCCAACGAACTAACTAACCAATTCCACATCATCCATCCACATGTTGTAAAATAAAATACATTATCACCTGGATTGATCTCACAATGCAATTGATGTTCTTTCAAATGCTGTAATAAAACTCCTCCTGTTCTGTGACAAATACATTTTGGTT
>PTKZ01000006.1 GCA_002938205.1 Alphaproteobacteria bacterium MarineAlpha5_Bin5
TACCAAAAATAATGAATATGACGAAAAAATTAAAATATTTTTTTTTGAAGATTTACAAAAAGCAATTAAAAATGAGTACGATGAGTGGCAAGATGACCCCGAAGAATGTGTAGCATTAGTTATATTACTAGACCAGTTTTCTAGGAATCTTTATAGAAATAATGAAAAAGCGTTTTCACAAGATTATAAAACTCGTCTAATAGTTAATAAAGCAGTTGAAAGGGGTTATTTAGAAAAATTAGATCAACAAAAAATACATTTTTTACTTTTACCTTTAATTCATAGTGAAGATATTTGCGATCATATTACTGGTCACAATCTTGTTGATACTCATCTAAAATCATATGAAGTATATGAAAGATTAAAAAAATCATGGAACGACCATACAGTAGTAATCAAAAGATTTGGGCGTTATCCTCATAGAAATAATGTATTAAAAAGAAAATCAACAAAAGATGAGGAAGAGTTTTTAAAACAACCTAATAGTTCTTGGTGACTAATCTAGGATATATTCAATAATTTTGATAAGATATCATTATTAATACAATGGTCTCGTGGTGAAATGGATATCACACGTGTCTTCGGAACATGGGTTTGGGGTTCGAGTCCCTACGAGACCGCCAGCAATCTTGAAGTTTATAATTTTAATATCTTCGAATTTGTTTAGTAATTAAATTTATTAATTAAATTGATACACATGCCGTTAATCAATTCGATCTCTTCAGGTGTTAATTTAGTTTTGTAAACACCTATTCTTTCCGTACTTGGTTTCTGTAACCATAAGTCTGATTTATAAGGATTTTGAGGATCTTGATTGATGTTATCAGAATTTGACCATAAATTTTCATCATCTTTGTAAAGATAATTTAAATTTATTTTATCCATTATATCATTAAGCACATTTATAGTTTTATTTGATAAATCTTCATACTTAATTATAATAATATTTTTGGAAGAACTTTCAGTCTTTGGATTGAGGATATAATCATAATGATTATTAATAAATTCACATAATATTTTCATGTTTCTAGGATAATTTGGCTTAAGCTGCATTTCAATTTGTTTTTTAGAAACATCTAACATTGAAGATATTGTATCTCGTGGATCTCTTACAATGAATATAAAATAAGCATAAGGAAACATTGATGAAATAATATTGCTATCGAATGAAAATAAAATACTTTTTAAGCACAAGTTATTTGTTTTGTGTTTATTTAAAAGGTTTAATAGGTATTGATAAATGATTTTCTTAAAAAAACCTATAGTATAATTTGGATCTTGAAAGTGCATAAAATGCTCTTTTTTATTTCTTCCAATTTGTTTTTTTAATACTGAAATCTGGTTAGATATAAAATGATTTTCAGTTAATGCTTTATTAAATAAATTCGATGAACAAATTGAATTGTATAAAAATGATGATCCTGTTCGTGGAGCTCCACAGATAAACACTAACTTATTTATATTTTCTTCATTCATACAGTAAAAAATTACAATATTATTAGATTATATAATTACTATATTTGTTAATTAATAATTCTGCAATTTGTACAGCATTTAAGGCGGCACCTTTTCTTAAATTATCTGATACAACCCATATGTTAAGTCCATTATCAACAGAATTATCATTTCTTATCCTGCTAACATAAACCTTATCTTCTCCAGCAATTTCAACTGGAGTAACATATCCTTCATCTTTTCTATGATCAATCACTGATATACCTGCAGATTTTAATAAAATTTCATGAGCTTTTTTTTCATCTAATGGTGAATCAAATTCTATATTTATTGATTCTGAATGACCAATAAAAACAGCTGTTCTAACACATGTCGCTGAAACTTTTATACCTTCATCTAAAATTTTTTTTGTTTCATCAATCATCTTTTGCTCTTCTTCAGTATTCCCATTTTCTAAGAAAGAACCAATATGGGGAATAGCATTAAAGGCTATTTGTTTTGTAAACTTATCTTTTTTTATCTCTTGGTTTCCATAAATATTTTGTGTTTGATTAAATAATTCATCCATTCCAGTCTTACCAGCACCAGATACGGCTTGGTAGGTTGATACTACAATACGGTTTATAATTGATTTTTCATGAAGTGGTTTTAGAGCAACAACCATTTGAATTGTAGAACAATTTGGATTTGAAATTATATTTGATTTATTTTTATCTAGAAAAAATTCTTCTAGATCCTTTGCATTAACTTCTGGAACTATAAGAGGTACATCTTTATTCATCCTAAAATGTGAAGTATTATCTATAACAATACAACCAGCCTTGGCTGCTTTTGGAGCAAATTCTGCTGATACTTCTCCTCCTGGTGAGAACAAACCTATATGAGTTTTTGAAAAATCAAACTCAGCTAGATCCTCAACTATAATTTCCTGGTCTTTAAATTCTATTTTTTTTCCTTTAGATCTCGATGATGCTAATAAATACAAATTATCAATGGGAAAATCCCTTTGATCTAAAATTTGTATTATTTCATTACCTACTGCGCCTGTGGCACCAGCAACAGCTATGTTATATTTTTGACTCATTTAATTTCCTGATAATATTTTAAGTTCCTCAATAACAGCATTACCCATTTCTTTTGTAGAAATAATTTTTTCTGCACCTTGCTTGATATCTGGAGTTCTCAAGCCTTTTAAAAGAACATTTTGAACAGCTTTTTCAACTAATTGACTATCTTCTTGCATGTTAAAACTATATTTTAACATCATTGCAAAACTCATTATCATAGCAAGAGGATTTGCTTTAGATTGTCCTGCAATATCTGGAGCACTTCCATGAACAGGTTCATACATAGCTGCTCTTGTCCCTTGTTCCGATAGCGGTCCAAGAGATGCTGATGGGAGCATACCTAAAGAACCAGTAAGCATAGCTGCTACATCACTTAAAAGATCTCCAAATAAATTATCTGTTAAAATAACATCAAACTGTTTTGGATTACGAACAAGTTGCATTGCACAATTATCAGCTAACATGTGTTCTAAATTTACTGAAGAGTATTCATTTTTATGTAATTCAGTAACTATATTTCTCCAAAATAAACCAGTTTCCATAACATTAGATTTTTCAGCAGATGTAACTTTATTTCTTCTTAACTTTGCTAAATCAAATGCAACTCTTGAAACTCTATCGATTTCAGAAGTTGTGTAGAGCTGAGTATCAATGGCTTTACTTTCTGTATCATTAATTTTTGAAATTCCTCTTGGCTGACCAAAGTAGACCCCGCTAGTAAGCTCTCTAACAATTAGTATATCTAATCCTTTGACTAAATCTAACTTTAAAGATGAAGCTTCAACAAGAGCATCTAAAACAACAGCTGGTCTTAAATTAGCAAATAAATCTAAATCTTTTCTTAATCTTAATAATGCTGCTTCTGGTCTTTTATTCCTTTCAACATTGTCCCACTTTGAACCTCCAACTGCTCCAAATAATATAGCATCTGAGTCGATTGCAAACTGCATAGTTTCATCACTTATGGAATTACCTTCTTTATCATAGGCAGTGCCTCCTACTAATCTCTCAGATATATCAAAAGAAACAGATTTTGTTTTTTCCATCCAATTAATAATATTAAGGACTTCAGACATAACCTCATTACCAATACCGTCACCAGGCAAAACTAATATTTTTTTATTACTCATAAGTAATTAAACAATCCAAGGTTGGATGTTGTGAATTTTTTCTTCGTAAATATCGATTTTATTATCTTTTTTAAGAGTCAGACCTATGTCATCTAAACCTTCAATTAGACATTTTTTTCTAAACTCGTCTATTTCAAATTTAATATTCTTATTATTGCTAAAAAAAATAGTTTGATTTTCTAAATCAACCGAAATTTCATTTTTATCTTCTGCTTCTTGCATTAATATATCTACATTAGATTGATCTAACTTGATTGGTAAAATGCCATTTTTAAAGCAATTATTGTAAAATATATCTGCAAAACTAGGCGCAATAATTGATTTAAATCCGAAATCTAGCAAAGACCACGGTGCATGTTCTCTACTTGATCCACATCCAAAGTTAGCACCAGCAATTAATATTTTTGATTTTTTATAAGGATCCCAATTTAAAACAAAATCGTTCTTTATATTTCCCTGCATATCATATCTAAGCTCATGAAATAAATTCTTACCCAAACCTGATCTTTTAATAGTTTTAAGAAATTGCTTAGGAATAATCATATCAGTATCAACATTAATCATTGGCAGTGGTGCAGGAATACTTTTTATAGTGATAAATGGATCCATTTTATAAATCCTCAACAGTTGTAAAAGAGCCTTTTATTGCAGAAGCGGCTGCAATTGCCGGACTAACAAGATGTGTTCTACCTTCTCGTCCTTGGCGGCCTTCAAAATTTCTATTTGAAGTTGAGGCACATCGCTCTTTTGGTTTCAGTTGATCTGGATTCATTGCTAAGCACATTGAGCAACCAGGTTCTCTCCAATCAAACCCAGATTCAATAAAAATTTTATCTAAACCTTCATTCTCTGCTTGTTTTTTTACTAAACCAGAGCCTGGAACAATCATGGATTCGACTGCAACTTTTCTACCTTTAACAATTTTTGCAACTTCTCTTAAATCTTCTATTCTTCCATTTGTGCATGAGCCAATAAAAACTTTATCTATTTTAATTTTTTGAATTTCTTGCTGAGGTTCTAAGCCCATATATTCTAGTGAACGTTCCATTGCTCTTTTTCTATTTAGGTTACTTTCTTGATTGGGATTTGGAACACTGCCATTGATGGCAACAACATCTTGTGGGCTAGTTCCCCAAGTAATCTGAGGTAAAATATCTTTAGCTTCAATTATAATTTCTTTATCATATTTTGCCCCTTCATCTGATGGAAGTGATTTCCAAAATTCTACTGCTTTATCCCAATTTTTCCCTGTAGGGGCATAAGGTCTACCCTTGATATATTCAAAAGTAGTCTGATCTGGTGAAATTAATCCAGCTCTCGCTCCAGCTTCAATACTCATATTACAAATTGTCATTCTACCTTCCATCGAGAGATTAGAGATAGATTCACCAGCGTATTCAATTACATAACCTGTGGCACCTGCTGTTCCTATTTTCCCTATAATGTGTAGAATAATGTCTTTAGCTGTGACACCTGTTTTTAATAAACCATTTACAACTATACGCATATTTTTTGCAGGATTTTGAATTAATGTTTGTGTTGCAAGAACGTGCTCTACTTCGCTAGTACCAATACCAAATGCTAATGCACCAAATGCACCATGAGTTGCAGTATGACTATCGCCACATACTATTGTCATTCCAGGCTGCGTTATACCCTGTTCAGGTCCTACTATGTGCACTATACCTTGCCTGCTATCTAAAAGAGGGAATAGGGTAACATCAAAATCTTTACAATTTTTTTCAAGTGTTTCAACTTGTATTCTACTTTCTTGATTTTCAATTCCCTTAGTTCTGTCAGTAGTTGGAACGTTATGATCTGCAACAGCAAAAGTGCTTTCTGGTCTTCTAACTTTGCGATTAGAATTTCTTAAACCTTCAAATGCTTGTGGACTTGTAACTTCATGAACAAGATGACGATCAATGTACAAAAGACATGTTCCAACTTCTTGCTGATCAACAAGGTGGTGTAACCAAATTTTATCAAATAATGTTTTTGGATTATTTTTTTTCATCCGAGTTGTTTTCGGCTTCTTGGTTTTTTTCTGCTTTTGGTTTCTCTACAGGTTGTGGTTCGTCTCCTGGTTTAGATTCTGTTTCTTGAATATTTTCAGTTGGTTGAACTTCTTCTTGCAGTGTTTGTTCTACAAAGTCATATTGATCTACTTCGTCACCTCGATCTCGATCAGCAATTCGAGCTCTTTTCCCTGTTCTATCTCGCAAATAATATAATTTTGCACGTCTTACGTCACCTTTTCTAATAACTTCTATTTTTTCAATAATTGGACTAAATAAAGGAAATACTCTTTCAACACCCTCTCCGTGAGATATTTTTCGAACAGTAAATGTTGAATTAACAGAATTATTTTTTCTTGCAATACACATTCCCTCAAAAGCTTGTAATCGTGATTTATCACCTTCAGTAATTTTAACTGTTACTTTTAAAGTATCTCCTGGACGAAAAGTTGGAATACGTTTTTTTAAAGTTAATCTTTCTATTTGATTTTTTTCAAAAGTTTCTAATAAATTAGTCATCTTTTATTCCTGTTCCTTTGTAATACAAATCTGATCTATTAATTTTTGTTTTTTCAACAGATTTATCATATCTCCATTCTTTAATTTTTCTATGATTCCCAGAAGTTAGCACCTCTGGTACTTCATATAATCTATTATTAATATCCTTCCAAACCTTAGGCCTTGTATATTGAGGATACTCCAGAAGGTTATCAGAAAAACTCTCTTCTAATAAACTTTCCGATTGCCCTAATACTCCAGGAATGAGGCGAATACAACCTTCAAGTAATACTTGAGCTGCTATTTCACCACCTGCTAAGACATAATTACCTATGCTCAGTTCTTCAAAGTTAAAAACCTCAATTGCTCTTTGATCAACGCCTTCAAAACGACCACAAAGTATAACTAATTCATTAAATTTAGATAAAATGCCAAGTTTTTCTTGATTCAATAGCTCTCCTGAAGGAGTTAAATAAATACGTTTGCTGTTTTTTTTAGGATCAATATTAATTGATAAAAGAGCTTTTTCTACTACATCTGGTCTCAAAACCATACCAGGTCCACCACCAAAAGGCTCATCATCAATATTATTTCTGTGACCTATGCCAAATTTACGTAAATCAATAGTATCTATGCAAAATTTTTTTTCCTCAAGTGCTTTACCAATTAATGAATAGCCTAGAGCACCAGGAAACATCTCTGGGTATGCTGTTAGTATTTTTATATTAAGCATTACGAAAGGATTCCTTTAATTGGATTAACAATAACAATTTTCTTATTTAAATTAACTGAAATTAGATTTTCTTCGTTCATTGGAATATAAATATTTTTATTTTTATATTTAGTTTCTAATAAATTTCCTGCTCCAAAATTCTCAACATTTAAAACATTACCAATAAATTGACCATCATTTAAAAATATTTTGCATATTAATAAATCACTTACTAAATATTCTTTAAAGTGATCTTTGGATAATTTATTTTTATAACAATAAATTTTTTTATTTTTTAATAACTCTGCTTCATTACGTGAGTTACAACCAAGAGGGTGAGCGACACATTTATTACTTCTAATCATAATTTTTTTAAACTTCCATTTAATTAATCGATCAAAACTTAAATATTCACCAATAGATTTAAATATTTTAAAATTTGATGTTAGAACTTTAATCTTAATCTCACCCTTAAGACCCAAAGGTGCACCAAATGTTCCGATATGGATAATTTTTTGTTTATAAATTTTACTCAGCTTTTTTACTATCTCCTTTAGTAGTATTTTTATTTTCTGGCTTTTTCTGAGTTGGTTTTTCTTCTGCAGCATCTTTTTTCTCAGCTGGTTTGTCTGCTACTACTTTTTCTTCTGCAGCATCTTTTTTCTCAGCTGGTTTGTCTGCTACTACTTTTTCTTCTGCAGCATCTTTTTTCTCAGCTGGTTTGTCTGCTACTACTTTTTCTTCTGCAGCATCTTGCTTTTTAGCTTCATCTAATTTTTCTTGGGTCTTTTTTCTAGGTAGATGTTTTTTTGTTTTTTCAGTTATTACAGGTTTCTCTACAACTCCTAATTTACTAAGAAAAAGTATTACCCTATCTGAAGGTTTAGCGCCTTTAGCAATCCATTCTTTTGTTTTTTCTATATCGATTTTAACTCTTTCTGGATTATTTTTTTCTAGCATTGGATTATAAGTTCCAACTTGATCAATAAATTTTCCATCTCTTGCACGTCTTGAATCGGCAACTATAATGCGATAAAAAGGTCTCTTTTTAGCTCCTCCTCTAGATAATCTTATTCTTACAGGCATATTTTTCCTTTCTAGTTAAATTTTTGAGGAAAGTTTCCTTGCATTTTTTGCAATAAATCATTGGGTAATCCTCCTTTACCCATTGACTTCATTCTTTTCATCATTTTTTGTGATTGAAGAAATTGTTTTAAAAGTTTGTTTACATCTTGAACACGAGTACCTGAGCCTTTTGAGATACGTATTTTTCTTGATGCTTTAATTAAATTTGGATTTGATCTTTCTTTCTTTGTCATAGAATTTATTATTGCAACTTGATGATTAATTAGAGAATCCGAGATTTTATTTTCGGCCATCATTTTTTGTGCTTTAGAAATACCTGGAAGCATTGACATAATTCCTGAAACTCCTCCCATTTTCCCCATCTGTTTTAACTGTTTTGCAAAATCATCTAGATCAAAATTACCTTTAGCTATTTTTTTTGCTAAAGATTCCATTTCTTCTTGATCTACATTTTCAGATGCCTTTTCAACTAAAGAAACTATATCACCCATCCCAAGTATCCTTTGTGCAATACGATCAGGATAAAATATTTCAAAGTTTTCTAATTTTTCTCCAAGGCCTATAAATTTTATTGGTGCTCCTGTAATTGTTTTTATAGATAAAGCGGCACCACCTCGACTATCACCATCTATACGTGTTAAGATTGAACCAGTTATTTTTACAGCTTCACTAAAACTTTTAGCCACATTAGCTGCATCTTGTCCTGTTAGTGCATCAGCAACAAGTAAGGTTTCATTTGGTTGAAAACTCTTTTCAATTTCAACTAGTTCAGCCATTAACTCTTTTTCAACAACTTGCCTTCCTGCTGTATCTAATAAAACAATGTCGTATAGATTTTGTGATGAATATTGCAGTGATTCATTTACAATTTTAATTGGTGACTTTAAATCGTGTGTAAAAAAATCAACTTTAACTTGGTCAGCTAAAATTTTTAGCTGTTCTTGTGCTGCTGGTCGATAAATATCTGTAGAAACTAAAAGAATTTTTTTCTTTGAGTTATTTAAAAGGTGTTTTGCTAACTTTGCTATAGTAGTTGTTTTCCCGGAACCTTGAAGACCGCATAATAGAATTTTTGTTAAAACTGATGATTTAATATTTAACGGTTGGTTTTCAGAACCTAGAATTGTTATTAATTCATCTTGAACAAGTTTAATGATCATTTGATCTGCTTTAACTGATTTTAAAACCTCTTGTCCTAAAATTTTTTCTTTAACTTTATCAATAAATTCTTTAACAACAATTAATGCAACGTCGGCTTCTAATAATGCAATACGAATTTCTCGCATTGTAGCATCTAGATCAGACTCTGAAATAACAGCTTTACCTCTTATACTTCTTACTATTTTTTCAAATTTATCATTCAATGTATCAAACATAGTTCTCCAATAGCAATTCTACACCAGGGCACGAAACTCGTGGGCTGATGAACCTATCACAATTGTAATAAGCTTTTTAACTTAACAATCTAGGATTTATAGAACACCCTCTATTTCTTGTATTCATTAAAGTCAAGATTTGATAAAAATATAATTTTTTCAAGAAAACTAAGTGAATCCAAGGTATAGAGCCGATATGCAAAAAATAGAATTTATAAAAATGCATGGTTTGGGGAATGACTTTGTAATTATTGATAGACGTAAAAATTCAATACCGATAACAGAAAGCTTAATCATTAAATTAAGTGATAGAAAAATTGGAGCTGGTTGTGATCAAGTAATCACTATCAATTCACCAAAGGGGAAAGAAGATTCTATTATCGAAATCTTTAATTCAAGTGGTGATAAAGCTGAAGCATGTGGAAATGGTACACGTTGTGTAGCAAAATTACTTTTTATGGAGAGTAATAAAATTTCACTTAATATTATGACAGATGCTGGTACTCTAAAGGCAACTCGCAAAGATGAAAAAAATATAAGTGTAAATATGGGCAAAATTTCAACTAAATGGAATAAAATTCCGCTTCAAAAAAAAATGGATACATTAAATATTCCAATTAATGTTGAAAATTTTAGTGCTGGTGTTGCTGTAAATATTGGTAATCCTCATATAGTTTTTTTTGGAGATAATGTTAATAATATAGATTTGAGTTCTTTAGGACCTAAAATAGAAAATCATAAATTTTTTCCAGAAAAAACAAATGTTGAATTTATAAAAGTAATTAATTCAAAAACTATTCAAATGAAAGTTTGGGAAAGAGGGGCTGGAGCTACCCTTGCTTGTGGAAGTGGTGCATGTGCAGCTGTTTTTGCTGGTATGAAAAAAGGTCTAGTTACTAATGAAGTAGAAGTAATTTTAGAAAGAGGATCTTTACATGTTTATATTAAAAATAATGAGGCAATAATGACAGGTCCTGCTGAAATTAGCTATATCGGAAATATTGAATTATAATATGTCAAAAAAAACAAACATAGTAAATTTGGGATGTCGATTAAATTTATATGAAGGTGAGATAATAAAAAATCATGCAATTAATCATCAACTAAAAAATGTTACAATTATAAATTCATGTGCTGTGACAGAAGAAGCTGAGAAAAAAGTAGCGTATGAAATTAGAAAAGCAAAAAAAAATAAACCAAAAAATAAAATAGTTCTTACAGGTTGTGCTGCACAAATAAATCCAAAAAAATATAAATTGTTTAAAGAGGTTGATCTAATTGTTGGTAATAAAGAAAAATTATTATCACAAACTTGGAAAGATATTGATTATTCAAAAACTTTGCAATTAAGTAATATTTTAGAAGAAACTTCTGTTGTGCCAGCAAGTGTAGACAAATTTGAAGGTAAGTCTAGAGCTTTTATTGAAATACAACAAGGATGTAATCATCGATGCACCTTTTGTATTATTCCTTATGGGAGAGGAAACAATAGAAGTGTACCTGCTGGTGATATAGTAAATCGTATACAAAATATTGTAAATAATGGCTATAAAGAGGTTGTTTTAACTGGTGTAGATATTACTGATTATGGGAAAAACTTACCTGGAAGACCAAGTTTTTCTAATTTAATAGAACGTATTTTAAAATTGGTACCAGGCTTAAAGCGATTACGTCTTTCATCAATTGACTGTGCTGAAATTACTGATGATTTTTGGCATTTGTTATCTGAAGAAAGACTGATGCCTCATTTTCATTTAAGTCTTCAAGCAGGAAACAATCTTATATTAAAACGTATGAAAAGAAGACATACACGTGAACAGGCTATAGAGTTTTGTAATAAAGTTTTATCTATGAAAAAAGATGCAACATTTGGAGCTGATATAATTGCAGGATTCCCTACAGAAACTGATAAAATGTTTGATGATTCTATAAGATTAATTAAAGAATGCCATTTAACACACGTACATGTTTTTCCTTATTCTTCTAGAGAAAAAACTGCGGCTGCACATATGCCTCAAGTAGAAAAAAATATTATAAAAAAAAGAGCTAAAGAATTAAGAAAAAAAGGTGCTGAGCAGATGAATAAACATTTATTAAATATAATTGGAAATAAGGATGAAATATTAATTGAACAAACAAATGAAACTATTTCTAAAGGAAAAGGTCAAAATTTTATAAATGTTAAACTAAATGAAAAGATTGATGTAGGTAAGATTGTTCGCTGTATTTATACTGGTATAAAAGATGATATATTATTAGCAAAAAGAATATGAGTTTATTTTCATATTTTAAAAAAAATCTCAACAAAACTTCAAATTTTTTGTCATCAAGCATTTCAAGCACCTTTCAAAACAAAAAAGTTGATGCTGAAACATTAGAAGAATTAGAATCAATTTTAATTTCAGCTGATATCAGCATTGAAGTAGTATCAAAACTCATTGATTCAATTAGAAAAGTAAATATGTCTGATAATAATATTTCTAAAATTGTTTTTGAAACATTGGCTGCTGAAATTGAAAAAATTTTAAAGCCTAAAGAGCAATTATTAATTAATAAAAATAATTCAATTCCTAATATTCTTTTGTTTGTTGGAGTAAATGGCAGTGGTAAAACAACTACAATAGGAAAAATTGCAAGCAAAATAGGGGGAGATAAAAAAATTCTTATAGCTGCCTGTGATACATTTAGAGCAGCGGCAGTAGATCAATTAAAAACTTGGGCTGAAAAAAACAAGAATGAGTTTTTTAAAGGAAAATTAAATCAAGATCCTGCTAGTGTTGCATACAAAGCAACTGAAAAATTTATTAATGAAAAATACGATTACTTAATAGTAGATACTGCGGGAAGATTATCAAATAATACTAATCTTATAAATCAATTAGTTAAAATTAAAAATGTTATTGGAAAAATTATTGATGCAAATCAAATAAAAACTATTCTTGTGCTAGATGGAACCAATGGCTCAAACATGATTAAACAAGCGGAAATATTTAGTCAAACACTTGGTGTTTCTGGAATTATTATTACAAAATTAGATGGAACAGCTAAAGGTGGAGCCTTGATTTCAATTGCAAATAAATATGAAATACCTATAAACTATGTTGGTCTTGGAGAAAATGTTGAAGATCTTGCAGAATTTAGCTCAAAAACATATTCAAGATCAATTTTGAATTTAGGAGAATAGTAATGAAATCTATTTCTAAGCTTTTAATTGATATAGGGCCTTTGGCTGTTTTTTTTGTTTTTTACACACGTAGTGGATTACAGGCCGCAATATTGCCTCTTATGATAGCAACTGTAATAGCTGTTATTTTTTCTTATATTTTAGAAAAAAAAATTCCTATTATGCCCACTCTTGGAGCAACAATAGTTCTAATCTTTGGAGGGTTAACGATTTATTTTAACGATGAAACTTTTATAAAAATGAAGCCTACAATTATCAACATTGTGTTTGCTATAATTCTTTATGTTGGCACCAAAGTAAAAGGACCAATACTTAAATATCTTTTAGGTGCAGCAATAAAACTAGAAAATAAAGGCTGGCAAATATTAACGCAAAGATGGATTGCTTTTTTTATAGCTCTTGCAGTTTTAAATGAAATTGTTTGGAGAACACAAACGACAGATATTTGGGTGAATTTTAAGGTTTTTGGTATTCTGCCTATTACATTTATTTTTACAATGACACAATTTCCATTAATAAAAAAATATCAAATTGAAAAAAACTAAATTTTTTTATCTTTAAGTGCTTTAATCCCAGGAGATTCATTCCCCTCAAGCCATTCTAAAAAAGCACCACCTGCATTAGAAATATATTTAAAACCTTCTTCAGCATTAGCAGATGTAATTGCGGATACAGTATCGCCTCCACCAGCTAATGCATCAATATTTAAACTTTTTGAATATTTATTAATAGTATGAGCGATTTTCATAGTACTTATATCAAAAGGTTTGTGCTCAAATGCACCTAAAGGACCATTCCAGAGTAACATTTTAGATTTTAATATTTCATTGCAAATAAAATTAGTTGTTTTTTCTCCTAGATCTAAAATCATATGATTCTTTAATACTTTATTAACATTACATGTTCTGATATTTATTTTATCACTAACATTATTGGAACACATAACATCAATAGGAAGAATTAATTTACAATTAAATTTATTAGCTTTAGACTGAATATCTTTTGCAATATTAGTTAATTCTTTTTCGACTAATGAATTGCCCAATTGATAATTATTTGATAACAAAAAAGTATTTGCCATAGCACCTCCAATTACAATGGTGCTAAAGAGCTCAATCAAATTATTTAATAATTTAATTTTTGTTGAAACTTTTGAGCCCCCAATAATTGCTATATTAGGTTTTTTTACATTCTTTAAAAATATATCAATATTATGAATTTCTTTTAAAAGATGATCTCCAGCTACTCCAGGTAGAAATTTTGTAATACCTGAAATTGATGTATGATTACGATGTGATGCAGAAAAAGCATCGTTTACAAAAACATCAAAATGATTTGAAATTTTTTTAGCAAAATTAAGATCTAATTTCTCTTCTTCAGGATAAAAGCGTATATTTTCTACAAGACAAATATCTCCAAAATTTAGTTCATCCAATTTTTTAATAATAGATTTTGAATTTAAGTTTTCTAAAAAAAAAATTTTTTTAACTCTATAAATTTCCTCTAAAAAAGGAATTAGAAATTTAATTGAATACTTTTTGTTAACTTCTCCTTTTGGCCGTCCAAAATGAGTAATAATAAAAATTTTATTATTCTGATTTAAAAGTTTTTGTATAGATTGATTCACGGCTAATATTCTAGAAAAATCTGAAATTTTCCCATCTATTACTGGAACATTTAAATCTGCTCGAAACAAAACTTTCTTGTAATTAATGCTAAAATTTTCTAAATTTTTCATAAACTATTCACATTATTATCAAAAAAATGAAGTTTTCATTGATTTTTTTGAAAAAATGGCAGTTTTGTATTTATTCACTTATATATTTAGTATATTATCTTTACTATAGACTACTATATATAGATTCTTAGAAAAAGGAAAAGCAATGTCATGGAATGAAGAAAATGTTGAAAGATTAAGGGAGCTGTGGGATCAAGGTTTGCCAACAGCACAAATAGGTAAGTTACTTGGATTTACTAAAAATGCAGTTGTAGGCAAAGCACATAGAATTGGTTTGGAGAGAAGGCCATCACCAATAAGACGAACAGCAGTCAAACCAGATAGAAAAAAAGCTCGTTCTCCAACAATGCCCAAGCTTAATTTTGAAACCATTAAAGAGAATGTTGATGATACATCTAAATTAAATCATACTTTTCGGCCTATTGTAAAAAATATATTTGGCAATGTTGCTAAAAGGGGATGCGAATGGCCTGAAGGACATCCTGATGAAGTTGATTTTCGTTTCTGTGGTAAAGATAGGTTTGAAGATAAACCTTATTGTTTAGATCACTGCGCAGTTGCTTATGTATTACCTGAAAAAGAAGAGGCTGAAAGACAACAAGCGAATACCAGAATTTAATAGAATTAATTTTTTTTGCTGATACTTATCTGATAAGTTTATGAGTGAAAAAAAAAATCCGTCTATATTTACCCCTGTATTAATTGGTGGTAGTTTAATTTTACTTATAAGCTTTGCAATACGTTCTACTTTTGGTTTATTTCAAATCCCAATTGCAGAACAATTTATGTGGGCACGTTCGGAATTCTCACTTGCAATAGCTATACAAAACTTAGCTTGGGGTATTGGAACTCCAATTTTTAGTGCATTTGCAGAAAAATTTGGTGACAGAAAAGCAATCACAGTCGGTCTTTTATTGTATGCGCTAGGTGTTTTTATCAGTAGTACTGCATCTTCACCAGAAGCTCATCAATTTTTAAATGTAATAATAGGTTTTGGAATTGCAGGTAGTGGTTTTGGTCCTATATTGGCTGTTGTTGGGCGCTCTTCATCTCCAGAAAAAAGATCTCTAGCTCTTGGAGTTACAACTGCTGCGGGATCAGGTGGACAAGTAGTAGGTCCTCCTCTAGCCGCTATACTTTTAAATACAATGCAATGGTCTTCGGTATTTATTGTTTTTACAATAATTAGTTTGCTAACTATAATATTAGTTCCTCTATTAAAAACTACCCCAACAAAAACTAAAAATAAAATTGAAGAAAATCTTAGTGATGCATTAATTGATGCAGCAAAAGATCCCACCTATATTATGCTATTTTTAGGATTTTTTTCTTGTGGTTTTCAATTAGCTTTTATTACTGCTCATTTCCCTGCATTTATAGCTGAAGCAAGTAGTCCAATTATACAAGGAAGTCTAATCAGTTTTGTTTGTAATTCTGTTACTTCGTTAGGTGCTCTTTCAATAGCTTTAATTGGTTTATTCAATATAGCAGGTTCAATAGTTGCTGGAGCTATGGGGAAAAATTTTACTAAAAAATATTTACTTTCAATAATTTATACTGGCCGAACAATCGCAGCAATATTATTTATTATGTTACCAATAACTCCAAATTCGGTTGTAATTTTCTCAATTGTAATGGGTTCATTATGGTTAGCAACAGTGCCTCTAACTTCAGGAATTATTGCATATATTTATGGACTAAAATATATGGGTACTCTTTATGGAATTGTTTTTCTATCTCATCAAATAGGTTCATTTGTAGGTGTTTGGTTAGGTGGTTTATTTTATGACATTTATGGAAGTTATAATGTTGTATGGTGGGTTGGTATTGGGGTTGGTGCTTTCTCAGCAATTATACATTTACCTGTTAAAGAAATTCCATTATCAGAAAGAAAATTAAAAATAGCATAGTGTTATCTTATGGTATTTTTTCTTTCCTTTGACTTTAATTTTATCAAGTTCTCTAGGGTTTTTTTTAACTAGTTGGACTTTTGCTCCATTTGTATGGGTATTAATTATTGTGCCCATAATTGATTTAATTTTATCCAATTTAAAAAAAGAAAAGCAATTTAATTATACAGTTATGATAATGATATCTCTAGTTCTTCCAATATGGTTTAAAATAAAGAATCAAAAATAAAATAATTTAATCAATGTAAAAATAGTTAATGATTTTTCAAAATAATAAAGTTTGAAATTTTTTTAAAAAAAATATTTATTTAGTTTATTAATCAACTACAATTTCCTTATAAATATTTTTGATAATTGAATCTTCTATCATTGAAACAGTAATTTTACTCATACATTTTTTACAATGATCACACTCATGAGAAAAAACTCCACATGGAGATCCTTCAATATCTATATAGATATTATCATGAAAATCATAACCAGTAACTTGAGGAGTTATCCACCCTCCAAAAATAATTACTCCAGGCTTATTTAGTGCGGCAGCTGCATGTCCAAAACCACCCTCAGGTCCAACATAGATATTACAAAATTTCATTACTGAACAAGCTTGTCTAAAATCACTATCAAAACTAAAAATCCCATTGTACTTATTGCTTTTTTTATGAAGAGGTTGAATAATTAAATAATTTTTTTTTAATTTCTCTACCAAGGATAGCCAATTTTGATGGCCCCAATCTTTATTAACATGCTTAAATCCCATTCTTGGGTCGTTTATTTTTAAAGACGTTGTTTCTATAAATATAATACCCTTATACTTATAATTATAATTTTTATTCCAAAAAGATTTAGAATCTTTAAGTATTTTTTTTGCATAAACTATCTCATTTTTAGAGAAATACAATTCTCCAGGCGTAGGTTTAAAATTAAAATTCCAAATATTTTTTCCTTTAACAGTTTTCCCCCAATTTATATGCGGCCTATTTCCAGGATGGCTATTAACAAAATAAACTGCTTTATTTTTATCAATTTTTTTTGGATCCATAATAATATTGGGATTATTTAAAAAAATTATTGATTGAGTTATTATTTTTTTTTTAAAATTACCAACAACTATCTGTCTATCAGGAAATTTTTGTTTTTGTATTTTGGCAATTCCAGTTGCCATTAATTCATCGCCATAACCCATATTATAATAAAGTTTTCATTTAATTATACAATATCCAGTTGAAGATGTAAAAATTTTTAATTTTAATTTATTTCAAAAGTAGTAAAGTATCTTTTTATTATGTAAAAATATTTAGAGCTATTATGAAAAAATTTCATTTTTTATCTATAATCTACTTATTATTATGATTTTTTTTAATAAAAGATTTAATATTTGGACAAAAAATTTGTAAAAACAAAATTTAATTGAAGTGGACCTTATCATAAGCACCTTAAGTTATTTAATTGTTTATAATTTAAATAATAATAAGTGGTACACAGTTCATAAAAATGATGGTCCTTATTATGGAATAGCACAATATAAAAAAAATATTATAGTGGGAAAAAGGAATGGTAATAATTTAATTAACTCTTATGCAACTTTCTTAGTTTATGATTATAAATTCAATTTAATTGAGGAATTAAACCCAACTCTTCCGATTAGAGATTTACATGGAATTATGGTTCTTAATGATAATTTGTGGGTAACTAGTACATTCGATAATATTATAGGTATTTATAACTTTATTAGCAAAAAATGGCAATGTTGGAAACCAAGTAAAAAGAAAAATGATATTAAAGAAATTAATGCAAAATTAATAAGCAACATACTAAAAAACAAAACTAAGGGGGACAAACACTATAATACAATTGGTTTTAATAATGGTTATTTGAACTTAGTTGCTCATAATTGGGGTAAAAGTGAAATATTTTTTTATAAATTAAATAATTTAGAGTTTTTCAAAAAAATATATCTAGGTCAAAAGTCACATAATATCTGGTATAATAATAATGAAATATTCACTTTATCTTCAGATACTGGAGAAATAATATCTTCTGAAAATTTTAAACTAACCATAACTGAATATCCGAGAGGTTTTGCAAAAGGCAATGATAGAATCTATGTAGGAGTTAGCACTAAAAATAGTTTACCTGGGAAAAAAAGGGATAGATATAATAGTTCCTTTTATGTTGTTTCTTACAATCATGATTTTAAAGACCAAAAAAATTATTTTTTTAAAAATCTCGGTGATATAACTGATATATTTTTTTCTAAAAATCTAGAATATAAAAAATCTAGAATATAAATTGATATGATTATCTCATTCAATTAAAATTTAACAGTATTAGAAAAAAAATTTTCAGTTTGAGTATATTGTGATCTGTAAGGCAATATAAAAACTTAAGATAAATTTTTTGGCAGTTTAATTGTCCTGCCCAGCGAGATTCGAACTCACGACCCCCAGATTAGGAATCTGGTCTTACCTCCTGTGATTTTTTTATTTTCTTAAATACTTTGGTTTTTACTCCTCCCGATTGTTTAAATTAATGCAAAAATACATGTGCAGTGTGACAGGAGTGTGGTCAAAAATTTTACTAACTTTTAAAAAATTTCTCTTCTTTAAATTTAAATAATTAGTTCTGAAATTGCCTTAATATGTGAAGGTTTAATTTCACAACAACCTCCTAAAATTGTTGCTCCTTCATTCATAAAATTTTTAACAACATTAAAAAAATGTTTTTCGTTTAAATCTTTATTTATACCTAATATTTTATTTGGGTTACCTTCTGTGCCCCAACTATCTGCTGATGTAACGACATAGTTATCAGGAATTTTGTTAAAGGCATTCAGTTTAAAGCCATAAGGTAAATTAAGTGTTTTTAATTCATCTTTTACTAAATCGTAAGCTGTAGGTGAAACACAAGCAGTTAGAATTCCAAGCAATTTGTCATGCTTAAAGTCATGAACAATCTGTGTAATGTTTTCTCCCGACGGTAACTTTCCATTATCTTTTACATGCACTCCTACTAAAACTGGCAAATTATATTTATCAATTGACTCAAGAGCAATCTCACATTCTATTCCACTGCCCATCACATCTAAATAAAAAAAATCAATATCATCTTTAAGAAAAAAAGCTTGTTCCTTAAATCTTAATGTAACTTCTTGTAAATCATCTCCTAAATTTGCACTGTAGGTTTGTTTTTGATTAGGCAGTCCTCCTGCGATAAGAATATTTTTTTTAGATATATCTCGAGCTCGTAAAGCAAGCTCAACCGCCTTTTTATTAATTTTTTCAAAATACTCTAGACAATTATTTTGAATTAATCTTCCTTTCCTGGAGGTGAAAGTATTAGTAACAATTATTTCTGCTCCAGAGTTTATAAAATCAAGATGTGTGTCAATTATCAGCTGATGATATTCTTCTTTAATTAATGCTTCGGCAGACCAAAGAGTTCCGCGTGGCTTCAAACCTCGATTTAGAAGTTCTTGTCCCATGCCACCATCTAAAATTCTTGTTTTTAAAAAAAAATTTTTATCCACCATAATTTATTACTATTTTAACAAGATAATTATAAATTTAATCTTTGTATATTAATATCATACATATAATTTAATTCTAAAAGGAGATTGATATGGCTTTTAAATTATTCAATCAAATCACAAATGAAGAACTACCTTCTATGGAAGTTGAAGGGGTTAATGCTTATCTTAAGGATTTTTCTGTTTCACAAGACTCTAATAAGCCTATAACAAGTGGCTTGTTTCGCTTAAAAGCCGGTGAATCACTAAAATATACTTATACTTATCATGAAATGAAATTCATAGTTGATGGAAGCTTTACTTTAGAAGATGAAACTGGACAAAAAGAAACTGTAAAAGCAGGTGATTTGCTGTACTTTCCAAAAGGAACAGAAATGACATTTACAACAGACGACTTCGGTTTAGGATTCTTTTGTGGTCAACGAGGTGAAGGAGAAGCATAAAATAATTTCCTCAGTGTGGGTATATTGTGGCCAGTAAGAAAATATAGAAACTTAAGATAAATTTTTTGGCAGTTTAATTGGCGTGCCCGGCGAGATTCGAACTCACGACCCCCAGATTAGGAATCTGGTGCTCTATCCTACTGAGCTACGGGCACTGCTTGTTTTTCAAAACTTTTTCTAGTCCGACTGAACTTTAAAAAGTTCATGGTACCACCATTTTTTCAAAATAACATATATTACAGAGAATGGCGATGGATTTACTATCAACATTCCTCGTGGTTGGTGGTAGAATAAGAATGAAATGAAAGTTGATTTAAATAAATGGTACAGATGTAAAGTTGATAAAGAAACATATAAAAGTTTAACAAAAAAATCTGATTATCTTGGTCTGAGACATGTTTTGACCTGGTTGTTTTTTTTAATTTTGATTGGTTATTTTGCTTTTATAACTTGGGGTACATTGTGGTCTTTTTTTTGGTTTTTTATATATGGAAATATATTTATGGCATGTGACCCAATTCGACATGATTGTCAGCACAATTTAGCCTTTAAATCAAAATGGTTAAACACATTTTTTTACCAATTAACTTCCTTTATGTTTAGTTATGAACCTGTGCGTTGGAGGTGGAGCCATTTTAGACATCACAGTCATACTCTATCTGTCGAAGGAATTTATGATCACGAAATACAAATTACTAAACCTACTGATTTATTCTTAGTTCTTTTAATGCATATTCCTGGAGGAAATATCTTAATTATTCATAAAACTTTTCTATTTTTTCATTTAGAAACAATTAAACATGCTATTGGAATAGTTACACCAATAATGGAAGATTGTATCCCGGCAAAAGAAAGATCTAAATGTTGGGTTTCAGCTCGAATTCATGTTTCTTTATGGATTTTAATAATAAGTTCTTCATTTTTCTTTCAAACTTGGCTTCCTGCACTTTACTTACTTTTACCATTTGTTTATGGAACTACATTTATGCAAACCATACATTTTATGCAGCATGCAGGTTTAAAAAATAATGTGAAGGATCATCGTTTATCTGTGAGAACAGTTAAATTGAATCCTATTTTTAGCTTTTTAAATTGGAATATGGAATATCATTTGGAACATCACATGTTTCCAACTGTTCCTTCTTATAATTTAAAAAAATTAAATAAAGTTATAAAAGATCAATTACCAAAACCCAAAAAAGGGATATTTGATGCTTATAAAGAAATTATTCCTACTTTAATTAAACAATCAAAAAACCCTCATTATATTTTAAATGTAGATTTGCCCAAAACTTAACAAAAATTGGAATGAGTAACTTATAGCAGATTAGGAATCTGGTGCTCTATCCTAGTATTAAATATGGACACGATTAATTCATCTGAATATACATAGATGTCAGTAAATGACTTTGATTAAGATAAGGAAAATTATTTTTTAAAATATCAAAATAATATAATTGCAAATATTTTCCTGCATAGATTATTTTATATCTATTATTATACAATAAAAAAGAATGGACCATATAACTTTCATTCCAAAATGAATTTCTTTTTTTGTTTTCTATTACATCTTTTGAATAATTTTTTGGAAAATGAATATCATGCCAGTGAATAATTGCTCCTTTATTTTTGATAATGGGAATAACTTCTAATATTTCAAAGTTAACATCACTTTCAAATTTCGAGATATGAGATGAATCAATAAATAGAAAATCTAAATCTTTAAAAAAGTCTAATGGCATATCTTGTATTTTTTTATTAATAATTTCAAAGTTATCACTAATTTTTGATTTAAAAATTTTATTATATGGATTAATAGAGAATAGATTGCCCTCAAATCCTTTTTTTTTATTTTCATTAAGTGCTTTTAAAATAATTTTTGTAGTATCGCCTGATCCAATTTCAACAATTTTTTTTGGTTTTTTTTGTCTTATAAAAGCATACAGCATAAATGAATCTACTAAAGAAAGACCATCATTTTTATAAGGGATGAATTCATGTGAAAAATTTTTACATAAAATATTAATATTAGCTATTTGATACTTAATATTAAGATTAACACCATCTGTTTTGAATACTTTTTCGTAATCTTTATTTTGAATTTCATATAAATCAGGAATTGGAGAATAAAAATGTGCTCTAGTAATATGAATTTTAAAATATTTTTCAAAAAATAAAAAAATAAAATTATAAATATTTAATATTAATTTTTTCATCATCACCTCAATATATCGTCTACTTTTAAATGCATATACTAAAATTCAGTGAGGCATGGATAGAGTCGACTGGTTAATTGTTATTTTTTACCGTGCCCGGCGAGATTCGAACTCACGACCCCCAGATTAGGAATCTGGTGCTCTATCCTACTGAGCTACGGGCACGCCTTGTACATGCTAGATAATTTCAACCTTAGAGATTTACCATTTAAATTTGAGTATCACATAAGTACCACAAATCTAATTGTGAATTTATCATAAGATTTATTATTGAGCGAGTTTGTTTTATTTAATTCACTCTTACGTAAGAGATCAGTGTAAAAAATAGAAGTTAATGAGTCATTTTATTAAAAACATAAGTATTAAATAAGTATTTAAGAAATGTTAAAAGATAAAAATAATTACTTTTTTTTAATATATTTTTAATTCTAAAACTTTTAACTCCCAATGGAAAAAAAGGGATAAAGCAAGTACCATGATAAGAATATTTTACTTTTTTAAAATTATTATGTTTTAAATTATTTAATATTTTTTCTAAATTTATGTCATTAATATAGTAATCCATATAATAAGATAGTCTTTGAATATTTGAAGGAGAGCTAATTTTATTAACACCGTGAAATGAAACTGCCGAATGTATAAAAATTATTAATCGATTTGGTAGGGGTTCAATTTTTTTAATAATATTTAAACCACATTGATCGAATAGCAATGTCTCCCCTCCCCAAGATTTTTCCCAAGTTGGAGAACAATAGTAAATTGCATTTGCAATATGCAAATCTCCATATTTAGAATGTGAATGATCAACATGAGAACCTAGAACACCTTCGTTGTTCATGCTATGAAAAGGGTAATAACCTCCATAATTTTCCCATTCACTCAATGATATTACTTTCATATCGCCAATAAATTTTTGAATTAATTTGATAAATGAATTACCTCCTAAAATATCTACTGGGTATCTAGAATATTTTGTAAGATCTTTATCTCCATAAACTTTTTTGTTTAATTCTAAGTATGTGCTAAAATTCTTCTTTATATTTTTTAATCCCCCTGCATTTTGAAATTCTTTATTTATACTTAAGAAAAGTTCTTCAGACAGGAAATTATCAATTACTACATGTGGAAATGGGTGGATATTCCATTCTAAATTTAATTTTTCAATTTCTTTGTTCAATGTTTCAATCATAGATTAATGTTATTTATTAACTATTTACACTAACGCTGTTAAAAAGAAAGATAAGATTTGTATTCTTATTTTTAAAAGAGGATGCAACTTTTTTTTGATATATGTTTCCAATAATTAAATTTTTGTTCAAAACTTAACTTTTCCCAAATGAAATAATTATAACTCCGGTTTAGGAATCTGTTGCTCTATCATACTAAGATACGGACACTTAATTAAATATATTATAAATAAATCAATTGTTGAAACATATATCTAATGTAGTTAAAATTAATATATGAAAAAAATTGCTGCTTTTATTGCATCTGGAAGTGGAATGGGCGCAGATGCTGCAAAACATTTATCATCAAAAGGATATGAAATAGGAATTATGTCCTCATCTGGTAAAGGTGAAGAGCTTGCCAAAAAACTAAATGGGGTGGGATTTACCGGCTCTAATCTTTCAACTAAAGATATTGAAAATTTTATTAATAAAGTATCTTCAAAGTTTGGAAAAATTGATGTACTTGTAAATAGTGCTGGTCATGGACCAAAAGGGGAGATATTAGAAATTTCAGATGATGAATGGATTAGTGGAATGGAAGTCTACTTTCTCAATGTGGTTCGTCCAATCAGATTAGTTACACCAATTATGCAAAAACAAAAAAATGGTTCTATCATAAATATTTCAACTTTTGCAACATTTGAACCTGAGTCAGCTTTTCCTACCTCTGGTGTTTTTCGTGCGGGACTTGCCTCTTTTATAAAACTTTATTCAAACAAATATGCAAAAGACAATATAAGAATAAATAATATATTACCGGGATTCATTGATAGTCTTCCAGAAAAAGAAATTTTTAAAAAAAGAATTCCTTTACAAAGATATGGGAAAGTTAGTGAAATTTCCGCTGTTGTTGAATTACTTGCCTCTGAAGGTGGATCCTACATTACTGGTCAAAATATACGTGTTGATGGTGGTATTACTAAATCTGTTTAATTATATTTTTTTTTCTTTATTTAATAATTTACTTTTATGTTGAATAAAAAAATAGATAGAAAATTTTGTGTAGCTCCTATGATGGGATATACCACTCCTTATGCAAGGCAGTTATATAGAATTTTATCAAAAAAGACTTTTTTATTTACAGAAATGATTGCTACTAAAACTATGATTCATTCTAAAAATGCTCAAATGATTATTCGCAATAACAATCAAAATCCAATTGCCTTACAAGTTGGAGGTTCAGATTTAAAAGAATTAAATAAATGTTCAAAAATTGCTTATGAATTAAATTATGATGAAATTAATCTAAATGTTGGATGCCCTAGCAAAGCTGTACAAAAAGGTAGTTTTGGTGCTTGCTTAATGCGTGATAAAATTTTGGTAAGACAATCTTTAGAATCAATGCAAATTAATAAAAATATTGAAGTTTCATTAAAGTGCAGAATAGGACTTGGTAAAGAATTAAATTATGATTTTTTTGAAGAATTTATAGATGAGATAATAAAAAGTGGAATTAAGATTGTATATGTACATGCTCGTAATGCTATTTTAAATGGAATTAGTCCAAAAGCTAACAGAAATGTACCTCGTTTAAAATATGATTTTGTAAAAAAAGTACAATCCAAATATCCTTCTGTAACTTTTGTTTTAAATGGAGGCATTAATAGCATTGATAAAGCTTTAAAATTAAAAAATGAGTACGATGGCGTTATGTTAGGGAGATTAATTCAAAATAATCCATTTTGTTTAAAAAATGTTGATGAACTTTTTTATAATTGTAAAGAAAAATATCAAATTAACGAGAATACTGTTCACGATTATTTCAATTTTATAAAACCAAACGTTGGTAATGATTCTATATTTAGATTGATGAGCCCTTTGCTTCAAATTTTTTTTGGAATCCCAAACAGTAAAGAGTTTAAATCAAAAATTCATAACATTATGCAAAAACAAAAAGTTGATCTATTAGAAAATATTTTCCTCGATTTTATAAAAAAACAAAAAATTTTATTAAACTAAAAGGGTATCTGATACGAAAAACTAATTATTTCAACGCCTGGATTTTTATTACCAATGTTGGCGTTTGATATATGTCCAAATGAAGTAGCAATTCTATTATTGTTTTCCAATTTATAACTTATTTCTAAAGTTGTTCTAAATTCAATATTATTACCTAATTTTTTACCATCTCCATCATCGTAATAGCCTACACCAAAACTTGGCGTAAATACGTAATCCGATTCTTCACCAGTAAATAATTGTCCAAGATTATCTTCTAAATATATTCCAACAATAAAATACGAAGCTGAATCAGAAGTGATTTCAATTCCGGTAAATGGTTTTAGATAAAAAAAATTATCTTCTTCTGGCCCTATATCAAAAAGTGTTTTATCAAAACGTCTCTCATAACGAAAATCTGTAGCTTGATTTGAAGATGATCCATCAAATTTTACATCAAAAAATCCAATACCAAAAACATCATAGCCTCCTGTTAATGCAGGAAAAGACCACAAAAAGGAAAATAAAAAAAATAAAAAATTTCTCACTCTTTTACAATAAGTGAAAAATTAAAAGTATCAAACATATTTAAACTATTTAGACTCAAATAAATCTATAATATCTCCTTTTTCACTAAAAATCCCTGCTAATACCTTCATATTATTCAATGGTTGTTTAAATAGTGTACAAACAACATCATTTTTTAATTTATCAAAATTATATTTATGTTCTGATTGATATCCACGAACAATTCTTTGAAAAGAATTATATGGCTTATTAATTTGTGAAAAATTTTGATATCCCCACCAAAAACAATCATTTTGAGCAGACAAAGGTCTAGATATGTCTACACCTCTGTTTACAAAAAGAATTTTTTTTGTTTGAGAAAATGCTGCATGTTTTAAATTAGAAAAATATTCTTTATGACCAGGTATAGACGCAATATAAGAATTTAATTTTGATGTCCATTTTGAAATTTTTATTGTTCCTTGAGAAGCAATATTTCTTATATCTTCTGGATCAAGATCATAAGATTTAATAGTATTGTCAACACCATGACTAAACATCCATTCAATTATTTCTTTTGGATTTGGTGCAGTTTGTAATTGTTGCAGTTTAGTAAACATCTCTTCCTGTGCCCCTCTTAAAAACACTATATCGTCTGAATCCAATTCATATTTTGCCATCAATTTAAAACGTAGTCTAATAACTTTAGAGAGAGTATTCTTTGCATCATTACCCAAACCTATAATATTACCTAAAAAAATTAATTTATCGTCAGTTTGAAAATTTTCAATAATATATTTTTTTATTGAATTAAATGAATTTATATTTGAATGAATCGAGCCAACAGCCCAAATTCTATTAGCTTTTTTAAATTCAATAAAATTTGAAAGATTACTCAATATTCACTTATTTTTTAATATTGTTTCAATTTTTTCTGTAGATTGAAAGTAATCCGTTTTTTCAACAGCAGCAATTTCCCTTGCAAGTCTCTCTATTGCAACTTGAAACATTTGTCTTTCACTATAAGATTGTTCTGCTTGACTATTTTTTCTAAATAAATCTCTTACTACTTCTGCGATCTTTACTGGATCACCTGAAAATATTTTTGCATCATATTCTTGAGCTCGTCTACTCCACATTATACGTCTAATCTTAGGCCTAAGCTTAAGAGTATCATAAACTTGTTCAATAAATTTTTTTGAAGAAATTTTCCTTAAACCAACTTCATCTTGTTTATCTAAAGGAACACGTATTGTGAGCTTAGCTTGCTCCATTTTAACTACATAAAATTTAGTTTTTATACTTGACACTTCCATTGACTCAATTTTTATTATCTCTCCAACTCCATGTTTTGGATATACAACAACTTCTCCAATTTTAAATTCAGATATTTTTTTATTGCTCATCTATTTCCCTGGTTTTTTGCTAAAGTGATTTTCAAATTTATTATCAACATTTTCCCAATCTTTTGCATCTGATGGCGGTTCTTTCATCTCTGTAATTACAGGCCAAATTTCTGCATATTTTCGATTTATTTCTGCCCATTTTTCCATGCCGTCTTCATTATCTGAATGAATAGCATCAACGGGACATTCAGGTTCACATACTCCGCAGTCAATACATTCATCAGGATGTATGACTAACATATTTTCACCTTCATAAAAACAATCAACCGGACAAACTTCTACACAATCCATATGTTTGCATTTAATACAATTTTCATCTACAACATATGTCATTTATTATCCCTTGATTGTAATTTTCTTTGCGCTCTAATTTTAGCATTACCACAATTTACATCTGAAATATATAAGAGTCCAGCTAGTCTTCTTATAAGGCTTGATTCAAAATCATGTATTTTGTTATCTGATAAAATTATCTCCCATAAAGTTTCAATTAATAAAAGCTTTTTATCATCAGAGAAAATCTTATTAATTTTTGATGTATAATAATGCAAAGAACGAGAACTATCTTTATTTTGTAGAGAATTATTTAAAATATTTTCAACAACAGCTTGATCTTCATTAAAAGTATTAATTAAACTATAAGAAATTTTATCAAGTTCTTCTTGTGAAATATTTCCGTCAGTATTTGCCGCTTCAATCATTAGACCAACAAGTACAACCAAATCATTGTTTGAATCTAGTGCATTAGAAACTTCACTATTCTCAAATAATTTTTTTAACGATCTCAGCAATGTATTACCTAAATTTAAAAACTTTCTAAAGTAGTTTTTCCAAAACTGCAAAAGGAGAATTTGGATCTGCCTTACTTTCTTTATTATGAGGTTTTTTATTTTTTATTTTTTTTGATTTTATAACAATATTTTTTTTGGGAAGAGGCTTTATTTTCCTTATTTTCTTTTTTTGACTAATAAAAAATAATTTTTTTTCATTAGTTAAATTTATACCATCAAAGCCACAAAATAATAAAATTTCTTTTAATTGATTACTATTACAGCCAACTGGATTCATTAAATCAGCTGATTCTAAAAAAGGACCATTTTTAATTTTTTGTCTTGCAAGGAAAAATATTCTTTCAAAAACATCAACTCTAAGTGCAATATTATCTAAATTTATATATCCTATTGATGACCAATAAGCTTCAGGCATTTTAATTTCGGGAACAAAAGATACTCTCCCATTTTTTGGCAACTGTAATGTGCCATTATAAGTAAAATCATTAAACAGTGACCACAAAACAGCACATAATTCCATAGATGATTTTTTTAATAAATTTGGCATGAAAAAAAACTTTGCACCAATTCGAATACCAAGTTTTGATAAAGTATTTTTATTGTCTAAATTTATATTTTTTAAAAAATTACTAAATTCAAAGGTTGGTAATGTGCCAAGTTTTTCAAATAAATTAAATATGATTGCTCTTAGTTCAGATGGTATCTTTTCATCCATTGTGTCATTTACTGGTTTTAAATCTTCTTTTATCTTTATATCTATCCAATTTTGTAATTTAGCAGAAACCAATAATTTATTTTCAGTAGATAAAAACTCAGAATTCAAAGTTTCAGCTATTGGAGAATAAATTTTATTACCTTTGCTTAAAAAACCAATAGGCTCATCTCCCCAATAAATTTTAATTTTTTCACTTAAATTTATTGAAACAATATCCCCTAAATTAATAGATTCATTTGGTGCATTTAAAAAATTGCTTATTTTTTCTTCAATCATATTTCGCATTGATTTTTTAACATGATTCAATAAAAAAAAAGAATCAGAAATTTCTTTTTGATCTATTATTAATGTAAATCCGGCTAATTTTCCGTATTTTTTTTGATTTATTTTTATATTTTTATTTTGATCAATTTCAATAACTGGTTCAATTCCTTCATTATTTTTTTTAATAAAATATCCTGAATTAGTATCTATAAATCTATTAGTAAGAGCAATATGTAAATTGTCAGATAAATCATTTTCTATTTGAAGTGTTTTTTCTTGCCAAAATATAGAGTTAGTTAACCAATTCTGATGATTTGATATATAGGTCCAAGTTCTTATTTGTCCAATTTTATTAGATAATTCTGTAATATCTCCATTAAAATTATCAAGAATCATTATTTTTTTTTGTAGCCATTCTTCTGGGATCTTATGGTCATTTTTTATTAAAAGTAAAAAAATAGTTTTTAAGAAATTCAAATAAATATCATTAAATATTTTTTGAAAATCAGGTATTCTACAAACATCCCACAAAAGTCTAATACTTTTTTCATTATCTAGAAAATTTTTTACTTCACTATCTTCAATTAAATTTCTAAAATTAACTTCATCTATCGCATTTTTTTTGTGTATAAAACAATCTTTAACTGGAAAAGCTTTTAAACTTCCTAAAACATTTTCTACAGAACTAAAATCAATAGATGAATTTCTCCAATAAATTTTTTGTATTGAATCAAAAGTATGATTTTCTACTGCTAATATAATTTTTTGATCTAATACTCCTGAATCTTTAGTAGTGCCGAAAGTACCATTATTTTGATAACGCCCTGCTCTACCTGCTATTTGAGCAATTTCAGATGTTAACAAATTACGATTATATTTTCCATCAAACTTTTCTAATGATGAAAATACAACATGATTAATATTTAGATTTAAACCCATTCCTATAGCATCAGTTGCAACTAAAAATTCTACTTTTTTATCTTCGTATACTTCAACTTGAGCATTTCTTGTTTTTGGACTTAGAGATCCTAAAACAACTGCAGCACCTCCTCTATGAGATCTTAAATTTTCTGCAATTTCGTAAACTTTATTTACATTAAATGCTATGACAGCTGTGCGAGGTAAAAGTTTTGAAAAATTATGTTTTGAAGAGTAAGATAATTTAGAAAATCGATCTTTTTGTTCAATTTTAATGTTTGGATATAATTCTAATAAAATTTGTTTAATTGTTAATGAGCCTAAAAAAATTGTTTCATAAAATCCTCTTGAATTAAGAATTCGATCAGTAAAGATGTGTCCTCTTTCATAATCTGCGGCTAATTGAATCTCATCTATTACTACACATTCTGACATTATATCTGTTGGCATTGATTCAACAGTGCAGAAATAGTATTTTGCTTCTTTTGGTAATATTTTTTCTTCACCCGTAATAAGGGCTGCATTATTGAGACCAACCCTTTTTACTGCTTTGTCATAGTTTTCTCTTGCTAATAAACGTAAAGGAAATCCAAAAATCCCAGAATTATAAGTCAATAATCTTTCAAAAGCTAAGTATGTTTTACCTGTATTGGTAGGACCTAGTATTGCTAATAAATTTTCATTACCTTCATTCACTAAATTTTTTCATTTTTTTTTACAATTGTGTTTAAAACATATTGAAGAATGCCGCCTTGTTTGTAGTAATCAAGTTCTTTAATAGTATCAATTCTACACTTCAATTTTATAAGTTTTGTTTTTTTAGATATAATTTCACATTTTATTTCTATGTTTGGTTTTAAATTATTAATACCAAGTATAGTTATTTTTTCATTTCCTGTTATATTAAGTTCTTTTCGGTTCTGATTATTTGTGAATTCCAAAGGCAAAACACCCATGCCAATTAAATTAGATCGATGTATTCTTTCAAAACTTTCAGCTATAACAGCTTTTACACCTAATAATTTAGTACCTTTTGCTGCCCAATCTCTGGAAGAGCCTGTTCCATACTCCTTGCCAGCAATTACAACTAACGGTACACAGTGCTTAGCATATTCAATTGCAGCATCATATATTGACATTTCTTTATTTGAGATAAAAGACTTTGTAATTCCTCCTTCACTTCCTGATATAATTTCATTTTTAATTCTAATATTAGCAAATGTTCCTCTCATCATTACTTCATGATTGCCTCTTCTTGAGCCATAAGAATTGTAATCCTCCTTATTTACTTGTCTTTCTTTAAGATAGATCCCAGCTGGACTTTCAGACTTAATTGAACCTGCAGGTGAAATATGATCGGTGGTTACACTATCTCCTAACAAAGCTAATATTCTTGCTTCTTTAATTTCTGCAATATGCTCATCATTTTTTTCAAAGAAAGGAGGGTGTTTTATATAAGTGCTTGTTGGATTCCATAAGTATGTATTATCTTTAACATTAGTTATAGATTTCCAATTTTTATCACCTTCATAAATTTCATTATATCTTTTTACAAACATATCAGATGATAAAAATTTATTAATAATATTATTTATTTCAGAGGTTGATGGCCATATATCTTGTAAAAAAACATCATTACCTTTTGTGTCAATTCCAATTGGATCAGTTAAAATATTAATATTGATATTTCCAACTAAAGCGAAAGCCACTACTAGCGGTGGTGAAGCTAAATAATTAGCTTTTACCTCTTGATGAACTCTTCCTTCAAAATTTCTATTTCCAGAGAGTATAGAGCATACAGCTAATTTTTTATTGCTTATTTCTTTTGTAACCCATTCATCTAATGGGCCAGAATTTCCAATACAAGTCGTACAACCATATCCGACTAGATTAAAACCTATTTTATCTAAATATTGGCTTAAGTCAGCTTTATTTAAATAATCAGTTACAACTTTGCTGCCTGGTGCTAAACTTGTTTTAACCCATGGCTTAACATTAAGACCTAACTCTACTGCTTTTTTTGCCAATAAACCAGCAGCAATCATAACGTTAGGATTAGAAGTATTAGTACAGCTAGTGATAGCAGCTATTACAATATCGCCTGTCTTTATTTCATTTTTAATTTTTTTAATATTATCAAAGTTAGAATAAAACTTACTAAAATTTTTTGACACATCTTTTAACAAAATTTTGTCTTGAGGTCTCTTGGGTCCAGCAATTGATGCTTTAATATCTTGAAGATCTAAACTCAAATATTCATCAAATATAAGCTCGCTTTTTTTATCAAGCCAAAGTTCTTGTTTTTTAGTATAGTCTTCGACGACTCTTATATGTTGAAAATCTTTGCCAGATAATTTTAGATAGTTTAATGTTTCTATATCAGTTGGGAAAAAGCCACAAGTAGCTCCATACTCGGGGGCCATATTAGAAATAGTAGCCCTGTCGGGCAATGATAGTGTACTTAGACCTTCGCCATAAAATTCCACAAACTTACCAACAACACCATGTGCTCTAAGTAATTGTGTAATTGTTAAAACCAGATCTGTTGCGGTGATACCTTCTTTTAGCTTTCCTTTTAAATTTAGACCAACAACCTTTGGTATATTCATAGAAATTGATTGACCTAACATTGCAGCTTCTGCCTCTATACCTCCTACGCCCCATCCTAAAACTGAAAGTGCGTTAACCATAGTTGTATGACTGTCTGTCCCTACAACAGAATCGGGAAAAAGATAATTCTTATTATCAATAGTTTTTAACCAAATAGTTTTTGCAATATTTTCAAGATTAACTTGATGACAAATTCCTGCTCCTGGCGGAACTAGGTAAAAGTTATTAAATGAGTTTTGACCCCATTTTAGAAATTCATACCTCTCTTTATTTCGTTTAAATTCCTGGCTAACATTTTTCTTGTAAGAGTTATCATTTCCAAAACTATCTACCATAACTGAATGATCAATAATTAAATCAACTCTTGAAAGAGGATTAATTTTCTCTGGATCAATACCTCTATTTTTTAGCGCATTTCTCATTGCTGCAAGATCAGCAAGAGCTGGAACGCCTGTAAAATCCTGCATAAGTACTCTCGTGGGAGCAAAAGCAATTTCAAAATTTTCCTTTCTGGTCTTCAAGTTAGAGCAGAAACTTTGAATCATATTCTTTGTTACAAAAATACCATCTTCATTGCGAACCAAATTTTCTAAAATTATTTTAATGGAATTTGGAATTTTACTTAAATCAAAATCCAATTGTTCTGATAGAGATTTAAGATTAAAATATTTATAATTTTTATCATCAATCGATAAATTTGCCTCCAAATTAAAAGAATCTTGTGATTTCATTATTATATTTTGAAAATCTTTTAATTATAAATAATATGTAGAAGTATTTTTGTATAGGGTTAATGTTAAATAATTATTAGTTTTCTGCGAAAAAAATTAACTTATTTAATTTTTTTTTATAATTAAATAATAAAAAAATAATTTTTGATAAGAAACAATTTTATTTTACAATTATTTTAATAACTTGTGTAAATTGTTGACTTTCTGCGTAAGTTTTGGGAATAAAAGAAAGCCTTTTATGTTTATCACTTTTTTAAAGTGATGATGGAGGGGGGTTCCTCCACATTAACCCATTACAAGGAGCATTAAATGGCAAAGAAAAGAAGAAAGGCTGCACCAAAGAAGAAGAAGCGCGCAGCACCTAAAAGAAAAAAAGCAGCACCTAAAAGAAAAAAAGCTGCTCCTAAGAAAAAGAAAAGAAGAGCGGCACCTAAAAGAAAAAAAGCTGCTCCTAAGAAAAAGAAAAAAGCAGCTAAGAAAAAGAAAAAGGCTGCAAAAAGAAGAAGAAGATAGGTTATCTTTAATTTCTTGCAGAAAACTTAATGTGAGTTTTCTTTTTCTTATCTTGTTAAGAAAAAACATAAAAAACGGGGTTCGCCCCGTTTTTTTTATTGTTGTTAATTATAAAATTGCATAGATAAAACAAATGCTTCTTTTAAATAATCTAGAATTCAAACGCTCAGAGAAAACTATTTTTGAAAATATTAGTTTTTCAGCAAATTCTGGAAAAATTATTTTGCTTAAAGGTAGTAATGGATCTGGGAAAACGACGCTTATTAAAACTATAATTAATATTTTAGAGCCAACAAATGGTGAAGTATTTTGGATGGGAGAAAAAATTAAAAAAAATATTTTTAATTTTTATAAAAATACCACCTTTATTATGGATAAAACAACATCCGCTGCAAATCTAACTATAATGGAAAATATTTCATTCTGGAAAAATTTATCTTTATCTAAAATCAAAAAAGATGAAGTGATAAGATTATTAAATATTCTAGAATTAACAAAATATCAAAATACAAAAGTTATGTATCTTTCAATGGGAGAAATAAAAAAATTAGAATTAACTAGATTAATAATAGAAAAAAAAAAATTATGGATTCTTGACGAACCCTATAATAATCTAGATTCTAGTTCAATTGAAATAATAAGCCAAACTTTTGCAGATCATGCTGATAAGAAAGGTATTATATTATTAGCATCTCATTATGAACCGAATATTAAGGACCTTGAAATTTTTAATCTGAACTAATTATGCAGTTAATTAATAAAATAATAATTTTTTTTGTAAAAGAATTTAAAATATCTATAAAAAATTTAAGTGATTTATTTACTAATATTGTTTTCTTTTTTCTTTCTATTTTTATTTTTATTTTTTCAATTGGACCTGACAAACAAGTTTTAAGTACGTTTGGCATAGGCATACTTTGGGCACTACTTCTTCTTAGCTCGACATTGTCACTAAAAAAATATTATCATGATGATTTTAACAATGGTTCCTTAATTATAATGCACATGGGCGGTTTGAGTTATGAATTTATAGCAATATTAAAAATTATATCACATTTTATATTTGTTCAATTACCTTTTTTAATTACAATACCAATTGCTAGTCTTTTTGTTAATCTTCCTTACAGCAAAATAATATTATTACTTATAAGTTTTTTTATTGGATCTTTAGTTTTATCTTGTTTAGGATCTATTGCAGCTTCTATGAATTTGCTAAATAAAAGAAACTTTACCCTAAGCAGTTTAATTGTTATGGTTTTTAGCATACCTGTGATAATTTTTTCAGTTGGATTAGCACAATCACAAGAGAATATACTTTCATTACTGAACATATTATTCGCAATCCTCTTAATTTTTATTTCAATATCTCCGTGGACTAGTGCTGTTTGTATAAGACTTGCTCTAGCTAATAGTTAAATGCTTGGTTTTTTAATTAACCCCAATAAATTTAATAAATTAACAGACATTATTCTAAAGCCATTATTTTATTTAACTGCTGTTATTTTTTTAATCGGATTAATATTAATCTACTATTCTCCAAATGATTATCAACAAGGATCAACGGTAAGAATCATGTATATACATGTTCCTTCAGCTTGGTTAGCTTTGCTTACTTATTCAATTATGACTATTTATAGTATTTTTGCACTTGCATTTAGAATACCCTTTGGCTTCATAATAAATAGTGCAGTAGCTCCAATAGGAGCTGTATTTACTCTAGTATGTTTAGTGTCTGGATCACTTTGGGGTAAGCCAATGTGGGGCACATGGTGGGTTTGGGATGCTAGATTAACTTCAGTAGCTATATTATTTATTGTATATTTAATTATTATTTTCATAAATTATTCTTTTGAAAAAATAGAAGTAAAAGAGAAAATTATAGCTATATTTGTAGTAATAGGTTCAATTAATCTGCCTATTATAAAATTTTCAGTTGATTGGTGGAATACTCTGCATCAACCAGCAAGTATTAGCAAATTATCCTCACCATCAATAGATCCTTCAATGTTAAAACCACTAATTGCTATGACTTTAGCTTTTACCTTTATAGGTTTAATTATTGCAATACTAAGGATAAAAACTGAAATAATTCTTAGAAAAAAAAGTATATAGATGTTTGAGACCAATAGTCACAAAGGTAAGATATCTTTATTTAATTTTTTTGATAATAGATAGGGATGTATTTTTGGTATATAGCGTCTACTTATTTTTTTGCATTCATTGCAATTTTTGGATTATTGATATTTTCATACTTAAAATACAATAAACTAAATAAATAAAATGTCCCTCCGATTTCAAAGATTATTTTTGATATTGGTTACTTTTGTACTACTTTTAGCAGCTGTTTTATTAATTTTATTTAATTCGCAAAAAAATATTATTTTTTTTTACACTCCTTCAGAATTAATAAATGAAAAGCCAAAGGTAGGTCAAAATATAAGAATAGGAGGATTTGTTAAAGAAGATTCATTAAAAAAAATTACCATAAATTCTTATGAGTTTGAAATTACAGATAATAATAATGCTATTTTTGTTTATTATAATGGTATTTTACCAGATCTTTTCAGAGAAGGTCAAGGAGCTGTGGTGGATGGGATTATAGAAAAACCATACACTATAAAAGCTACAAATATTTATGCTAAACATGATGAAAATTATATGCCTGCTTCAATTAAAGAGGATCTTGAAAAAAATAATCAATGGAAAAAAAATTATAAATGAGTTCACTTCTGGGTTTTATTTTTTTAGTTTTATCAGTTTTGTTAAGCTTTATAACAATTGCTTCAGAAATTTATAGAAAATTAGAATTCAAAAATTTTCTAATTATTTCTAGAGCCTCAACTATATCAATTTTATTTTCTTTTTTATGTTTAGTCTATGCTTTTATAATTTCAGATTTTTCAAATTATAATGTATTTCAAAACTCTCACTCAGATAAACCTTTAATATACAAAATAGCAGGGGCATGGGGCAATCATGAAGGATCTATTCTTTTGTGGATTTGCACAATATCCTTATATGGTTTCTTTTTTTCATTCCAATTAAATGTGGAAGAAAATTTTAAAAGACTTACTTTAGCTATTCAACATACTTTGTATATTTTTTTCTCTATTTTTGTTATCTTAACTTCAAATCCTTTCTTAATTAATTCTATTAATGTGAATCAAGGGCTGGGTTTAAATCCGATTCTTCAAGACCCTGCACTTGCGATTCATCCTCCTCTACTTTACTTTGGTTACGTTGGATACTCCTTGGTTTTTAGTTTTGCAATAGCAGTACTCTTAAAAAAAAATACAAATAATCATTGGGTGCCAATCATAAAAAAATGGTCTTTAATTAGTTGGACTTTCCTAACTAGCGGAATAGCTCTTGGTTCATACTGGGCTTATTATGAGTTAGGTTGGGGAGGCTGGTGGTTTTGGGATCCAGTAGAAAATATATCATTAATGCCTTGGATTGCAGGTTTAGCATTAGTTCATTCTTTATTCATGGCTCGTGGAGAGAGAATATTAAAAAAATGGATTATTTTTTTATCTATTCTATGTTTTTCATTAAGTATTTTTGGAACTTTTTTAGTTCGCTCTGGTATACTAACAAGTGTACATTCTTTTGCCACTGATGCTTCAAGAGGTTTATTTATATTACTTATTTTCTTTCTAATAACTGGATTTGGTTTTTTAGTTTTTCTAATTCGCGCACCAGAAAATGAAAGGCCTTTGGATCTTATGTTTATAAACAAGACTTCAGCTTTAATTATAAACAATGTTCTAATGATGATTGCAACAATAACAATTCTTCTAGGAACTATTTATCCTATTTTTATAGAAATTCTAACAAATAAAAGAATTTCAGTTGGTGGTCCTTATTTTAACTCAACTGTAATACCTATTTTGCTACCTGGTTTTTTATTGATGAGTATTGCGCCAATTTTATCTTGGCAATCAAACAAAATTAAAAAAACAAAATTGTATGTTTTCTCGTTTTTATTATTAAGTATTATAATTCTAGCACAATCATATTTTACTAATTTTAATACTTGGGGCTTCCTGGGAATTCTTCTAGGCACTTGGATTATTGTGGCATCAATTATCGCAATAATTACTTCACATAAATTGGTTCTAAGTTTTAAATATTTAAAAAATATCAATGCCTTTATCGCTCATATTGGAGTTGGTATTTTAATTTTAGGAATAACTTTCTCAAGTATTTTTAAAATAGAAAACAATTTTTTTATCGAAGAGGGTGAAGAAATGAAACTGATTGATAATACAATAATTAAATTTGAAGAAATTAAAATTACAAATGAATCAAATTTCCAATCTTTACGTGCTTTATTTTTAATAAAAAAAAATAATAAAAAAACAGCAAATATTCAGGCTGGTAAAAACTATTACTTTGTTTCAAAAACAATAACAACAGAAGCTGGAATATATCATGATTGGCTAAAGGATATATATATAGTGTTGGGCAATCAAGAAGATAATAAATGGTTTTTAAAAATTTATATAAATCCTCTTGTAAGCTTTATTTGGATTGGAATAGTTATTATGATTTTTGCAGGAATAATTGGAGTAATAAAAAAATGAAAAAAATCATAATGATTACTCCTTTAATAGCTTTAATTACAATTTGTAGTTTTGTATTAATATATATTCTGTCTGAAAGAAATCCTCAAAAACCCCCAAGCTCACTAATAAACAAAAACATTCCCTCATTTAATATTTACAATTTATATGATGAAAACAAAACTATTAAGAATTCTGATTTAAAAAATAAATATACATTAATAAATTTTTTTGCCTCTTGGTGTGCGCCGTGCAAAGTAGAACATCATCTTTTTTTTAAAATAAAAGAAGATAATCCTGATTTGTTTATTTTAGGTATTAATTATAAAGATAATGAAATAGATGCTAAAGATTATCTTATAAATGAAGGAAATCCATATTCTTTTGTTGGCATCGATGCAAATGGAAAAATTGGGTTAGATTTCGGTGTTTTTGGATTGCCAGAAACTTTTCTTATAAATAATAAAGGGGAAATTATTTTTAAACATATTGGCCCAATTACAGAACAAATTATATATGAGCAGATCAATCCATTATTATAAAATTTTTTTTTATATTATATTATTAGTTTCTTTAAACTTGCCACAAATAGTTTTTTCTAAAATTGCTTTAGATGAAGAAGTAAAAAAATTAACACTTCAATTGAGGTGTATGACTTGTCAAAATCAAAGTGTTTATGAGTCAGAATCGGAATTTGCAAAAGATATCACCAGTCTTGTAAAAAAAATGTTTGAAGAAGGAAAAGGTGAAGATGAAATAAAATCTTTCCTTGTAGAGAGATATGGGGAGTACATTTTGTTTAAACCAAAATTTGATACAAAAAATCTAGTATTATGGCTATTTCCCTTTGTTTTATTTTTGGTTTTTTTCATTTTCTTTATTATTCGCTTAAAAAAAAATAGTTAAAGGCTAGTATTTGATTTCTTTTTTTCTAATTAGAATATATTAACTTATTATAAATTATTCGATAATGATTATTTAATTATTTAATCAATAAGGAGGAAATGTGAAAAAATTTTTACTTATCTTATTGTCTCTAGGTTTAATTAGTTTAGCAACAATTAGTAATGCTAAATCAATTAGAATTGGAACTGAAGGTGCTTACCCACCTTGGAACAACTTAAACTCAGCAGGTGAGCTTGAGGGTGCTGAAATTGATTTCGGAAATGAAGCTTGTGCTAGAATGGGTGTTGATTGTGAATGGGTAACTCAAGATTGGGATGGTATCATTCCTGCTCTTCTTCAAGGAAAATACGACATTATCATAGCTGGTATGTCAATTACTGAAGAAAGAAAACAAAAAGTAAACTTTACTACCGGTTATATGAACGATGGAGCAAGATTTTGGACTTTAAAAGATAGTGCTCTCGCAGATATGGCAATTGCAGGAGTAACAAAAGTTAACATGAATAATGCTGGAGGAAAAGAACTAGCAGCTGTAGGCCAGTTGATTGCAGCATTTGAAGGCAAAACTATTTGCGTTCAATCTTCTACAACTCATGCAAATTTTGCTTCTCAATATCTGTCAGGTAGTTCTGTAGTAAAACTTTATCAAACTGTTGATGATCACAATTTAGATTTAATAGCAGGTCGATGTGATGCAATTTTATCAGATGTGGCTTCAGCAATTGATTTTATGGAAACTGATCAAGGATCTGTTGCGGCATTTTCAGGACCAACTTTCTCAGGCGGCCCTTGGGGAGATGGAGTTGGCGGAGCAATTAGAAAAGAAGACACTGACATACTTGATATGTGGAATAAAGTAATCGCTGAAATGGCAGCAGATGGCACTACCGCGGAAATCACAAAAAAATGGTTTGGCCGTGATATGTCAATGTAATATTTTTAAAGAATTAATGATACAAGAAGCGGCTCATGCCGCTTCTTTTTTTTACTTAAACTAAACAGATCTAACTACTTTAAATTATTATTTATTTAACTAAGTTTATACAATAATATCCAAACAATGAGTAAAGTAGCAATTATCGGTGCAGGCATAATTGGCATCTGCATTGCTCATTTTTTAAAAAAAGGCGGCCATCATGTAACTGTGTATGATCAAAGTGATCCTGGAACCCAAACATCTTTCGGAAATGCAGGTCTATTTGCAGCTCATGAATGTATTACTGCTAACTCTCCTCATTTATGGAAAAATTTACCAAGTATGTTACTTAACAAGAATAGTCCTTTGGTAATTGACTGGTTTTATGTTGCGAAACACCTACCATGGACAATTAGATTTTTAAGAAACTGTACTTCAGCTAGGGTTGAGCATATAGCAAAATCTCTAAGTTCATTTTCATCGCATGCAGAACTTGCTTATGAAGAAATATTTGGTGAAGTGGATGTATCAAATAACATAGTCAATAAAGAACCAATTTTGCTTTATGAATCAAAGGAATTGTTTAAAAAAAATCAATATGCTCTTAATTTAAGAAAAAAAAATAATGTTCATTTTAATATAATCAGCAAGGAAGACATTACAAAAATAGAACCACATCTCGAATCTATATATTACAATGGAATAATTCTTAAGGGGGAGAGATTTACAAAATCTCCTTTATTAATAACAAAAAAAATATTTGATAATTTTATAAAAAACGGAGGTTGTTTTGTTAAATCAAAAATTAAATCTATTGTAAATAAAGATAATTCTCTTTTTCTTCAATATGAAGCAAAAGAAAAAGAGTTCGATAAAATAGTAATTGCCGCAGGAGTGTGGTCTAACATGTTAGCTCGTACAATTGGTGATAATTTTCCTCTTGATACTGAGCGAGGATATCACATAGAATTTGAAGATAGAAATAATCTTCTGACTCATCCAATAGGATGGGCTAAAACAGGTTTTTATATGACGCCAATGGAAGGCGGTATAAGGGCTGCGGGAACCGTTGAAATTGCAGGATTAAAAAAACCCATGAATAATGATATGCTATCTATGATTGAAAAAACTGCAAGATCTATTTTGCCACAATTAGGAAAAGTCAAAAGTCAATGGATGGGATTTAGACCCACTCTGCCTGATTCATTACCAGTAATAGGCAAGTCACGAAAATGTAATAATGTTTATTATGCTTTTGGCCATCAGCATCTAGGTTTGTCTTTGGGTGCAGTTACAGGAAAAGTAATACGTTCATTAATTGACAAGAAAAATACAAATATTAATATTGACGCACTAAATCCTTATAGATTTTAAAAAAATAATTTAATTTATGTTTTCAAACATAGATGATAATATAAAGAAATATCTTTAATTATGAATTCTCTTCTTGGCCTTATCATTCAGATAATAAATCTTTATCAATTTGTATTAATAATTTACATTATTGCAACATGGTTGATTAGTTTTAATATTGTCAATACCTCCAATCGTTTTGTCTATAGTGTAATGACAGCACTATATCGTTTATGTGAGCCTAGTTTGCGATTCATAAGACAGTATTTGCCAAGCTTGGGTTCAATTGATATTTCTCCTGTAATTGTTTACTTGTTGTTATGGTTTTTAAAAAGTTTATTAATTGAGTATTGGCCGAGGTATTAATGACAAGCATTATTAACGGAAAGGAAATTGCACAAAATCTTCGTGACAAAATTAAAAATGAAATCATTGAACTTAAAAATATATACAATTCTGTTCCAGGATTGGCGGTAGTTCAAGTTGGAAATGTTGCGGCCAGTAGTGTTTATGTTAAGGCAAAAACTAAAAGTGCTAATGAGGTAGGAATAAAAGTTTTTGATCACCATTTAGAGGAAAATATAAACCAAGATGATTTGCTTAAACTAATTGAAAAACTTAATAACCAAATAAATGTAAATGGAATACTTGTTCAATTACCATTACCAAAACACATAAACGAGCAAATTGTATTGGATTCAATTGATCCATCAAAAGATGCTGATGGTTTTCATCCATTAAATGTTGGTAAACTATCAATAGCAAGCCATAATGATGAAAACTTGCTTATTCCTTGCACTCCTTATGGATGCTTACTTATGCTTAAAGAATTGGGAATTGAGCTATCTGGTAAAAATGCTGTTGTTATAGGGCGTTCAAATATCGTTGGCAAACCTATGGCACAACTTTTGTTAAAAGAATCTTGTACCGTTACTATAGCTCATTCAAAAACTAATGATTTACCAAACGTATGTAAAAATGCTGATATACTAGTAGCGGCAGTAGGTAGACCAGAAATGGTAAAGGGGGATTGGATAAAAAAGGGAGCAATTGTTATAGATGTTGGTATTAATAGAATTGACATTAATAAAGACGGAGAAATAAAAACTAAGTTAGTTGGAGATGTAAAATATTCTGAAGCGGAGAAGTATGCTTATGCGATTACTCCAGTTCCTGGCGGAGTTGGACCAATGACAATTGCTTGTTTATTAAGAAATACAACTATTGCATTCAAAAATTCTAATTTATCTTAAAATTTAAATAAGATGTAATATTATTTCTTCCCATTTTTTTGTTATAACTTTAGGTGAATAAAATTGGTCAACATATCTTTGACCTTCAGTTATTTTTGAAATTGCTAAATCACTATTATTTTTTAGCCAATGAAAACCATCTTTAATTTCTCCAAAATAAGTAATATCTTTAAATTCACTAAACTGCTTTACTTTGCTTAAAATAACAAACCTGCCAAGATTAATAGAATCGATTATTCTATTTGAAGATTTTACTAGTCTTTCCTTGTCCTCGCTATATGGAATTATCACTATGTCTGAATTAATTATCTTATTATTATAATCTAAATCCCATAGGATATATTCGATATTAATATTTTTTATTTTTTGGGCATCAACATAAGTTTTTAATTCAGTAATAAAATTAGTTATAATTTTTAGATTAATTTTTAAACCAGTTTCATCAATTTTAGGAAGTTCATTTATTAGTGTATCATGATTTGAATTCATTCCAAACCAAACTGCATTAAATGGATAACAGATTTTTTTACATATTTTTTCTTTTCTAAATCGTAGCATATCAGGAACAACTTTTGCTATTCTATTAATATTTTTTTTTAAAACTAATGCCGCAGTATCAGTTTTAACTACTATTTCATCTGAAAACTTAGCTATTGGCATATTAATTGTAGTATTATCTGTTTTGCTATTTGAATCAAAATTCCAATCATCAAATATTGATATTATTTTAATTTTTTTTTCTTTGGCATATTTTAATAAATTTAAAACATGTGAATGAAATACTTTCGATACTATAATTATTTTAGGAGAAAATTTTTCTATAGTTTTTTTTACGTCATGATAATTTAAAAAAATACATTTTTTTATCCCTAAAATATCTGCAGGCATAATACCTCCAACTACATAACTTGGTATTCTATTTGGTGTAGGGTGACTAAAAACCCAAAGCACATGATTAAAGTTTTTATCTTTCATAATAATTTTTAAAAAATAATTTTTAATTATTTCTTAAAATTTTTTTTAAGTCTTAAAGCATTTATCTTAATAAACCCTTCTGCATCTTTTTGATTATAATCTCCTATTTCATCAAATGAAACTAAAGAAAGATCATATTTACTAAAAGGAGATCTTCTACCTAATATTATAACATTCCCTTTATAAACTTTTAATTTGACATCGCCGGTTACATTTTCTTGAGTTGAGTCAATAAGTTTTTGCATTGCTATTCTTTCAGACGAAAACCATAAACCATTATAAATTGTTTCGGCATATTTTGGCATAATCTCATCTTTTAAATGAGCTTCTCCTCGATCTAAAGTGATGCTTTCTATAGCTCGACGAGCTTTTAAAAGTATTGTTCCGCCTGGAGTTTCATATACGCCTCTTGATTTCATTCCAACAAAGCGGTTTTCCACAATGTCTTCTCTTCCAATTCCATGATTAAATCCAAGATTATTTAATTTTAATAGCAATTGATCTGGCTTAAGTTTGTTTTCATTAATTGCAATAGGATCTCCATTTTTAAAAGAAATTGTAAGTTCATCAGGTTCTGATTGTGCATTTTCTAAAGATTTTGTTCTTGAAAAAATGTATTCAGGTGCTTCTATCCAAGGATCTTCTAATATTTTTCCTTCTGAGGATGTGTGAAGTAAGTTAGCATCAGTGCTAAATGGCGCTTCTCCCTTTTTATCTTTCGGAACTTGTATCTGGTTTTTTTCTGCAAAATTAATTAAGTCTGAGCGAGATTTTAATGTCCACTCTCTCCATGGTGAAATTATTTTTATTTTAGAATTAATTGCATAGTAACCTAATTCAAATCTTACTTGATCATTCCCTTTGCCTGTTGCACCATGAGCAACTGCATCTGCTCCGACTTCTTCTGCGATTTCAATTTGTCTTTTAGCTATTAATGGTCTCGCTATTGCTGTGCCAAGAAAGTATGAGCCTTCGTATAAAGTATTTGCTCGGAACATTGGAAAAACATAATTGCGAACAAAATCTTCTTTTAAATCTTCTATAAAAATTTCATTTACTCCAAGTGCCTTGGCTTTATCTTGAATCAAATCTAGCTCTTCAATTTCTCCAAGATCGGCTGTAAAAGTCACTACTGGACATTGATAATTTGTTTGCAACCATTTGAGAATTACACTAGTGTCTAAGCCTCCAGAATATGCTAATACAATTTTTTTTGGCATAATTAACAGTCTTTATTCAGTTGATTAATTGCTGAGGTAAAACCTTTTAATGTATAAGTATCATTTGTTAATGTTCCTCTGCTCGACTTTCCAGTTAAAATAAGATCTAACCCTTTTTTCATAGCATAAATAACTTTCTTATCATCGTCAGTCCAAGCTGTATCTGGGGAATCTTCTGTTGAATAAAAGTTATATTCACCTTTATCAATCTTAACTACAATATCTGATTCAAGATTATAATTATATCCCGCTTCTACTTGAATTATATTCTCATCATTACCGATTAATTTGTAAACAATTATATAATTATCTCCTCTTTTTTTATTTTCTGGCAAATCTGTTTTTAAAGGCAGGCTTCCTATATAGCACCAATCATCATCTTTAACAAAAGTCCACTTGCCCTTTTCAAGTGAATGGGCTGAAATTGGGATAATTAGTAAAATTAAAGCAATTATGCGATGTATATTTTTCATTTTTTGATGTTCTAATTTATTATAACATTTGTATGAGTTTTTTTTAAGTATAAAAATATGGCAATAAAAATTAATAATAATTATGTCTGATATTACAACCTATCTTACGCGTAATAATAATATTGAAAGTACTCATTCAATAAAATGTTTAATTGTAAATTATTCAGGAAAAACAATTTATTCGACTAATAATGATGAAGATGTTATTTTTCCAAGATCAGCAATTAAAATCTTTCAAGCAATTCCTTTTGCAAGTTCAGGTGCTATAAAGAAATATAGTTTAAATAAAAAACAAATTGCATTATCATGCTCTTCACATATTGGTGAAGAATTCCACTTAATAGAATTATCTAATTGGTTTAAAAAATTAAAGATACCTTTACAATCTTTAAAATGCGGAATTCATAATCCTATAAATCTTGCATCATCAAATAAATTATTACTTTCAGGCTCTAAGCCAAATCAGCTACACAACAATTGTTCAGGGAAGCATCTAGGGATGCTTTCAGCAACTATAATGAATAAATTAGACATTAAATCTTATTTAGATTTTACTCATCCAGTACAAAAGGATATAAGACGCAAGCTTGAAATTTTCTCTGAAAGTAAAATTAAAAAAAATAATTTTTCTTTAGATGGTTGTAGCGCTCCACAATATGGACTTAAAATTAAAGATGTGGCAAGAGCACTTATAAACTTAAACAAAAGTATAAAAAATAAATTTAGTTATTCCGATATAATAATAAATTTAATGTCAGCAATTCTAAATAATCCTAAATATATTGGAGGTACTAATAATTTAGATTCTGATTTGATATCTATTTCTAATAAAAAAATTTTTTGCAAAGGTGGGGCTGAAGGAATATTTCTTTTTGTGCACTTAAAAAATAATATTGTGGGTGTTCTAAAGGTAAAAGATGGAAATCAGCGAGCATTACCTTCTTCCTTGATTGCAGTTTTGGATAAATTAAAAATATTACCTAGTGAAAGAGTTCAAGCCTTAAAAAGAAAACAAATTGCTAAAATAAGAAACCATGCAGGTAATATAATTGGTTCTATATTTACAGAATTAAATTAATAAATCATGAATTACAAATTAATTAAATTAATTAATAAATTAATTAAAGATGAAAAATTAATAAATATTAATGTTTTAGGCAAAACTAGAAATAGAAAAATATTAAAAATTAAAACTAATAATAATAATTATATTCTCAAATTTTTTACGAAGCCAATGTTACATAAACCTATTGAAGCTGAAAAGAAAAATCTAATCTATTTTAAAAATAAGAATATTAATTTTTTTCCAAATGTATTTAATTACTCTAATGAATATTTACTATTGGAATATATTGATAATGACGGCATTAGATCAAAAGTCGTTCAACAAGATTTTATTGAAAAATTAATAAAAATACACTCTTTTACTGCCGATAAATATGGTTTTGATTTTGTAACTAATATTGGGAGCAGTAAACAAATAAATACATTTAATACAAACTGGATTGATTTTTTTATTAATCAAAGATTCATAATTACTTTTGAACAAATTAATAAAAAAAATCCAATGCCACGCAATATAAATATCGGCATTGAGAAAGTTATAAAACAAATTCATAACTTTTTACCCAAAAATCCTCCTTCTAAATTACTGCATGGTGATATTTGGCCAGGCAATATTTTATATAAAAATCAAAAAGTAGTTAGCTTTATAGACCCTGGATCCTTATATGGTCATGCTGAGATGGAAATTGCATATTTAAAATGGATGGATAATAAATATTTTAATGATAGATTTCTTGACCAATATAGTGACATAAATAAAATTGAAAAAAATGAGTATTTCTCTTATGAGTTTATTTACCAAATATATTTTTCATTAATAAATATAAACACTTGGAACAGAGCATATATTAAAGATCTAAATAATATGTTAAAAAATATTAGATTATAATTATGTGCGGTATTAATGGAATTTTATTTAAAAAAAATAATGTAGAATTTGAAAAAATCTACACTATGAATAAAATGTTGCAGCATCGTGGGCCTGATCAATCTGGTAGTATGCAACATAATAATCTACTATTAGGTCATACACGTTTATCTATCTTGGATTTATCAGAAAAAGGCTCCCAGCCTATGTCAAATGACGGTCGATATTGGATAATTTATAATGGTGAGGTTTACAATTATTTAGAAATAAAAGAAGAGCTACTAAGCAAAAATTATAAATTTTATTCAAGCACAGATACTGAGGTTGTTTTAAATGCATATGCTGAATGGGGGGAAAAATGTTTTGAAAAATTTAACGGAGAGTGGGCACTGGCTATTCTTGATAAAAAAGAAAATAATTTGATCATATCCCGTGATGGCATTGGCTATAAACCATGTTATATTTTTGAGAATGAAGAATTTTTTTCATTTAGTTCTGAAATAAAGCCATTTTTTTGTTTAAAGAAATCACTGAATTTTAATTCTGCTAATCTAGGCATAGCATCAGAATCTTTATTTTATAGCTCTAATACTATATTTGAAAATGTATCACAATTAACGCAGGGCAGGTTAATTAAAATAGATTTAAAAACTAATAAAAAACACTTAATAAGATGGGATTTTCCTCTTTCAAAATTACCAAAAATCAGTCCAAGTTATAAAGAAAATTCAGAAAATTATTTTGATCTTTTATATCAATCTACAAAATTAAGGTTGAGAAGTGATGTTGCTGTAGGAACTTCTTTGAGTGGGGGTTTAGATTCATCTGCAATCTTTTGTTTATTAAATGTTTTAGATTCAAACAATGAAACTGATCAGACTAAATTAAATTTAAGTCCCATAATAATAGATTATAAAGATATGAAGTCAAAAAAAGAAGCGTTGCAACTTTCACAAATTTATAAAAGAAAAAGCTTAGTAATTAACGATAAAGAAGAAAGCATAGAAGATACAAAAAAAATAATTTCAAAATTAGAGACAGCTGAAGAATTTTTTATGCAGTATAACTTATATCGAGCACAAAAAGAAAGAGGTCTTAAAATTAGTATAGATGGTCACGGCTCTGATGAATTCTTAGGATACCCTCATTTTATGCCCGAACTATCAGTAGATATTTATAATAATCTAATTAATAACTATAATGCGATTATAGCTTTTGGTAACGATAATGCAAAAATGAAGTTTAAAAAATTATTTGGTTTAAATGACAATATTTCAAATGAAATTAGTTTCAAAGCAACACCCAATACAACAAATTATTTTAATGAATATATAGATCACAAAGAATATGATATTTCTTATCAAATCATTAATGAAGATATAGAAAATTTGGATGATTATAGTTATTCTTTAAAATTTACTTATTTAATTTCTTATTGTGGGTGGTTTCAATTTTTTCTTAATAAATGGGATAGAGCTTCAATGACAAATTCAATTGAAGTTAGAATGCCTTTTTTGGATCCAAGTGTTAGATTATTTGGATTGGCCTTAAATACGGAACATAAAATTAAAAACTCAAAATCAAAATCTATATTGCGAGATTCATTTGCAAAATATCTTCCTCAATCAATATTGAGCCAAAACTATAAACAAGGACTTACACAACACAAGTTTGATTTTAATTCTTCAAAATATTTAGATTTTGTAAAATTGATTGTTTCAGAAAAAAATTTTAGAGAAAACCATCTATGGGATATAAAAAAAATATCTAATGATATTAAACAAAATAAAAACGTAAACAAAATTTGGAGATTATGTAAATATTATTTAATGTTAGAAGGTTTCAAAGAAAATTTTGAATCAATTGATAATTCAATTAAACATGAAGAGTCATTCAATCACTTGAGGGAAAGTTAATTTTTTTAAACACATGGGTTAGGATCTGATAGATGAATATTCTCTATTTCTTCTAAAATTTCTTTAGATAATTTTATATCTATACTATCAATGTTTTCTTTAAGCTGTTTAATTGAAGTAGCTCCAATAATATTACTTGTAACAAATGGTCTGTCATTAACAAAAGCATTAGCAAATGTTGAAGGTGCAATATTATATTTTTTTGATAATTTAACATATTTTTCAATAGCTCTTTCTCCTCTTACAGTATGATGTCTTGAAAACCTTTTGGGCCATAAAGTATATCTTGCATTATGTGGATTTATATTCTCAATATATTTCCCACTTAGTCTTCCGCCAGCAAGGGGTGAATATGCTAAGAGTCCACATTTTTCGCGAATTGCAACTTCAGAATTAGCAATATCAAAAACCCGATTCACCAAACTATAAACATTTTGAATAGACATCATTCTTGGTAATTTTTTTTCTTTTGCTATCTCTAAAAATTTCATTGTTCCCCAAGGAGTTTCATTAGAAATACCAACATACCGAATTTTACCTGCTTTAACCAAATCATTTAAATTATTTAAAGTCTCTTCAATGGGAGTCCAATCAATGTCACTAGCATCAAACTCAAAATCTAATTTACCAAAAAGAGGTACTTTTCTCTCAGGCCAATGAAGTTGATATAAATCTATGTAGTCAGTTTTTAATCTTTTCAAACTTGCATTAATTGCTTCATTGATATTTTTTTTATCAAACCCTAATTTAGCTGAACCTCCTCTAATCCATTCAAGGCCATCAGACTTTGATGCAATCTTTGAAGCAAGTATAATATTGTTTCTATTTTTTTTCTCTTTAAACCAGTTTCCAATAATTTCTTCAGTTCTGCCATATGTTTCTTTTCTTGGCATAATTGAATATATTTCAGCTGTATCGAAAAAATTTACCCCCCTTTCAATTGCATAGTTCATTTGACTGAATGCATCATCCTGAGAATTTTGCTCTCCCCAGGTCATAGTTCCTAAACAAATAACGCTTACATCAATGTCGGAGGTGCCTAATTTTCTATACTTCATAAATATTTAATCGAAATGCCTTGAATTTGTATAATTTATAGCGATATTAGATTTAAATAAAAGGAGAATTTATGGCTTTAGACTTTAATCAAAGATCTTTTACAAAAACAGCAGATCAGACAGCCATTGATCAAGGCTTAAGAGCTTATATGCTTAAAGTCTATAATTATATGACTTTGGGTTTGCTTATAACGGGTCTTGTTGCTTATATGTTTGGCAAAGCTTCAATTGTTACAAATGAACTTGGTCAAATAATTGGAATCACTGCAATTGGTAATATGTTATTTAATTCACCCTTGCAATGGATAGTAATGCTAGCGCCACTGGGAATGGTTTTTTATTTAAGTTTTCGCATAAATAAAATGAGTCTCTCTGCAGCACAAATAACTTTTTGGATTTTTGCTACTTTAATGGGCTTATCGTTAGCCTCAATCTTTATAGTTTATACTGGTGCGTCAATTACAAGAGTTTTTTTTATTTGTTCTGCTACTTTTGGAGCTATGAGTTTATATGGTTATACAACCAAAAGAGATTTAACTGCAATGGGTGGTTTTTTAATCATGGGACTGTTTGGTATAATTATAGCAAGTATAGTTAATATTTTCATGCAAAGCCCTGCTATGTATTTTGCGATATCAATTATAGGAGTAATAATTTTTGTTGGGCTCACAGCTTATGATACGCAAAAAATAAAAAATATGTATTACGCAGCTGATTCAGAAACTCTAAGTGGTAAAAAGGCAATAATGGGGGCATTAACATTATACCTCGACTTTATTAACTTATTTATTATGTTGCTTAGATTATTTGGTCAGAGAAGATAATTTTCTTTAAAATTAATAATTTGTTTTTATTATTACCCAGTCTTTAATAGACTGGGTTTTTTTATGAATGAAATGAATAATAAAATTAATTTAATATTAAAAAAATTCAATGAAGGTAATCAGCTTGAAGCTATTGCAGAAATTGAATCACTGTTAAATTTTGATAACACTAACACAGAATTACTTTTTGCATACGGAGTTATGGTTTCAAAACTTAATCAATTAGAAAAATCAATAAAATGTTTTGAAAAAATTTTAAAAATTAAACCCAATCATGAAGAATCATTACAAAATCTCTATGTTAACTTATTAAAAATTAACAAATTTGATGAATCAATAATAATTATTAATAAATTATTAAACCAAAATCCAAAACACTATCAAGCTCTAAGAGATAAGGCTTATATTTTTTATTTAAAAAAGGATTATTCAAATGCAGATAAACTTATAAATAAAGCTATTAAAATCAAAGATAATGAGGTTTTTGGCATAAATCTTTTGGGATTAATATGTGTTGCAACTGATAAAAATAAAATTGCTCTTAATACTTTTAAAAAAGCCATATTAATAAATAAGAATTATTTTGATAGTTACAATAACTTAGGTAAATGCTATTTTGATAACGAAGATTTAGAGAATGCATTTATTAATTTTAAAAAAGCACACAGAATAAATCCTAAATCAGAGCTTCCAATAATTAACATTGGAAATGTTCTCTCTCTAAAAGACAAATATAAGATTGCAATTAATTTTTATAAGAAAGCATTAGAGATAAATCCTTTAAACAAATTAATACTTCCAAACATAGCAATATCTTATTGCAGATTAAAAAACTTAGAACAAGCGACTATATATTATTACAAAGCAAAAAAATTATCACCTGAAAATTATGATTTAGATTTATCTTATTCATATTTACTATTGTACAAAAAAAAATTTTCTGAAGCCTGGAAATTATTTGAATCAAGGTTAGAAACAAAGAAAGTAAAAAAGGCGAATATTTTTCATGAAAATATAAAGCATAAAATTTCTATCAAATCTAAAATTACAAGTAATGATAAAATACTAATAGTAAGAGAACAGGGCGTTGGAGATGAAATATTATTTAGCTCAATGTACAATGATTTGCTTAATAATTATAAAAATATTTCAATAGAAACAGATATAAGACTTATAAAAATATATGAGAGATCTTTTGGGAAGGGAATTTTTTTTCCTTCTGGGCATTTTTCATCATCTTTAAAAAAAATAGAGGATTTTAATAAAATTTTTTATGCTGGATCACTCACTAAATATTTCAGACCAAATGAAAATAGCTTTAACAAAAATTCATATCTTCTTTCTGATAAAGTCAATGATAATAAATTTAAAAAAATTTTAGATAGGTTTAACCAAAATAAAAAAATTGGTCTATCTTGGAAAAGTGTTGTCAATATATACGGAAGACTAAAATCTTTAAAAATTGAAGATTTTACTCCATTATTTAGACAAAATAGAGCTTTTATTAATTTACAATATGGTAATGTTTTAGATGAGATAGTGAACTTTAAACAAAATGGATTTGAGATATATAATTTTGAAAATGTCGATTTATTTAATGACTTTGAATCTGTAATTAGTATTCTTAAAAATCTAGATTTATTTGTGACCGTTAGTAATTCAACTGCTCATTTAGCTGCAGCACTTGGTATACCTACAATAGTAATTTGTCCTAAAAAAACATCTACGTATTACTATTGGGATTATAATGATGGTTTTACTCCTTGGTACAACAATGTAAGAGTTTTAAAAGTTCAAGGATCTATTAAAAAAACTATAAATCAACTAGACATGTTAATTGATAAAATTATATGAATATAGCCAACAAGTTAAATGAAATTTTAAAAGAATATTCTTCAGGTAATAAAATTAATGCTTATAAAAAATTTAAAAAAATATTTTTAAAAAATAAAGAAAATAAACAATTACGATATAATATAGCTTTAATGCAAAATGAACTAGGTTTAGTTATTGAGGCTAAACAGAATTATGAATATTTAGTTAACAATCACTCATATTCTAAAGCAAAAATAAATCTTTATAATATATTTTTAAAAGAAGAAGATTTTGAAAAAGCATATAAACTTATAGTTAGCATATTAAAAGAAAACCCATCACTAGAATTACAAAAAGTTGACAAAGCCTTTGTATTATACAAATTAAATAAAATTAATGAGTCAATTATCGAATGTAAATCAATACTAAAAATAAATAATAAAAATATCCAGGCATTAAATATATGGGGTTTATGTTGTTTTGTATCAAAAAATTTTAATGAAGCTAATATTTTATTTTTAAAAGCATTAAAGATAAATAAAGATGATATTGTTGTTTTAAATTCGCTTGGCAGATTAAATCATGAAATCAGAGAGTCAAAATTAGCAAAGAAATACTTCTTACAAGCTTTAGAATTAAATTCAAATACATATCAAACATTAAATAATATTGCTGGTTTTTATTTAGAAGAAGGAGAATACAATAAAGCTATTAAATACTATAAAAAAGCATACTCAATAAATTCAAAAAATAACATTATTTTAAATAATTTAGGTAAAGCTTATTTTAACTTAGATGAAATAGAAACGGCTGAGAAATATGTCCGCAAAGCATTATTAAAAGATAAAACAAATAATGATTTCAAAAAAACACTGTCTCTAATCTTACTTAGAAAACATGATTTTGAAAATGCATGGAAATATTTTGATGGTAGACTTGGGCTATCAGATTTTTCTTCTATAAATCATTCTTTTTCACTTATTGAAAAAAAATTATTATTAAAAAATAAACTTGATTGGAATTCACATATACTTGTAATTAGAGAACAGGGTGTTGGGGATGAAATTTTATACGGATCTATGTATTTAGATATGTTGGAAAAATGTAAAAATTTAACAATTGAATGCGATGAAAGATTATTACCTCTTTTTAAACATTCTTTTAACAAAAAATTTAAAAATAGATTAATAAAATTAGGAAGTGTTTCAACAAATACTGATAAGCTAAAAAAATATGATAATACAATTTATGCTGGTAGTTTAGGCAAATTTGTTAGAAACAAATCTAGTTCTTTCCCTACTAATGCCTATCTTAAAAACATTGATAATTACAAAGATATAGAGTTAGATAAAATACTAAAAGTTAATACAAAACTTAAAGTTGGAATATCATGGAAAAGTTTTAAAAATAGATATGCAAAAGAAAAATCTTTAACTTTAGAAGATTTTAAAAATTTATTTAATTTAGAAAAAAATTGTCTATTTTTTAATCTTCAGTATGGTAACATTCATGATGAACTTAATAAATTTATCAAAATAAGTTCTCATAAAATAATCACTCTAAAAAATTTAGACTTATTCAATAATCTAGTAGGTGTAGCAAATTTATTATCTAAACTAGATATATTTATAACAGTTAGTAACAGTACAGCCCATTTAGCGGGCGCCTTGGGAGTAAAAACTTTATTAGTTAAGCCTATTAATCATGCATCTTATCATTACTGGAATTATCCTGATTATAAAACTCCATGGTACAATAATGTAATGATGATAAATAAAAAAATGCTAAATAACAAAAAATTTGTTAGTAATTTTGTTTTAAATTGAGTAAAATTTCTTTGATAGATATTCGTCTCTTTCAGTAATCCATTCTTTTGCAAATTCTACATCCTCCCATTCAGAGAACCATGGTCCACCTCTAGTATAATGAACAGCAAAAGGTTTGCCTGAATTATGATTTGAGGTCCATCCTTCTAACCAGTTCCATCTTTCATCTAAGGAGCCTATTTCTTCATCTTTTAGCCACTTGAATTGATGCAAAAATGCTCCTGTCTCATTATTAACCAAATTTGCTGTAAGTATTTGATTACTAGGATGTGAGCAATTAAACAAAATAAAACTAGACCAATTTTTTCTTGGATAAATAGTTTGTTTTTGACCATCCATTTTATGCTTCTCTTTTGGAGTATAATCATGTTGGACACAATAAACAGCTTTTGAAGAATCTATATTTTTTAGCAAATTTGCAATATCTGTTAAAAAAATAAAATCACAATCACAAAAAAGAGCCCAACCTTTAAAACTCATTAAAGTAGGTACCAAAAACCTTGAATAAGTAAACTGAGTTGATGCAAGTGGGTCAACAGATCTAAAATATAATTTTTTTGCTATTAGCTCGTCAAGTTTTAAAGAATAAATATTTGCTTTTATAGAAGATCGTTTTTTTAAAGAGTGCTTACAAACTCTATATGCTATATCTTCTTTTGAATCATAGCCTATGAAACAAGATAATTCTTTCATTTTGTATATAATTCTTGATTTATCATTTTTGGTCGTCTCCATTCAAGAGAATTAAAATAACCTGATTCTGACATAGTTGTCCAATTTTTTTGAGATATATTGGTTATTTTACATATCCAATAATTTTCTAATTCCGCATTTTGTCCTCTTAATTTCCATGCTTCACTTTTTTGTTTATCGTTGAATTCACCCATTTCTATATCTGCCATAAATATACAAATTTCTCTAGTTGGATTTGTTCCAATTAATCCTTTGATATTATTTCTCGCTAACTGCCAATGATTTAAATATATAGCAAAATCTATTAAAAGTTTTTTTGACTCTTCATTGTTAATATTTTTATCAACTAATGATTTAATAAAATCTATATCATTTAAATTATTATTTTTTAAAACCTCGGTTATTACATTTCTTAATGAAGAACTTGGCTTATCAATCCAAAATTTTTTTATTATTTTTTTTATTTGAGAAAAGTTTTGATTTAATAATAATATTTCTAAATATAATTTAATATATGGTGGAAAATTTTTTTTCAATCCTAAGGCTTTTTGTATAAATTTTAAAGAATCTTTAAAATCACTATGCATTTTAATTTTAGCTATCTCATAAAAAGCAATAGATTTGTTTTCATTCGCAACTTGTGTTTCTATGATGCGGCTTGAGTATGCTTTATCAGAAATAAAAATTAATTGATTCCAGTTTTTTGTTTTGGCAATAATTTGTATTAAAGTCTCATATAGTTTTTCTATTCTTGGATTAAGTGAAAACAGTTTTTCACCATAAATAAAAGCATGATGAAAGTCTTGATTTCTTAAATTATGCTCCATTAAACCTCTATAACCTAGCGTTTCTGTATTTTTTCTTTTAATCATTTCTTCATATATAGAAGCAAGTTGATCGTATTTTTTTTCAATTTTCAAAACTTCAGATTTAAGTAATAAAGATAAACCTGGATCTTCTTTTAAATAATTTGTCATTTTATTATTAGAAGATATAGCTAACTTATTATCCTTATTAGCGATTGCAATCATTGCATCTACAAAATAATTATAACCTTTTTGAAGACGTTTATATTTTTGTACAAATAAATATCTCTGAAAACTAAAACGTGTTTTAAAAAAAATATATTGAATAATATATAAAATAACTAAAAGAAAAGCGATTAAGGAAAAAAATAAATTTGATGAAAAAGAATATTGATATTCACCTATATCAAAAGAAACAACAAATGTGTTTGATATAACAATAGAAACAATACCAATAATAATTGATATTTGTATTAAAAAAATAACAAGTCTAATCACTATCTTTTATCTCGCTTAGTAAATTATTAAAATCAATCGCTATTCCAAGTTGCTTTACCGTTTCAATATAAAAAATATCAAAGTTATTTATTAATTTTAATTTTTCATAAGATTTTTTGTATTCTTGATTTTCAATTAGTTTTTCAATATCTCTTATAATTAAAAGCTCTGAATCTGTTAAAACATTTTCTTTTGAGAATTTAATATTTATATAGGGTAAAATAAAAGTACTTATAAATTTATTAGAATTTTTATTTATCTTATTTCGAATATAGTCATTGCTCTCTTCTTCAAAACTATTTTCTATAAACTGATTACCCTTATACTGTTTATTTATTACTATGTTTAATTTTTCAAATATATGTGATTTATCGCTATTAGTAATTTTTTCTAAATAATTTAACTCATTATTAAAGTTTAAATTATTTTCAAACTTCAAAAGTATTAATTCAATTATATCTTTTTTTTGATTATAAAAATCTGATATCTCAGTCTTTGGAATCGCTAAATTTTTGTTTTTTTCATTAATTTTATTATTTAATTTTTTTACGTCTATAGAAAGATTTTGAAAATTAGTTTTTAATTCATTTAACATTTCTTCTATTGCTTTATTATTTTTATTATTATTTTCGTCTGTTGAAAAATCCTCTAATAAATTTTCAATTTTTTTTAATGATTGATCATTCAATTCTATTTTTTTTGAAATATTTTGTATTTTATCGAAGTTTTGATTTATTGAATTTTGAATTTTATTATTATCTTCAACCTGATTTATATAAACATTTTCTTGCTTATTATATCCAAGATAAAAGAAATACCCTAATGAGAACAGGGCGACCATAAGTATGAAACTTGTTGATATTTTGGAAAATATATAGAAATATTCTAATAAATTTTTCATAGAAACTTTTTTAGCATTAATAGTCAGTTGTTTAACAGAAGAAATTAATATACGAAAAAATTATGCTTGTTTTTGCAGTAGAAACTTCATGTGATGAAACATCAGTATGCATTATGAAGGACGATAAGACGATTTTGAGTCACATAATCTATTCTCAAGAAATTCACAAAAAACATGGAGGGGTAGTGCCTGAGCTAGCATCAAGGGCTCACTTAGAAATACTTCAAAACATAACAAAACAAGCATTTAAGAAAACTAAAATTAACCCAGGTGATATAGATATTTATGCTGCTACTTGTGGTCCTGGATTAATAGGTGCATTGTTAGTTGGTTCTACATTTACTAAAGCATTATCGATAGGCGCAAAAAAACCCTTTGTGCCAATAAATCATTTAGAAGGACATTTATTTTCTCCAACATTTAATAACAAAATTTTATTTCCCCATCTTTCGCTTCTTATAACAGGTGGACATACGCAAATTTATTTGATTAACAATAAACAAAAAATAACACTCTTGGGAGAAAGTATAGACGATGCAGTTGGAGAAGCCTTTGATAAGGTTGCAAAACTTCTCGGTTTATCATATCCAGGAGGTCAAGAAATTGAAAAAAAAGCTAAAAAAGGAGATGAAAATTTTTTTAAATTGCCACAACCTTTAATAAGTGAAGATAATTCTAACTTTTCCTTTTCTGGATTAAAAACATCAGTAAATTTAATTATTAAAAAAAATAAAATTAATTACAATTTTATTAACAATATGTCCGCATCGTTTCAAAAATGCATTGCAGATATTCTGTCTGTAAAATTAGACAAAACAATTAAAAAATTAATTCAAGATAAAAAAAACTTATCATCCGTTTCTGTAGTTGGTGGTGTTGCCAATAATAATTACATCAAATCCAAAATACTATCTATTACAAAAAAACATAATCTTAAATTAGTTATTCCTCCAAGAAAAATGTTATGTGACAATGCAGCGATGATTGCTTGGACTTGTATTTATAAATATAGTAAGGGTGATGCAAATATATTTGTTGAACCTAATCCTAGGTTAACGATAAATTAACAATATGAAAATAAATTACTGGTTAATGAAATCTGAACCTTCTACTTGGTCATGGAATAATCAAGTAAAAGATAAAATAACAATGTGGGATGGGGTCAGAAACTATCAAGCTAGAAATAATTTAATGAAAATGAAACAAAAAGATTTATGTTTCTTTTATCATTCTGTCACTGAAAAATCTATTGTGGGCGTCGTTGAAGTAATAAAAGAACATTATCCAGATCCAACTGATAAAACTGGAAGGTTTGTCGTAGTGGATGTCAAAACTAAATATAAATTTAAGAATCCGGTAAATCTTGAGCAAATTAAAAATAATCCAAAATTATCTGATATCCCTCTTATAAAACAAAGTAGATTATCTGTGATGCCAATTAGAATCTCAGAATGGAATGCAATTATTAAAATATCTGAGAAACAACGGTGACAACAAAAATTTTATGGATTGCTTCTTATCCTAAAAGTGGCAATACTTGGATAAGATCAATTATATCTTCATTATTTTATACAAAAAAAGGCGACTTTAATTTTAACTTATTGAATTTAATTGAATTGTTTGAGCAAAAGAAAAATTTTAATTTTGTTAATAATATTAATCAAGAAGATTACAAAAATTTGCATAAAATAGAAATTATATCAAAATATTGGTTAGAGGCTCAAAATTCTATAATTAATCAAAGACATTCAATAAATCCTATTTACAATGTCTTCAAAACTCATAATGCCAATCTATTCGTCAATTCAAACATTTTTACTAAATCTGATTATACTGCAGGAATCATTTATTTAGTTAGAGATCCTCGTGAAATTGCTATTTCTTATTCGAAACATATGGGGAAAGGCATAGACCAAACAATAGACATCATGCTTAATGAAAAAACTACTTTAAAACCTCCAAACGATTTTCCGACATCTATAATTTCAACATGGGAACTACATTATAAAAGCTGGAAAAAAACCAATGCTCCAAAATTAATATTAAAATATGAAGACATGATAGAGAATACAAAAGAAACAATCGAAAGAATTATAGTATTTTTATGCATCATTTTTCAAATAAAAAAAGACAGTTTTGAAAAAAAAATAAATAATATTATAAACTCTACCAATATTAATAAATTTAGGCAGCATGAATTAAAATTTGGTTTTGCTGAATCATCAAATAAATCTTATTTCTTTGGTAATGCAAAAAGAGATAGTTGGAAAAAAATACTTTCAAAAAAACAGGTCAAAAAAATTGAGGATAAATTTTATAACACAATGCGAGAAATTGGATATATATAATTGTAAATTTTTTATTGATATTTGCTTCAATTGTGATTAAATTTTAAATTATGGTAACAAAAAAAGCTGGATTAATAATTCAAAAGTTAATTTTGATGAATATATAAAAATGTATAATTAATCAATTGGTAACAATAGCGATTTGTTGATGTTAAGGCTAAAACTAAAATGAAAAAACCAATTAACCTTGAACAAATTAAAAACAACCACAAATTAAGCAAACTTGCCTTTATAAAACAAAGAAAGTTATTTGTAATGCCAATTTTAAAAAAAGAGTGGAATGAAATTATAAAAATTTCCGAAAATTAATAATGAGTAAACATATTTTCTGGCTTTCATCTTACCCAAAAAGTGGAAATACACTTTTAAGAGCAATATTAGTTTCATTATTTTTTAATGATGAAGGCAAGTTTAGTTTTGATTTGTTAAAAAATATTTCCCAGCTTGAGCAAATAGAGCGATTAAGTTTAATAAAAAAAAACTATAAACATGATTTTGATAAAATTAATAATTTAGAAATATTATCAAAATATTTGTTAAAATTACAAACTAAAAAAAATCTTGGATTTAGTGAAGATTTTGCTTTTTTTAAAACACATTTTGCTAACTCTATAATAAATAACAAACCATTTACTAAAGAAGAGAATATCAGAGGAATTGTTTATTTGTTAAGAGATCCAAGAGATGTTTGTGTTTCTTGGGCGAGACATTCAAATTTATCAATTGAAGATAGTGTTAATTTTCTAACGAATGAAAATGCTTGTGTGTCATGGGGAGGTAATACAAATTTATTCAAGCCTATAGTTCCAAAAGTTTTATTATCAAGTTGGGATAATCATATAAATTCATGGACACTTAAACAATGGAATGTTCCTATATTAATAATAAAATATGAAGATTTAATTCATGATAAAAAAGAAACTTTAAATAAACTTGTATTTTTTTTTCACAAATACTACAAAATTAAAATTCAAAATATTAATGAAAAAATAAAAAATATAATGAAAACAACCACGTTTAATTCAATGAAAAAAGCAGAACAAAATTCAGGGTTTGGGGAGGCAGTTAATGGTCCTTTTTTTGCAGTAGGTAGAAATAATCAATGGAAAGAAAAATTAACAAAAAATCAGATTATTTTTTTAGAAAATAAATTTAAGACTATTATGAAAAAATATAATTATAAATTAACCGTTGATATTTAGTTAATTTGCAAGTAAATTTTTTATTACAATGGAAATTGATAAAGAATGGATAAATCAAGCAAAGGTTAATTCAGATAAATATGATCAAATGTATACTAAATCAATTGATCAAAATGAAGAATTTTGGGCAAAAGAAGGTAGAAGAGTTAATTGGATAAAAGATTATACAAAAATTAAAGAAGTTAAATATTCAAAAAGTAATGTTAATATAAAGTGGTTTTATGACGGTACTTTAAATGTTGCTTATAACTGTATTGACAGACATGCAAAAGTTAACCCGGAGCGCATTGCAATTATTTGGGAAGGAGATGATCCTAATAACGTAAAAAAAATCACATACAAAGAATTATTAGACAATGTTTCAAAAACTGCAAATGTCTTAAAAAAAATTGGTGTTAAAAAAGGTGATAGAGTAACGATATACTTAACTATGATACCTGAGCTTGCATATGTAATGTTGGCGTGTGCAAGAATTGGTGCTGTTCATTCTATTATTTTTGGAGGTTTTTCAGCTGATTCAATTTCAGGCAGAATATTAGATTGTAAATCAGAATTTCTAATTACAGCTGATGAAGGAGTTCGTGGAGGTAAAACAATACCACTAAAAAATATTGCAGATAAAGCGCTTGAAAAATGCCAAAATGTAAAAAAATGCTTAATAGTAAAACGAACTGGGTGTGATGTTGCTATAAAAAAAGATAGGGATGTTTTTTTAGATGATGTGATTAACCAAGTTGATGATGTTTGTGAGCCTATTGAAATGTCGGCAGAAGATCCGCTTTTTATACTTTACACATCAGGCTCTACAGGCAAGCCAAAAGGGGTTCTTCATACTTCAGGTGGCTATCTTGTCTATGCTTCTATGACACATGAATATATTTTTAATTATAACAAAGAAGATATATATTGGTGTACCGCAGATATTGGTTGGATAACAGGACACAGTTACATAATTTATGGACCGCTATGTAATGGCGCTACTACATTGATGTTTGAAGGTGTTCCAAACTATCCTGATTTTTCAAGATTTTGGCAAATCATAGATAAGCACAAAGTAAATATTTTTTATACAGCTCCGACTGCAATCAGGGCTTTAATGCGTGAAGGTAACGATCATGTAAAAACAACAAATAGATCTTCTCTGAAGTTAATGGGAACAGTTGGTGAACCTATTAATCCTGAAGCATGGAAATGGTATTTTGAGATTCCAGGTAATTCTAGATGCCCTATTGTTGATACGTGGTGGCAAACTGAAACAGGTGGTATTTTAATTTCTCCTCAAACCGGGGCGATTAAACTAAAACCTGGTTCAGCTACTAAACCATTTTATGGAATTGAACCATGTATAGTGGATAAAAAAGGAAAAGAACTTATGGGAGAGTGTGAGGGTATGCTCTGTATGAAAAGATCTTGGCCTGGCCAAATGAGAACTGTCTATGGAGATCATAAAAGATTTATTGAAACTTATTTTTCACAATTTGATGGTAAATATTTTACTGGAGATGGTTGCCGTAGAGATGCTGATGGTTATTACTGGATAACAGGTCGTGTTGATGATGTTATAATTGTCTCAGGTCATAATTTAGGAACGGCAGAAATTGAAAGTGCCTTTGTTGAACATTCGAAAGTATCTGAAGCTGCAGTTGTTGGATATCCTCATGATATTAAGGGAAATGGATTGTATTGCTATGTATCATTAAATACAGGTGAAGAAGCTTCAGATGAATTAAATAGGGAATTAAAACAATTAGTACGTGAAAAAATCGGACCCATTGCTACGCCTGATATAATTCATTTTACTTCAGGATTGCCAAAAACGAGATCTGGAAAAATAATGAGACGTATATTAAGAAAAATTGCAGCTAATGAACATGATCAGCTTGGTGATACATCTACTTTAGCTGATCCTGGAGTTGTTAATAATCTAGTAGAAAATAGAATGAATAAATAGTTATCTTGGCTCCCAATGCTTTAAACATCTAGGTTCATATATATTGGCAGCACCTACTTTAGTTCTCTCTCCGCCTTCAGTTTTTCGAAATGTCTTTGTTGCTTCCATTCCACAAACATTACAAAATCCATAAATTTTTAATATTTTATCAGATAATCCTAATACCATGGAAGATGTTTCCCAAGGCTTGCCTCTAGAATCTTGATCTAAGCCCGCACAGACAACATCTATACCTGCATCTAAAATTTTTTCTATATTTTTTATTGTATCTGACATTTCCATAAATTGTATTTCATCCAAAAAAACAACATTATAGTTGTTCTTGTTAAATTCAAAATTATCTTTTACATGTTGCCAGTTTTTCATTGCAAAACAATCATGACTTAAATCATTGTGAGTAATAATTTTACTCTGAGCATAACGATTATCAATAATAGGTTTTATTACTAATATTTTTTTATTTTGATGTTTTGCCCATAATATTCTTTTTAAAAGTTCACTAGTTTTACCCGCAAACATTGCTCCAACTATTGTTTCTAGAGTACCTCTCATATTTAAAATACTTCGCTTTTTATTAAATTTTTAATATTCTTAATATTTATTGTTTTTACACAACCAACAGGATTTAACAAATAAAATAAATTATTTTTTTTAACTTCTCTTCTTTGAAGGCTATGAAAATTTTTTAAACTTAAAATTTCTTTTTGATTAATACTAATTGATGAATAACATCCAACTTTATTATTAAATGAAAAAATGTCTACAAGACCACAGGCTGCATTACAAAAATTAGAACTAAATGTATTTTTAACTAATTTAATTTTTTTATAATTATTTAATAAAATTTTTCCTGATACACTAGTTTCAAGCAAAATACCTTTTTTACCTAGCAATTTAGCAACATGAAGTGGGCCGGAATCAACAAAAATACCAAAATCTATTTCTTCTATAGATTTGATTAAAGTATTTAAATTTTTTGGATTTTTTTTAATATAATTTTTATAAATCAAACTTTTTTCAACAATTTTTGAAATATCAGAATTATCATCTAAAAATATTTCAATTTTAATCTTATTTTTTAAAAATAATAATAATTCATTTATTACATTAATGGGCATAGTTCTAAGTGATGAAGTTGAAATAGGAAATATAGAAATTTTTTTTATTTTTTTATTTTTTATATATTTGTTTTCATAAAATTTTGTTTGTGGTACATTAAAAAAATTACAAACTTGTAAGACAATGTCTGATCTTAAATACTTTTGTGTTCTAAGAGATTCAACTTCAAGAGTAAAATGAAATATATTATCAAAACTATTTAAATCATTTTCTGAAATTAAAATCGGATAAAGAAATTTAATATTAAATTTTTTTTTGAATATAAATGAGTATTTGTCAGCAAAAGCAACCCCGATTTTTTTAAATTTATTACTTTCGGAAATTGATTTAATTGCAAGGCCATACTCAATAGCATCTCCCAAACCTATTCTTGGAGGTAAACAAAACAATATATTTTTTTTTAAATTTCCAATTTTTTTTCTTTCTTCGTATTGTAAGTGATTAATTATTTTTTCCAATTTTTTTGAAGAAAGCTTTTTCCATAGAGTTGTGTTTTTGCTGAAATATGTCTTGTTATTTTCTATTTTTTGAGATTTAAATTGATTTGAGCTATCTTTTAATGAAAAACTGAAAAAAGGCATTTGTAATTAATAATATAAAATAATGAAAAAAAGCGTACAAATAAGATTAATAATTTTAGAAATTTTAATAGAAATTTATAAGAAGGGGATAAATTTTGAAAATAGTTACGAAAATTTAACTAAAAATAAAAATATTTCTAATAGTGATAGAGCTCTAATAAATAACGTATGCTTAAATAGTATGCGGCTACAATTTCATATCAACAAAATATTGAGTAGTTTTTTAAAAAAAGAATCGAAACTTAATCAGCGCATATTGCTTTTAAGTGCAGTTACCCAGCTGATTTATTTAAATTTTAAAGAATATGCTGTAATTTATGATTCTGTAGAAGTTGCTAAAAAAACAAATATTTTCCCAGGATTAATTAATGCAGTATTAAAAAAAATTGCATCTAATAAAAAAAAATTAATTAATACTTCAATAAAATTAAATGATTTGCCTAGGTGGTTTGTCAAAAATTCAACCAATCTAGATAAAAATGATATTAATATTTTTTTACATACCTTTTACAAGGAACCAAATTTACATTTGGTTTTTAAAAACGAATCTTTTTTGAACATTTTTTCTGATAAACATGTAACAACTACAGAAAAATCTACATTTGTTACTAAAACTAAAAAAATTAATGAATTACCTAATTATAAAAAGGGAGAATGGTGGGTTCAAGACTTATCATCAATGTTACCTCTTTATTTAAGTCCAGAAATTTCAGGTAAAACAATTTTAGATTTATGTTCTGCCCCTGGAGGAAAGTCATTTCAAGCAATTTCAATAGGTGGCATTGTTCATGCCAATGATATTAATAAAAAAAATATTGATATTCTGAAATCTAATTTAAAAAGATTACGGTATAAAATTAAAATTAGTAATGAAAATGCTTTAGATATCAATGTATCAAAAAAGTATGAAGTTATTTTAATTGATGCCCCATGTACTGCTGTTGGCACTATTAGAAGGAATCCAGAAATATTTTTCAAAAAAACACTACCTAAAATTAATCTTTTAACAACATTACAAAGAGGTTTACTTAAAAAAGCATCTTCATTATTAAAAAGCAATGGTATTATAATATATATGGTTTGTTCCTTTTTATATGAGGAAACAGAAGCGCATATAGATTATTTTCTTAAACAAAATAAAGAATTTTCTTTGTGTAAGTTTCAAAAATTAAAAAATCAAAAAAAAATACAGTCCTTAATTAATAATAAAGGATATATTCTTCATGCTCCTAAAACATATAAAGATCTTCTAATCGATGGTTTTTTTGCAGTAAAATTTAAAAAAAATGTTTAAAAAATTATTAAAGAAAGTACAAAAATTAATTTTATTATTTTTTGTTATTATTAAATTTGATGGAAGAAAAAAAATAGAATTAAAAAATATAAATTTTAAACATATAGATTTTGTTAACTATAAACAAATAAAGCAGTATCTTTTTAAGGAAAATTTTTTTAATAATAAGTCCTATGTAGATTCCCATTCGTTTAATTTTTTGTTTTATTTACAAAAAATAGGTGGAAAATCAGGTATAGAAATTTCAAAAAACAAGATTTTTAATTGGTTTAGTCATTTTAAAAATAAATTAGAATTTCCCTGGGAAGGCAAATTGACCGCTCAGAGAATTTTAAGTATTTATTATAATTATGAATATATTAGCTCTGCACTATCTAACAAAGAAATATTGCTTTTAAATAAAATTATTTTTTTTCATATAAGACGATTATTTTCTGACTTTAATAGAAAATCACTAAATGAGATAAGCTCTTATGAAATAGTTGCTTTTACATTGTCAAAACTATTACTTGATCAATTTAATAAAGATATTTTATTTAAAATTGAAAAAATTATTGAAGCTCAGGTTGATTCCATTGGTATGCATAAAACTTATAATGCTTTAGAACAGGCAAAGTTTATTAACAGCCTTAATGAAATAAAAAATATTTTGCTTTTTTTTAATATCAATGTTCCAGATAAAATTTCTTTTTCTATTTTAAACATGACCTCAATTTTAAACCAGTATGATCATGAAGATGGCACTATTGCACTATTTAATGGAGCCAATAACAATTATCAAATTCAGATACAGAATTTAATTAAAAAAGAAGGATTTTTAAAATCAAGAAAATTTATAGCTGATAATGGTATTGCTTTTTATATAGATAAAAAAAGAAGACTTTTTTTTGATGTTGTCCAACCAAATAATTTGAAATTAAGTAATAATCTTGGAGCGGGAACATTATCAATTGAAGTAAGTGCAAAAGGGGAAAAAATTATAACTAACTGTGGAGCTTCTGAAAGTTTTGGAAAAAATCCTGAATATCTCCGTTATAGTGCAGCACATTCTACAATTATATTAAAAAATACAAACATTAGTGAAATAAAGGCAAAAAATCCTCATATTAAGTTTCCACAGGAAGTATTGTTTGAAAGTAATGAATTTGAAAAAACTACTGACTTTGAGGGTTCACATAATGGATATTTAAGAAAATTTAATAAAATAATTAAAAGGAAAATTACTTTTAATAAAAACGAAGATAAAATATTTGGGGAAGATTCTATCATTTCACCAAAGCTAAATAAAAACAAAACTATATATCATATAAGGTTTCATCTTATGCCAGAAATTACAACCAATCTAACAAAGAATAAAAAAAACATTATATTAAAAACTAAAAAAAATAAGATTTGGTTATTCAAATCTAGTTCGTTACTAGAATTAGAAAAAAGTATATATATTGATAATAATACTACAAAAGAAACGCAACAAATAGTAATTAGGGGATCAACTGACTTAACAAAAAAGATAGAAAAATGGTCATTAGAAGCAATGTAAAAAAATATGCTTTAATTTCAGTTTTTGATAAATCGAAATTGAAGTTTCTTTGTGAAAATTTAAATAAACAGAATATTGGATTTATCTCAACTGGATCAACTTTTAAAAAAATTAGGAGTTTAGGTTTTGATTGTAAGGAGGTTTCAAAACTCATTAATTTTAAAGAAATTTTAGAAGGACGAGTAAAAACATTACACCCAAAAATTCACGCATCACTTCTTTTTAAAAGAAATGTAAAATCTCACATTTCTTCTTTTAAAAAATTAAAATTTCCACAAATTAATTATGTTATAGTCAATTTATATCCATTTAAAAATACATTAAAAAAAACTTCAAATTATAATAAAATTATCGAAATGATAGACGTCGGAGGTACAGCAATGTTAAGATCTGCTGCAAAAAATTTTGTTTCAGTTACAGCAGTCTATAGCCCTAAAGATTATAATCAATTAATTAATAATTTAAATAAAAATGGGGGAAATACTTCACTTAAATTTAGAAAAAAAATGGCTGCTAAAATATATGAACATACATCTAAGTATGACAATCTAATTGCAAATTGGTTAAGTAAAAAAAATACAAAAAATAAAGAGAGGAAAATTAATTTAAAATATGGGGAAAATCCAAATCAAAGTTCATATTTTATAGCAAAAAATAATAACACGATTTTTGATTGCAAAATAAGTGGTAAAAAACTGGGTTATAATAATATATTAGATGTAAATGAAGGATTGTGTTGTTTAGGTGAATTTAAAGAACCTACGTGTATTATAATAAAACATAACAATCCATGTGGTGTTGCCTCAAGTACTGATATTAAAAAATCTTTTATAAATGCATATAACTCTGATACCATGAGTTCTTTTGGTGGAATTGTATTATTTAACCGAAAAATTAAAAAGGACTTAGCAATAATTTTGCAAAAAAAATTTTTTGAAATAATTGTGGCACCAAATTTCGAGAAGTCATCTTTGTCAATTTTGCGATCTAGAAGTAAATTAATTTTAATTGAATCAAAAAAATTACAAAGTCAGCAATCTAATGAATTTAAATCAGTAAACTCAGGAGTTCTTTATCAAACTCATAATAATACAAAAATTAATAAAAAATCTATGAATTTAGTTTCTAAAAAAATACCTTCAAAATCAATTATAGAAGACTTAATTTTTGCATTTAAAGTTGCTAAACATGTTAAATCAAATGCAATTGTATTGGCAAAAAATAAGCAAACCTTAGGTATCGGAGCAGGTCAAATGAACAGACTAGATGCAACAAAAATTGCATTGATGAAATTAAATAAATCATTCCCCGCTAAAAAGTTCGTTTGTGCCTCTGATGCTTTTTTTCCATTCACAGATTCAATTAAATTATTAAAAAAAAATAATTGCGATGCAATAATTCAGCCTAATGGCTCAATTAATGATCTAAAAATTATTAGTTATGCAAATAAAAATAATATTTCATTATTTTTTTCAAAAAACAGAGTATTTAAACATTGAACAAAAAAAAGTTAAAAATTGACTATATTAGTGAATTGATAAAGTTGTATCCAAACATTTTAAGTGGAAGAAAGAATATAGAAGCTTACAAAAAAAGAATAGATAAAAATATACAATTAACCAAAACTTATACAAAAAAAAAATAAGTTAATAATTATATTTTTCAATCCATTTTTTTAAATCTTTTTCAATAAATTTTACATCATTATATTTCTTCCACCTTCCAATTGATGAAGTATACAGAGGTTGAATAACCTGATTGTAGCTTGGAGTATTAATTTTGTTTCTTTTTTGGGCAGTTTCATAAAATCGACTAAGCCGATCTTCATAACTTATATTTAAAAAATTAAGTATTTTTTTTATTGTTGTGTCAAAATTTAGAACTAAGTCTTCATATTTAACTACTAAATGATTCATAACCAAACTTTGATTAAAAATATGAAAAAATTCAAAAATATAATTATAAAAATTAATGGTATCTTTTAAATCTAAGAAATTTATCATAGCATCATTCATTTTAAAATAACTAAAAAAACAACTTAAAACAGAATCGCACGGATGTCTCATGGCAAGTATTATTTTAGATTCCGGAAATATTTTTTTAATAAATCCAATTTCCATTATTGTTAAAGGAAATTTGTCAATAATTATTTTTTTATTATCTTTGTCATAATTAATTTGCTTCAGATATTCTCTTTGAATTTCTATTATTTCTTTATTTGTTATTTTATCAATTGATTCTAATTTATTATTGTTTTTCTTAAAATAATCATGTCTAAGATTTAAAATATATGGCTTCTCTTCCAATACTAATGTTTTTGAGTGACTTCTCAAAATAGTATCTAACAATGTTGTTCCTGACCTAGGAAAACCAACTATAAAAACAATATTTACGTGATTATTAAAATTTTTATAATTATTTTTTAGTTTTTTATTTGTATAAAATTTTTTATATATGTTTATCGTATCTATAATTTTTCTCTTATTATATTTTTTATTTTCTTCTTGATTAGAAATAAAAAAATTTCTTTCTTTAATGGTTTTAAATGCCTTTTTATAATCTTTAAGTTTTTCAAAATTTTTAAATTGTAGATTTAGGATATCTATAAAATATAAGCTTTGATTTTTTAAATCTTTAACTAGTCCTCTATTTATAATTATAGATTGGGAGTTTTTATATTCTTTTTTTCTATAACTATAAAGTGCTTCAAAATAACTTAGCCTAGGATCTAGAAAGTGGTTATCATTCGCTAAATTTATTGTTTCTTTTAGTAGTGATATTTTATTAGTTTTTTCAAATAAATTACACAACCTTAAATAACTTTCTATAAATTTATTATTAAGTTGAATAGATTTTTTATATTCCCTTACTGCTTCTAAAATATTTTCTTTTTCTTCAAATCCTATTCCAAAAAGATAATTAATATAAAATAAATCCTTCTTTAAGTGCTTTTTTTTTAAAAAAAGTTTTTTTAAATTTAATAACTCATTAATTAAGTTAAACTTTAAATAAATCTTTCCAAGATGATTAATAATTTGTGTATTAAGCTTATTTGACTCTAAATAGTTATAAAGTAAATTTGTACATTTATTTATTTTATTCTCTAAAATATAAATGTTAGATAAATTTATATATGCTAAAATTTCTTTAGAATCCAAACTTATAGCTTTTTCTAATAATTTTTTTGCTTTATTTAAATTGTTATTTTTTAAGTAAAAAAAACTGTTCTTAATTAATTCATTATAATTTTTTTTATAGCTTTTATTCATATTATTATTAGTTTGTTAAAGCCTTCAATTTCTTAGTATAATATTTTATTCATTCACATATGCCAAACTTTAATATAAAATATTGTTTAATATGCATTTATTTTTTTCAACACCTGTGTGGGCTTCAAAAATTGAAGGATATGAAGATATTAACAAAGAGCTAATTAAATATATTGAAGATCTTAAAAATAAAGACCCAGGTGGAAAAAAAGTTAGCAATGTTAAAGGTTGGCACTCTAAAGATTTTAATCTAAATGATGAAGTGCCAAAAAAATTCATTTCCAACTCCTCAAAAAATATTCATGATGCTTTTAATGATATGAGTTGGGATTTAGATAATCAAATAGTTAAAATACAAAGTGTTTGGACTATAATTAATCAAAAAGGTGCTTTTAATGAAAGACATGCACATGGAAATAGTGATTTAAGTGCAGCATATTATGTTAAGGCTCCAGCAAATTGTGGACAAATAGTGTTTTATGATCCACGTCCAGCTCCAGTGTATAAGCACCCAAAAGCAAAAGGCTCTAATATATTGAATGCAACTATCAACTCCTTAACACCTGAGGACGGGTTATTGGTTCTATTTCCAAGTTATTTAGAACATTCAGTAAAGCCAAATTTATCTGATGATAGCAGAATCGTAATTAGCTTCAATATTAACTTAATATCTAAAACATAAAAAAATATTTTAAAAATATTAATCACTAGGAATCTTTTTTACTAAATTCGTATCCAAATTTTATCATCGTTTTTTTAAATTTGTTTTCTATAATTTTTATTTGCGTATTATTTAATTTTTTTTCCCATTGATTCTTTTCACCTACTCTAAAAAAAGGGCCATTTTTAGCTTCAATAAAACCTGTATTTTTTTCAATTTTTTTCAATTCAGAAAAATTTGTTGTTTCAATAATATTTTCAATTTTTTTATCTAAATTCATAATTTTAAAATTAAGCTTATTAATAAAAAAATTAACAATTGATGTAACTGTATTTCCTTTATCATAAACTAAATCTTCATAACGTAATATTAGCTTTGGGCATGTCCATTTGCTTTCAACCCAAGATTTAATATTTTTTTCCCAACTAGAGACAATTGTTAAAGGTTCTACATTTTTTGAAAGTAAAGACCCTTGGTGATCGTTCCAATGTGTTCCGGAAAAATCATTTGTTATAAAATCAATACTTTTATCAATTGAAATTTTTGCATGATGGGCCCAAGAAATGGCAACATCCCTTGGATCTCTAATAACATAAATAAATCCTCTGCAATCTTCTTGTATTGCAAAAGGTATGTTTTCATATTTTACAAGCGCATGGTGTGTTTTCATAAAGATCATATCTTCTTCAAAGTCAAGATTAGACTTAGATTGAATCATATTCCAATATTTCGACAAAATCTTTAGCTTATTAAGAGAGTTAAAATCTGTATCACTTATATCTTTAATAAATTCCAATCTTTTTTTATTTTCAAATGTATTTATTGGTCTAAGTAAATTAAAATTGAATTTTCCATCATTTGAGAAGAAGAGTGAGGATATTATTGCTCTTAATAATGTATTTCCACTCTTGGGATATGATGGAATCCAAAAAATATGCTTTGACATTATTAATCCAACATTAATTGTAATTGATTAATCTGTGAAGCATAAATTGGAAATTGTTACAAACATACAGCAGCAAGTCACTTAAATATCATTGATAATTTTCCATATAAATAATTGCTTTGAAAGTTAAATATCAATTTCTTTTTTAATTTTTATAAGTAAATTGAATAATAATTATGAACAATGAAAATAAAATTAATTTATTAATAAAAAAAGGTCAATATTATCAAAAAAATCATGATTATTTTAGAGCTTACTCGAATTTTAAACGAGCTTTTAAGTTATCTAGTGACATAAAAATTTTGTTTATTATGATTGATTTGACATTTCATGTTCAAAAATCTGGTTTATTGGTAAATCAAAATATTAAATATATATTGTTAAAAAATTTGATTGAATATGCATTTAAAATTAATCAGAATCAGAAATTTTTTAACCAATTATTTTTTTATAAATTAAAATTTTATAGGGAGTTCAAATATTTTGAAAAATTCAAAAATTTATATGAATCAAATAAATTTTTAGTATTAAATGATTTTTTAATTCAACAAGAATATTTTCATTATTTATTAGAAAACAATCAGTACGAAGAAGCTGAAAAAGTTTTTGCAAAATTACCCTTTGATAAAAGTGAAATATACAAATTATTAAAAACATTTTATTTAGATAAATCATCATATTCAACAATAAAGAAAACAAAAAAAATTGATCTGAAATTCAATCAAACTAAAATTAAAATGATTAAGAAAAAATTTGACTATGTCATCCTAACTTCAGGTAGCTATAAAATTTTTTTATATGAAATGATGAATTTTTTAATCTCTCTTTCTAAAAATTCAACAAACTACCTTGTTGTGATTTATATTCATGATGCAAATAAAACTGAAAAAGAGCATGTGAAATTTGCAATAAACAACTTGGGAATTGATAACTATATTTTTATTTTTGACAAAAACCCCATTAGGAATATATCTGATGTACAAATAAAAGCCTTCTATACTGCTAATAGATATATTACTGCATACGATTTATTAAAAAAATATAAAAAACCGGTTTATGTTTTTGATGGAGATTGTATTATTTATAAAGATCTTTTGACATACATGAAATTGCATAAAAGTTTTGATATCTGTTTATCAATAAAAAGCATTTTACGTTACGTCTGGACATTTATTTCTGCACCACATACAATTTTTTATCCTACGGAAAACACTATTAAATATTTAAATTTTTATGAAAACTATGTACATTATTGTATTCAAAATAATTTAATAAGATGGCACATTGATCAAGTGGCTCTTTATACAAGTTATGTTATGTTGGAGAGATTTGAAAATAAGGTGAAAATACATGATAATGATGAACAAAATCGGCTTACAGATGGGTCACAATATTTTAAACACATGGGTCATGTTTATAAAATTTAAAAAAATTTTGAAAATTAAACACTTAAGCGAACGAAGGAATTCAAATACTTCGCTTGCTTATAATTCTCTATTTCGCTCATAAAATATTAGTAAAACTCTATTGGGTAACTACCTTATTTCAGAGAATGGGGTTTCGCTTTGTCTTTTCTCTATAGAAACAATACTATTATAAAAACACACTTTATAAATAAATTTTGCCCAATAACTTACATCAACTTGATCAATTTTTTGTTTATAAAGTTTATAATTATTAATTCTATACCAGTCATTTAACTCATCTGATAAAACCTTTGCATATTCTATAAAAGTTAGTTGGTCGTCTCTATCTTGAAATTCTTTTGCATAAGACGTATGTGTATCTTCAACTAAATACACTCCTCCAAGTTTCAATTCTTCAAATAAATAATTAAAAGAACTTATTTGTTGATTGCTAGTATGTCCACCGTCATCTATAATTATGTCTGGTTTTTCATTTTCATTTAAAATAGATTTAAGAAAATTTTCATCCGTTTGATCACCAATATATATTTTAGAATTATTATTTTCATACTGCTTGCACACGGGATCTATATCAATACCTATTATATTAGTTTGTGAACCGAAATAATTCTCCCACATTTTCAAAGAACCTCCTCTGAAAACTCCAATTTCTAAAATTGTAATTTTTTTATTCCTAAATTTTGAAAAATTTTCATCGTATATGTCAAAATAATGTTTCCATTTATTAAGATCTTTACTTGTATTATTTTCATAAAATTTTTTTAAATCATTCATTTTTTAAAAATTACAATAACAAATAATAACCAAAACAAAAGCTCTACTGTAACTCTATTCAAATGATTGTCTAATTTTTGAGAGGATACTTTATTTTTGAAGCGGACGAAAGGATTGGAACGCTCGACTTCAGCCTTTGCAAGGTTGCCGAGTACCCGAAAGCTATGCCTTTTCTTAATGTTTCTATAACATTTTTCAACGTAAAATTAAACATTAAGTGTCGCGTGAGTATCGCGCGAAAAAAAATTTTAAAATGTTTCAATTTGCATTTTTTTTTGTTTTTGTTACCTAAGTTTAAGATGATTATTTCTTTTAAATACAAATTTATTTTCGTTAAACCTCATAAAGCTGCTGGTAGTAGTATTGAAAGTTATTTACACCCCTACCTAACCAATAAAGATATTTTAGCCTCAACGGAAGATCATATGGGAATTAATTGTTGGGGCAACTTTGATACAAAAGGCCTTGATTACTATTTTGGTGAAAAATATTTAAAGAAAAAAATAGAATTTAAGTTGAGATATTTTGCTCATATGCCGATTTGGCTAATAAAGGAAAGGTTGAAGCCCTTAAGTGATAAATTAAATTATGATATCTTTAAAAATTTTTATAAGTTTGGAGTTATCAGAAATCCATTTGATACAATAGTATCACATTATTATTGGCGGAATTCATCAAACAATAAGAATTCAAAATCAATTACATTTAACGAAGCTTTAAAAGAATTAGAGTCAAATAAATATCCAAACTATGAATTATTAAATTTAAATAAACTTATGGATAAAAATTTTGAAGAAGTTCTTTGTGATAAAATAATCAAATATGAAGATCTAAATAAAGAGCTTTCTTTAGTTTTTAATAAATTAGGCATTCCCTTCGATGGTAAATTAAAAATTTTTAAGAAAAAAAGTAATAGGGATAAAAATTATAAAAAATTCTTTGATAATAATGCAAAAAAATTAATCAAAGAAATCTATTGGAAAGATATGGAAATGTTTGATTATAGTTTTTAAATTTTCAATACCTCTAAAAATTTAATTTAGATTCTTATTTTAAAAAATAACAGCCTGCTGACACGTAAGTGGTGCGTGATCACTTTACCACACTACAAGAAACTTTAATAATGGCTGTATAATTGGAGCGGGCGAAGGGATTCGAATACTTCACTCGGTTCATATAAATCATAGCATATAGCGATTTTCTGTAAAACTGTATTGCACTTTTAGAGGGTATTACGCTGTCAGACGATAGATTGTACTTAAATACTTGGGACTATGCTCTAAAAAAATTGACCCTTTTAACGATGGACAGGCTAGTTAGAAGGGTAGAGTATTTTGCCTCAAATTTACTTGATTTATACTCAGATAGTAACGATAAAGACAAAATAATTGAAAAAACAGTTAATGACTATAGAAAGATTTGGAGCCATGATAAGGTTTTAAATATAAATTAATTATGAAAAAAATATTTTCGTTATTTGTAAAAAAAATTGTTAGAAGATTAGTAATTTACCTGAGGTATTCTTCTTTTACATTTGCGTTAACATTAAGAAAATACCTTTATAGTATTCTTTTTTTGAAGACAGGAAAAAACTTTAATATTCTAGATGGCGTTATAATTCAATCACCTGATAGAGTTAAAATTGGAAATAATGTATCAATTCATCAATTTACTTTAATTGACGCTCAATCTGAAATTGAAATTGGAGATCATGTAGCTATTGGTAGCCATGTATCAATAATTTCCTCAAGTCATATTTTTTCAGATCCTACCAAGTTAATAAAAGATCAGGGAATTGAGTCAGCAAAAATAGAAATTGGTAATAATGTTTGGATTGGAACACAAAGTACAATTTTAAAAGGAGTTAAAATTGGTGATAATTCTATAATAGGCGCTAACACTCTAGTTAATAAAGATGTGCCACCAAATTCAATTGTTGGCGGATCACCATTTAGAGTATTATCAATTAGATAAAATATTGCCATATCCACTCACTTTCTGAAAGTGAAGCGTAGTTATAGTGTAGTAAAAAAAATTATTGGTTCAAAATTTGGAGCGGGCGAAGGGATTCAACCCCTCGACTTCAACCTTGGCAAGGTTATAAAACCTATTACCTAAATTACCAACCCATATTCCAAGCTGCACCTAAATTGTTGCAACCTGATAAGATAAATGGCAAAATTAATATAAACACATAATATAATTTATTTTTCATAGCAGTATTCTATATTTTATTTTATTTTTTTCAACGTCTATTAAATAAAATGAAGCGGGCGAAGGGATTCGACCCCTCGACTTCAACCTTGGCAAGATAGCCCACAACCAAACAATTAGAATTTATTCAACTAAGAAAACAACTTCTTGTGAATCTAAATTAACCCCTGCTTCTGTTCTTGCCTTTGCTATTTCTGGATCTTTTAAAGCTTCTTGCATTTTCTCCATAGATTCTATTTCTAATACTTGATAAACTTTATTCTCATTATCTTT
>PTKZ01000007.1 GCA_002938205.1 Alphaproteobacteria bacterium MarineAlpha5_Bin5
TAGAGGGAATCGAACCCACACCACCGAAGTGACCGGATTTTGAATCCGGCGCGTCTACCAGTTCCGCCATACTCCCAAATTGTTTTTCCTACTATTACTTGGTTTTTATAGTTTAGTCTATTGAGTATTGTTTATAAATTAAGCTTATAGGGCGTCTTTTAGGCGTCGCTGAAATTAGCAAATATGAAGTTATAGTTAATTTGAAAAAATAAATTAACATAATAACTTTACTTTTTTTTTGATAGGTGGGAAAATAATAAAAAGGAGGCAATTATGTCAGTAGCTAGAGTAACAACTCTCAACTTTAAATCAAAAGAAGGCGCAGATCAAATTGAAGAGACTTATAAAGCGAATGCACCGAGTGAATTCCCTGAAGCAGAACAATTGTTGGAAGTTCGTGTAGATGATACAACTTTAATGTTTGTTTCATTATATGTTGATAATGATGCAATGGAAAGGGCTTCTGCTGCAAGAACAAAAAGAATGGATTTAAATAAGGATCTTATTGATTCAGTTGATGGAAAAACTGGTGAAGTAATTTTAAATCATAAAAATTAAAAAATTTCTTAGACTTTATTTATAAAGTCTAAGATTTTATTAACTCATAATTTCTCACTTTCTTAAAGTAGAGGGCGTCGTATGGGCGTCTATAAAAATAAATTGCAGTTTTTTTGTAGATTATTTAAAAATCAATAAAAATATGACTGGATTTTGAATCCAGCGCGTCTACTGGTTCCGCCATACTCCCAGTTTGTTTTTTCCAATAATACTTTGTTTTTTTGATTAAGTCTATTTGTATGTTTGTATTTTTAAAGCATTAAAGTATAAAAAAAATAATACAAAGTTTATAATTTTTTATACAAACTATAAGCATTGTTTTTATTGCTATGATATAGAAATACATATTTAGTAATTTATATTTATAATTATACTTTTTTATTATGATAAAAAAATCTTTAACCTTAATAAGTTTAATTTTAATCCTTTTGTTTATTTTGAAAAATATAGATCAAAATTAAAAAAGTTATCATAACAATAATTAATGATAAAAGAAATTGATAAACCTGAAGAACCACCAAAGATTGCTGTTAAGTTCGCGAATACCGTGTTCCTGTTCGGGATTTTATATTCTATTCTTCTTATATTTTACGCAACATACAAAATCTATAATCCACCAGAACCTGTATCACAAGCATTTTATATTATCTGCATAATATATGGGGGTGTGATCGCAACATTATTTGGTTTTGGATTAAAAAGACTGAGCAACAATCTAAAAGTGAACTTGTCAGTGTTGTTTTTTACAATAGGTATCACGGTTTACGGATTTGAAACTTATTTAGAAATTTTTCAAGAAGAAAAATCACAAAGAGAAATAATCGCAAAACAAATGGATATTCCGTATGATACAAGAACGATAATGGAAGTGGTGGATGACTTAAGAGATTCTGGCGTTGATGCATATCCGAATGTTGGACCATGGCAACATCTAACAGAGAATGATGTTATTTATAATCTTGGAGGTATTTCTAATTCTACAACAATCCTTGGTAATGAATCAGGCTATTATCCTGTTATTGAAACAGATGAACACGGCTTCAACAATCCAAAAGGATTATATAATAAAAACAATGTTGATATTGTATTGACAGGGGATTCCTTTACTGAGGGAATATCTGTCCATTCAAATGAAAGCATAAGTGCGGTGTTACGGCAGTTGTTTTTCAATGTGATAAGTGTTGGGAAGTCAGCCAATGGACCTTTAATAGAACTTGCCGCACTTAAGGAGTATGCTGAACCTTTGAAGCCGAAAATTGTTGTATGGTTATATTATATAAATGATTTTGAGGAATTGCATAGAGAGTTGCAATCATCAATCTTGAGAAAGTACTTGAATGAAGACGATTTTTCACAAAACTTGATTTCAAGGCAGGATGAAATTGATGGCGTGTTGAAAAATTATGTTCAGATTGAGGAGGAAAGGTTAGCAAACCAATCTGTTATAAGAATATCAAAACTTTATAATCTACGAAATAGGATTAACCTAACACCCACACCCACACCTAAACATACTTCTATTTCTACTCCTATTTTTAGAGATATTTTAAAGAAATCCAAGCAAATGGTCTCGGATTGGGGTGGAAAAATATATTTTGTTTACTTGCCTGGTTTTGAAAGATATTCAATAGGCAATGAAGACTTATTTCGTGATTTTGTAATGCAAACAGTAACCGATCTGAACATTCCCATCATTGACATTCACCAAGTGGTGTTTGACCCTCATCCGGACCCATTGTCTCTTTTTCCGTTTAGAATGTATGGTCATTACAACGCTGAGGGATACCGTCTTGTTGCAGAAGCAATTGGAAAACGACTTGAAGCAGATGGTTATGTTCCAATAGAATCAAGGGAATAAACATGTTTGAAAATATAAGTCATTATAAAATTAAAGGAGGTACAGAGCGAAATTTTGGTCTTGTCTTTGCTGCATTTTTTCTGATTATTAGTTTATACCCTTTATGGTTTGAAAAAAATATGCATCTTTGGGCATGTATTATAGCTTTCATCTTTTTCTTTTTTGCTATTTTTCTACCTAAAGCATTAATTGTGCCAAATAATTTATGGTTCAAACTTGGTTCATTTCTAGGTGCTATTGTTTCACCTATTATCATGGGGATGATATTTTTTTTAACTGTGACTCCTACTGGATTGATTATGCGTTTACTTGGCAAAGATATTCTGAATCAAAAGATGAAAAAATCAGTTCAAAGCTATTGGATTAAAAAAAAGGATTCGTTAACTTCTATGAAGAATCAATTTTAGAATTAATTATGTCTTTTTTAATAGAATTTTGGCAATTTTTAAAAATTAGAAAAAAGTTTTGGCTGCTCCCAATCCTTATCATGCTGTTACTTTTTGGAGGATTAATTATCTTAAGTCAGGGTTCAGCAGTAGCCCCATTTATCTACACGCTGTTCTAAATTGAAAACAATATTAGGTATTTCAGCTTTTTATCATGACAGTGCTGCTGCGCTCATAACAAGCGGGGAAATTGTTGCTGCGGCCCAGGAAGAAAGATTTACACGCAAAAAACATGATGCGAGATTTCCACAAAATGCAATTAATTATGTTTTAAAAGAGGCGAATTCCTCACTTGATCAAGTAGATTATGTTGTTTTTTACGAAAAGCCATTTCTCAAATTTGAAAGATTGTTAGAAACTTATGTTGCTAATGCCCCACAAGGATTTCAATCTTTTAGAACAGCAATGCCAATTTGGTTGCGAGAAAAACTTTTTCAAAAATCACTTCTTGTAAAAGATCTTAAACAATTTTCTAATAATTTTACAGCTGATAAACTTTTATTTGCAGAGCATCACGAGAGTCATGCCGCCAGCGCATTCTATCCCTCGCCGTTCCAAGAAGCCGTAATATTAACACTTGATGGCGTTGGTGAGTGGGCGACGACAACTGTATCAATAGGTAAAGACAATAATCTTGAGCTAGTCAAGGAAATCCTCTTTCCTCATTCGCTCGGTCTTCTTTATTCAGCATTTACTTATTATCTAGGCTTTAAAGTCAACAGCGGTGAATACAAAGTCATGGGGTTGGCCCCTTATGGGGAACCCAAGTATAAAAAAATAATTTTAGAAAACTTAATAGATGTTAAAGAAGGTGGCTCGTTTCACCTCAATCAATCATTTTTCAACTATGCAACGGGCTTAACGATGATAAATCAAAGATTTTCAAACTTGTTTGGCAAACCTGTTAGAAAATCAGAAAGCGATCTTTTGACACAATTTCATATGGATATTGCTGCATCAATACAAGCCGTAATTGAAGAGGTAATTCTTATGATGACAAAGAAATTATCAGAAGAATATGGATTGCCGAATCTTTGCATGGCTGGCGGTGTAGCTTTAAATTGCGTGGCAAACGCAAAAATATTGAAAGCCGGCCATTTCAAGAATTTATGGGTTCAACCAGCAGCGGGAGATGCAGGAGGAGCCTTAGGAGCGGCCTTATTAGCATGGTATAAAGAATTAGATAAACCTCGAACAATATCAAAGATTGATTCAATGAGAGGGGCGTTTCTTGGACCTGAATATTACCATGAAGAAATAGAGAACTCTTTATTAAAATGTGGAGCAAAATTTGAAATACTGGATGATGACTCAATTATTAAAACAACGGTAAAAGCCTTAGTTGAGGGTAAGGCTGTAGGTTGGTTTCAGGGTCGTATGGAGTTTGGACCACGTGCTTTAGGAGCACGCTCAATTATTGCTGATCCTCGTTCGGAAAAAATGCAAAAAACTTTGAACCTTAAAGTTAAATATCGTGAAAGTTTTAGACCCTTTGCCCCCTCCATACTCCGTGAGGATTTAAATGAATGGTTTGATTTCGATTATGACAGTCCTTACATGCTATTAGTTAGTGATGTAAAAAAGAACATTAGGTACGAATTAAACGAAGCTGAAAAAAAATTATTTGGCATCGATAAGCTAAACATTAAACGCTCAAAAATACCTGCTGTTACCCACGTTGATTATTCTGCACGCATACAAACAGTTCACAGGGATACCAATCCAAAATATCATTCATTAATATCAAGGTTTAAAGAAATTACTGGATGTCCGATACTGGTAAATACCTCCTTCAACGTGAGAGGGGAACCGATTGTATGTACGCCCGCCGACGCTTTTAAGTGTTTCATGGGAACTCAGCTAGATGCTTTGGTAATTGGAAACTATTTTCTCATTAAAGAAGAACAAAAAAATGAATTAATTGAAAGCTATAAAGAAAAATACGCTTTGGATTAACAGTCATAAGAAAATCAATGCTTATTTCCTTATCAAATGAACAACCACATGATCACGACGATACAGTGCAGGGCGTCGTATGGGCGTCTTTTTATTTTTTGAATTTGTTCAGAGAGTCTTTTTTCTAGGTATGCTTAGAATAAATCGCAACCACACACCAAAGTGACCGGATTTTGAATCCGGCACGTCTACCAGTCCCCCATACTCTCAAATTGTTTTCTGAGTATTACTAGGTTTTTAAATACAAGTCTATGAACTTGTTTTTATAAATTCGACTAGAAAGGCGTTGTAAAAGTCTTTTAAAATTTTTAATTTATTTATTTCGATTATAAATTGCTACAGTTCCAGAAACTACTATCATTAAAATTCCAATTATTGATATCGAGCTTATCTTTTCAGAAAAGAAAATTATTCCATATAAACTCCCCCATATAATTTGACTAAAGAAAAAAGGACTTATTATACTGATATATTTGCCTGCAATATGGTAAGCAGCATTGAATGCCCACATAGATATCATTAAAATTAATCCCGAGCTTGCAAATAAGATAAACTCTTTTAATGTTGGAATAATAGGATCATAGAGAAAAAAAATATAAGAAAAAAAAGTTAAGGGAAAATATTGGTAAAAAGTAAATCCATAAGTTGATGCAATGTGTGAATATTTACTTACCAATGTAAAATTGAGCGCATTAGATATAGCTATAAACAAGACTAATAATATATAAATGCTAATATTTGACATAGCAGGTCTCAAAACTATTAATACCCCACAAAAACCAATAATTATAGCTAGCCAACTAATAATATTTAGCTTTTCATTTAAAATGAACTTGGCAAAAATTAAAAGAAAGAAAGGAGTTGTCATTAATAGCATAGTAAAAATATTTATTGGGATATGTTTTAGCGAATAAAATGCTATTATCAAAACAGCTATAAAAAAAATACCTCTAAATATTGGCAAAAAATAATATTCTTTTTTTTTTAAAATTATATTTTTTTTAATATTCCCTTGAACAAATAAAAAAACTAAAAAAGTTAGTGTTGCAACTGTTCCACCTATTGCATAATAATGATACCACATATGATTATTAATGCCTGAATATTTTGTAATTGTATCAAATGTAGATCCAGTAAATGTGTTAAGACAAATAAAAAAAATACCTAAAAATATTATCCTCATTTAAAGATATCATTTAAATTAATTTTATAACTAAATATTTGAAAGTTTGTATTAATAATTTTGTGAAGCTTCATATTGGGCTTTTATTAGAAAATTGGCACAAAGTTAATAAAAAGTTTTTGTTAAAGTTAAACAAAAAGGTATATTGATCGAGTTTTAATTGTTCTGTAATATAATATTTAAATGATAAAAAAGTTAGTAATTTTTGCAGGAGGTAGAGGGACTAGATTTCTTGAAGAAACAAATTTAACCCCAAAACCAATGATATACATAGGACCTTATCCAATTATTTTACATATTATGAAATATTATAATTATTATGGGGTTAAAGAATTTATTATATGTGGAGGATACAAGGTTGAGAAAATAAAGAAATTTTTTGTAAATTTAAAATTTTTTTTAAACGACATAGAAATTAATTATAAAAATGATCAAATAAAATTTCTTACAAAAGATAATTTAGATTGGAAAATTTCAATAATTGATACTGGAATCAAGACTATGACAGGTGGAAGATTAAAAAAAATAAAAAAATATATAAATGAAGATGAAAACTTTTTTTTAACTTATGGTGATGGATTGTCAAATGTTGATATTAATTTACTAAAAAAATGCCATTTTAATTCTAATAAAATAGGCACAGTAACAATAGTTAGCCCACCTGGTAGATATGGTGCTGTAGAAACAAAGAAAGATCTTGTTACAAAGTTTAAAGAGAAACAAAAAGATAAAAATAGATTTATTAATGGTGGTTTTTTTGTATTAAATTATAAAGTTTTTAAATACATTAAGGGGAATAAGACTATTTTTGAAGATGATGTTTTAGCAAAATTATCTTCAATTAACCAATTACAAGCATATAGGCATAGAGGTTTTTGGCAATCCATGGATAGTTTAAGTGACAAACTTTATTTAGAAAAGCTTTGGAAACAAAAACCATTGTGGAAAAAATAAAACACAAAGCCTAGTATGCAAATAAAAGTTAATTATGGTAAATCCGTTCATGGAAAAGATGAACTCAAAGCTGTTGTTGATGTAATTAAAAATTCAACTCAAATGGGAAAGCAAACAAAAAATTTTGAAAATAAAATATCAAAATTATTTTGTAAAAAATATGGATTGATGGTTAATTCAGGTTCTTCAGCTTTATTGTTGGCTTATGAGGTTCTTCCAATTCCAAGAGGTAGTAACATTATCACTCCAGTTTTAACTTTTTCTACAACTGTATCTTCAATGGTAAAAGCAGGATATTTGCCAAATTTTATTGATGTTAATCTGCAAACATATTGCATTGATGAAGATAAAATTGAAAAAAATATCAATAAAAAAACAAAAGCAATTTCTATACCAAATTTGTTAGGAAATTTGCCTAATTGGTTATTAATAAAAAAAATTGCTAAAAAATATAACTTATTAATTATTGAAGATTCAGCAGATGCATTGGGTTCAAAAATTAACAATATTAGTTCAGGACAGCATAGTGATATATCTATTACAAGTTTTTATGGGTCACATATAATTAATTGTGCAGGTAATGGAGGGTATTTAGGTTTTAATAATAAAAAACTATATGAACACGCAAAATTATTACGATCATGGGGGCGTAGCTCATCTTTGTACGATGAAAATTCTGAAAAAATAGAAAACAGATTCAATATTAATATAGATGGAATACAGTATGATAAGAAATTTGTATTTGCGGAGCAGGGCTATAATTTTGAGCCTTCAGAAATCGGAGCTGCTTTTGGATTAATTCAACTAAAAAAATTAAAATATAATTTACAAAAAAGATCATCAATATTTAAAAAACATAATAATTTTTTTTCTAATTTTAACGATTTTTTTATTACGCCTATTCAATCAAATAATGTACATACTGGTTGGTTAGCATATCCACTATTAGTTAAAAAAAATAAATATTTTAATAGAACTGATCTTCAAATTTTTTTAGAAAAAAACAAAATACAAACTAGAGTTGTATTTACTGGAAATATTTTAAGACAGCCTGGGTTCAAAAATATTAAATGTATAAAAAATAAACAATATAATAATGCTGATAGAGTTATGAAAGAATCCCTTTTAATTGGATGCCATCATGGTCTTTCAAATAAAGAAATAAATTATATACATAAAAAAATAGAAATATTTATTAAACTAAAAGCTAAATAGTGGTTAATATTAATTTAGATAGTCTTTAATTTGTTTAATTGTATAATTGTACATATTTTTATTTGAAAAAGAATTAAGATACCATTTATTCAAAAATCTAAGATCTTGATTTAAACTTCGTTTTGGATATTGAAAAATTTTTTTTGATTTTAAAGTAGAGAGTTTTAAAGATTTAGATTCTTTACTATTTTTAATATTAGAAAACTTAATTTTTACTTTGTTTTTATTTATTTGATTTAATTTATTAATTACATTTTCAACATTTATATTATAATTATTTGGACCAACATTAAATGTGTCAAACATACTAGTCTTATTTTTTTGAATTATTTGATGTATTATAGAGATAGGTGTAATAACATTTTGCCAAGGTCGAACATATTTTGCATTTCTAATAATTAAGTTATTATTTGATAAGTAAGCTCTATAATAATCGGGTATAAGTCTATAATCAGACCAATCACCTCCACCAATTATATTGCCACAGCGAATAGTGGATATTTTAATGTTTTCTAAATGATGTTCAATATTTTGACCGATTAAATCAGCACAACTTTTACTAAAGCTATAAGGGTCATCTCCTAATAACAAATCTTTTTCATTAAATTTTTTATTTTTTCCAGTATTGTTATAAACCTTATCCGAAGTAAAGTTAATTAATTTTCCCGAACCATACATAGATGTTAATTTTACAATGTTTAATGTTCCCACTATATTAGTTAATAAAGTATTTAATGGATATTTATAAGAATTTAAAACAATAGGTTGAGCCGCAAGATGAACTACAAAATCAGGTTTAATTTTTTTAAATTTTTCTTTTAACTTATTGTATTCTAAAATATTACAAATATATGATGAAGTAATTCGTGATAATTTACACTTGTTATATGTTTTTAATGGATCATTGTTTGCTAAGGATATTCCATATACTTTGTACCCTTTAGAATTTAATAAAATTGATAACCAAGAGCCAATAAAACCTGTTAAGCCAGTAATTAATATTTTTTTCATTTTAGTTTAAATTTTTTTTTATAATAATTTGTTAAAAAAATTAGCATAAATAATATTAATAAAGGAACAATAAATTTTGGATCCTTAAAATCTATTATTATGTCCTCATATTTAATGATTGTATTTCTTATTTCTTCTACAATAATTGAAACTAATAAAACATTTGTAAAAGTTCCAAATACAGTAATTAATAGATATTTTTTTATAGAAATATTGAAAAGAGACATTGCCAAACTTACCAAAAAAAATGGCATAGTTGCTCTTGCAATAATTAAAAAATAAATGTTTTCAAAAAACTTATTATTGATTGTTTTATTTTTAAAAAAAGATATTTTTTTGATTAAATAATAAAATTGCTTTACATAATAATAAGTTAAGATAGAACCTATCGGTATACTTAGTAGTACTACAAAGAATCCGTACCATCCAAAAACATAAACATTAACAATTATAATAAAAGTATAAGGTATGGGTAGTGACAATAAAATTACAGAAATCACATAAAATAAAATTATAAACTTATAATCAAAATTATTATTAGCTAAAAAAATTAATATTTCGTTAAAATACATAAATATAACTAAATTAATTAAAAATTAATTCGCTCTTTTTCTATTACTAAAGGAAAATTTTGTGAAAATGAAAGAATTAATAAAATATATTCACCTATAAGTCCAATTAGCATTATAGTGATTGAAAAAAAACCAAACATTCCAAAAACTATTGGTCCAATACCAATTTCAAAGGAATTCCAATAGAGGATTTTAAATATGAAATAAACAGTTGCTATTACAAAAGATATTAAGCTAAAAATAAATCCTAAAAAAATCATTATCCTAAGAGGAATCGTTGAGTGTTTAGTTATAGCTAACATTGCTATGTCGTATAATGAAAAAAAATTATTTGTTGATTTTCCATAAAGTCTTTTTGGCTGTTTAAACTGAATTAAGCTTATATCTTCATCTATTTCTGCCGCTAAACCTCTTAAGTATGGATAGGGATCTTTCACACTTTTAAAAAAATTAATAACTTTTTTATCATAAATTCCAGAGCCAGTTGTATATATGGGCATATTAACTTTTGAAATTGCATTTAATATTTTGTGATAAATTTTTCTAATAGTTTTCATTATAAATGATTCATTTGTAGAAATTTTTTGACCCATTGTAATCATATTTCCTTTTTCCCAGCTCTCTATATATTTTGGTATTAAATCAACAGGATCTTGAAAATCAGAATTCATAAATATTACAGCTGCTCCACTTGATTGTATAATTCCATAAAAGGCTGAACGTATTTGGCCAAAATTTCTGTTATTAAAAATTATTTTTACATTTTTGTTATTTTTAGCAATATCTTTTAATAGTGATGGTGTTTTGTCCTTAGAATTATTATCAATTATTATATGCTCGTAATTATACTTTGATTTTAATGTATCCATCACTTTACCTATCTCATAAATTAGTTTCTTTATATTTAATTCTTCGTTGTAAGTTGGTGTAACAATTGAAATTATTTTCTTCATGTTTTTTGTTAATTTGTTCAGAAGTTATAATAGCAAACCTCTTCAAATTCTATATATATTAATTTAAGTATTAATAATGAGCAAAAAAATACCTAATAATTTATTTATATTAGAAATGGCCAATAATCATATGGGTCAAGTAAATCATGGTATAAAATTGATTAAAGCTTTTGGGAAAATTTGTAAAAAATATCCATTTAATTTTGCATTTAAATTTCAATATAGGGAGCTTCGTACTTTTATTCATCCTAAAATGAAAAAAAGAAAAGATGTTAAATTTATAAAAAGATTCTCTGAAACTGAATTACAAAAAAGTGATTTTACTAAATTTATTACAGCTGTAAAAAAACAAAATTTTTATACTATTTCAACTCCTTTTGATGAAGAATCTGTTCAATTAATTGAAAAACAAAATTTAGATATAATCAAAATTGCAAGTTGTTCATTTAATGATTGGCCTTTACTTGAAAGAGTAGTTGAAAATAATAAACCAATTATTGCTTCGACGGCAGGAGCAAAAGAAAAAGATATTGATCAAATTGTTAGTTTTTTGAATCATCGTAAAAAAGAGTTTGCCATTATGCATTGTATAGCAGAATATCCAACTCCTAGTAAAAATTTAAATCTTGCTCAAATTAATTATTTAAAAAAAAGATACCCCAATGTGAGAATAGGATTTTCTACTCATGAAAATCCGTCTGACGAAAGATTTATATTAATGGCTTATAGTATGGGAGCAAGTATTTTTGAGAGACATGTAGCATTACCTGATAAATTATTTGATATTAATGAATATTCATCAACTCCTTCTCAAATAGATAATTGGCTAAAAGCTGCAAAATTTGCAAAAATAGCATTAGGAAATCAAAATAAAAAATCAATTCCCAATAAAAAAGAAATATTAAATTTAACTTCTTTACAAAGGGGTATTTTTGCAAAAAAATTCATAAGAAAAAATCAAAACATTACCAGACATGATGTTTATTTTGCTTTTCCACCTGAAAAAAAACAATACACTGCTAATAATTGGTCAAAATATTTAAAATACAAAGCTAAAAAAAATATTAAAAAAAATGATTCTATTAATCAATTTAATTCAAAATTAACAGATACAAGAGAGAAAATTTGGTTAATTGTTAAGAAGGTCAGAAATTTTTTAAAAAAATCTAAAACAACTATACCAGGAGGAGCTAGTTTAGAAATTTCACATCACTATGGACTAGATAAATTCAATAAATTTGGATTAGTTATGCTTGATGTAATAAATAGGGATTATTGTAAAAAATTATTAGTATTATTACCAGGCCAACATCATCCAGAGCAGATGCATAAAAAGAAAGAAGAAACCTTTCATATTCTATATGGTTCAGTTAAAATAAATATTGATGGAAAAAATATTACACTCAATGTAGGTGATGTTGCTACTATTTTAAAAAAACAAAAACATGCGTTTAGTAGTAATAAAGGTGCAATTATTGAGGAAATTTCAACAACGCATTACAAAAATGATTCTTTTTATTCTGATAAAAAAATAATGAATAATAAGAATAGAAAAACTATTTTAACTTATTGGATGGAGTAATTTTTTTTGAAAAAAATTTATAGAGTTGCTGATTATATCTCAGATTTTCTTGTAGAGAAAAAAATTAAACACACTTTTTTGCTTCCTGGAGGCGGTAATATGTATTTAGTTGATGGAGTTGGAAAAAACAAAAATATTGAAGTTATACCTTGCTTACATGAACAAGCTGTAAGTATAGCAGCAGAAGCTTATTCAAGAATTACAGAAAATATTGGCGTAGGAATCATAACTACTGGCCCAGGATCAACAAATGCGATCACTGGTGTGGCAGGATCATGGATAGATTCAATTCCTTTAATGATTATTTCTGGTCAAGTAAAAACTGATGATATGATGAAAAATAATCTAATTAGACAAAAAGGTGTTCAAGAAGTCGATATTATAAGTATGGTTAAAAAAATAACAAAATTTTCACAAACAGTAAAAAGAAAAGAAGATATTAAAATAGCATTAGAAAAAGCATATTATTTTGCAATAAATGGAAGACCTGGTCCAGTCTGGATAGATATACCTTTAGATATTCAGGGTGCCCCTATTGATAAATCTAAACTTAAAAGTTGGAAAAATAATGCATCAGAGGTTAATAAAAAAATTAAAAAACAAGAAATAAAAAATATATTAAAGCTAATTACACAATCTAAACGACCTATCATTCTTGCTGGTCATGGGATTAGATTATCTGGTAAAACTAATTTATTTAAGAAAGTTATTAATAAGTTAGGTATACCAGTTGTTACAACATGGAATGCAATGGATTTGTTGCCTTATGAACATAAATTAAATATTGGAAGACCTGGGGTGGTTGCATTACGTGCACCAAATTTTGCTGTTCAAAACTCAGACCTATTAATTAGTATAGGTAGTAGATTAGACAATATTATTACTGCCTTTGATGAAAAAAATTTTGCTAGATTTGCAAAAAAAATTATTGTCGACATAGATAAAAATGAAATTAAAAAACTTAATATGAAAATTGATTTAGCAATTCATAATGATGCTAATTTATTCCTTCAATCTTTATTAGTTATTGCAGACAAAACTAAATTTAATTTTTTAAAATGGCAAAAAAAATGCATTGAGTGGAAAAAAAAATATACAATTAATGATGGAAAGAAATTTCAAAAAAGAAGCTCAATAAATCATTATGAATTTGTAGAATTATTATCAAATCAGCTACCTAAAAACTCAATTATAAGCACCGGAAGTTCAGGATTAGGAATTGAAGTTTTTTATAGTGTTTTTAGAAATAAGATTGGTCAAAGAATATTTTTAACTTCCGGTTTAGGTGCGATGGGTTATGGATTACCCTCAGCTATAGGGGCGTGTTTTGCTAATTATAAAAAACCTATGTTTTTAATTGAAGGAGATGGTTCTTTTCAATTAAATATTCAAGAGATGGCAGTAATTGCTCAATTTAGATTACCAATATGTATAATTATTATGAATAATAAAGGATATGCATCAATTAGAAATACCCAACAGAATTATTTTAATTCAAGATTCGTTGGTACTGGCAAGGAAGGAGGATTAAACTTGCCAAACCTAGAAAAGTTAGCTGAAGTATATAAAATATCATATTTTAAAATATCTAATAAAAGTGAAATAAACTTAAAGTTTAAAAAAATTTTTAAAGAAAAGTGGCCAGTAATAATTGATGTAAACTTAAATTTTAAAGAAACTTTATCTCCAAAAGTCTCAGCTATTCCCTTATCTAATGGATCTATTGTTTCTATGCCGTTGGAAGATATGTCACCTTTATTAAATATTAAAGAATTAAAAAAAGAAATGTTAATTGGCCTATCAAGTAAATCTATAACAGTAAGATCTTCTAAGTAATATTTAACTTTTGATTAAAATGCAAAATAAAAAATGTAAAATTTGTAAAGGGAATTTTTTTAACAATAATTCTATAAATTTTAAGAAAGTTCCAAGCTCTGCTCAAAATTTTCCTGAAAAAAATAATCTTAAAAATGATCGAGGTATTAACTTAAATATTTTTCAATGTAGTAAATGTGGTGCAGTGCAAGCAATCAATAAACCAGTTAGCTACTATAAACAAGTAATAAGATCTTCAGCATTTTCTAAAGAAATGATAAAATTTAGAACGTTGCAATTTAGAAAAATTATTAACAAATATAATTTAAAAGGAAAAAAAATTATTGAAATAGGAACTGGTCAAGGAGAATATTTATCTATACTCGATAAATTCCAAGTAAAAGCTTCTGGTTTAGAATTTTCAAAAAAAAGCGTAATCACTTTAAAAAATAAAAAATTAAATGTTCAACAAGGATATATAGACAAAATTAAATATAATTTAAAGAATACACCTTTTGATGCTTTTTGTATTTTTAGTTATTTAGAACATTTGCCAAATATTAATATAGTTTTAAGAGCAGTACATAAAAATTTAAAAAACGATGCTATAGGTATAATTGAAGTTCCAAATTTTAACTTAATAATTAAAAAGAAGTTATTTTCAGAATTCATTCGAGATCATTTATTTTATTTTACAAAAGAATCTTTATCAAAAATTTGTCTGATTAATGGTTTTGATATCGTTGATATTTCAATTGTTTGGCATGATTATATTATCTCAGCTATTGTGAAAAAAATTGACAGAAATAAAAAAATAAAATTACAAAAAATTATGCCATTAAACTTAAATCAATTAACTCTTAAAAAAAATGTAATTAAAATGCAGATAGATAATCATCTTAAAAAATTTAAAGGAAAAAAAATTATTGCTTGGGGTGCTGGACATCAAGCTTTAACTTTGATTTCTTTGACTAATTTATCAAAAAAAATTTCATTTATAGTTGATTCTGCTACTTTTAAACAAAATAAATATAGTCCATCATCACACATCCCTATAATTTCTCCCTCACAACTTCATCAATTAAATTTTGATCTAGTTATTGTTTTAGCAGCAAGTTATTCTGATGAAGTAATAAGAATATTATTAAAAAATTATAAATCAAGTTTTAGTATATGTGCATATAAGGAAAATAAATTAATAACAATAAGATAGAATATTATGAATATAGAACAATATATAAGTATAATTGAGGAAAAAATTACAGACCCCACATCTGGTTTGCCAGAAGAAATTTTTCTATTAATAAGTAGAATTAGCCCAATGATTAATGTTGATCTATTTATTAAAAATTCTCAAAATGAAGTGTTACTTACATGGAGGCAGAAAGGACAAGTTTATCCAGAAGGTTGGCATATTCCAGGTGGTATTATAAGATATAAAGAAAAGATTCTAGATAGGGTTCATAAAGTAGCAAAGAATGAATTAAGTTGTAAAATAAGTTCTGATAATGAACCTATGGAAATTAATGAAATAATGTTAAATCAAAAAAATAGAGGACATTTTATTTCTTTATTATTTTCTTGTAAATTACTTACTGAACTTCCTAAAAAATTAAAATATGTGGAAGGCATTCCACAAATTGGTCAATGGAAATGGCATAAAATTTGTCCAAAAGATATTATTTTACCTCATAGAGTATATGAAAAATTTTTTACTTAAGATTAAATATTATATAATTTTTTATTAGCATTAATATGATTTAATGTTTTTTTGATTGCTTCTTCTAAATTAGTTTCTTCGATCATATTTAATTCTTTTTTAATTTTATCTGTAGAAGGAATGTAAAGATAATTTTTTGTATTCTTATTTTGATTATTAACTTTTATATCAATTTTTATTGATGATAATTTAGAAATATTTTTTGCTAAATTATAAATTGACAATCCATTTTCAGAACCTACATTATATATTGAGTTATTTGCACCTTTGAAAAGAATATTAAACAACCAAATTACTAAATCTGAAATATACATATATGATCTAATTTGTTTTCCATCACCTTTGATATTGATTAATTTACCTAGAACAGCATCAGATAAAAAATTACCAATTGCATAATGAATATCTAGAGGCATTAGTGGTCCAACAAAAGTAAAACATCTAGCTATTTTTGTTTGTATATTAAATTTATGAGAATAAATATTTGTTAAAACTTCCGCAGTTCTTTTTGCCTCCCCTAATACTGAATGATCAAAATTTTGATCAGTTGTTAAGGGTCCACCTACATAATCTTCAGAAATTTTTTTAAGATTATTGGGAACCTTGCCATAACAGGCACCTGAGCTAATCAATAAAAAATTTTCGCATTTGCACTGAGATGCAAAATTAAGTATTCTTTTTGTACCATTAACAATAGTATCGTATTTTATTAAAGGATCTTGCTTATTATATGTTTCACGAGCATTGGTAGTTGCTCCATGAATGATAAATTGAAAATTTTTTTTTGGAAAAATAAAGTTTCTGATATCTCCTTGAATAAAATTTATAGATTCAATATTGTGAAGATCAGGATGTATTTTTTTGTGATCTTCAATATTTCTAGTAAGAACAAAAATTTTTGAATTAAGATTAAAATTTTTGTTAGCTAAGCTAAAGGATTTTAAAATCCATGTTCCAAAAAAACCAGTACCACCTGTTAAAAATATATTTTTATTTTTTACTTCAGACCATAAATTTTTTGTTTTATTTATAATATTTAAAATATCTTCTTCTATAACAAAATCTTTGTTAATCATTTGAATTTTTTTTAGCAATTTCTTTATATGCAGAAATCACAATTATTAAATTATAACTAAAGAATGTCCCCAATATTCTGCAACATTACCGAGATGAGGTCTTTTATTAAAAGTTAAATTATATCCATAAGCTTCAATATGGTACCCAATGTTTTTTTTGTTACTATTCAATCCTGTCATCCATAACAAAGGAGGATAAGCATCTTTATTTAATAATAAATTAGGATAGCCAATAAATGCAGCACATGTGTCATATCCACCCGCTAAATAAAAATTATCCGGGAATACTTTTATAGCATCAATTACTGCGGGGAAAGAGTACTCTAAAAGTGCAGGAAAATAATAACCAACAACTGTTTCATTTTCTATTTTTTCAATAAATTTATTATGTCTGGAATTATTATCGACAATTATTGATTTAGATAAACTTTCTGAACAATGATTTAAAAAATCACTATCTGGATTTTCATCTTTAAATGATTTTTTTAAACCAATAAGATAATTTTTTTCAAGCTCCTCACCTATATCTCCATGTGTCCTTTTTGGTATAAAAAAAGGTATACCTACTCCATTTAGTATATTTGCAAATCTGTCATTTCTTCTTAATTTATCTATAATATTTTCCGCTTTTTCTATAAACTCTTCCAAAGATAAAGATGTGGTTGTATCTAAAAAATTATTAATTTTATTGTAAATTTTTTCATAGTTTACATCTACTGGTTTTATTTGAAAATATCTTCGACTTATTTTATGAACAGGATGAGAGCTTTCTATTGGTATACACCTGCCATGTTCATCAAACAGAACTTTATTATTATTCATTTTTATTTTTTGATTTTAATTATACTTCTTCTGTTAATGAATCATTATCAGAAAAACCTTCTCCCCAAGGCAGTGGAAGATGGGTACGAAAAGCAGTTTTTTTCGTATGCAGGTCAATAAATTGTTTATCTTCTCCAATTAGACAGTCAGGTCTATGAGGGCCAAGCCATGGATTTCTCATGCCTCTAGCTAAAATTTCCTTCAGACCTGTTTCTCTTAAGTTACCTATTGAAAAATCAATATAGGGACATGGGGTTACTTCATTAGTAGATGTAACAGTGATAATACCTTTAACTGTTATACAACCCTTGAAGGAACCATATGATGGTGTCATATGTGAAAACACATTATATTTTTTTTCAAGTTCTCTAAGTATATCTGCATCTTCTTTATCAATTACAAATTCCGGATGATCTGTACAACTACCAACTGGTTTTGCATAAGAAACATACAAACCAAAATCTCTATCTGTAACATATTTACACATATCCTCGAACTCTTTCTTTTTTGCACGTCCCTTTACAAGCACAGTTGATAAGATCAAATTAAGATCAGCATTTAAAGCCGCATCAACTGCTCTCATAACTTTTTGGTATGAAAATTTTTTATTTCTAAATTCATCATGTTCTTTTTCAATAAAACTATCCAGAGACAATTGTATTTTTTCTACGCCAATTGATTTTAAATGTTTTGCTTTTTTATCATCAAGAAACCATCCATTGGTATCACTAATAATATAATGTTTTTCTGGATCTATAGCTGCTACCACTTCATCAAAGTCTCTCATTACTAAGGGCTCTCCACCTGTAATAACAAATCTTGCGAGGCCTAATTCATCAGCTTGTTTCGATATGTCTTTGATATCTTCAATTGTCATTTGTTTTCTATCTTCTTTAACTTTTAAAACTTTTTCAAGATGTCTATCCATATAATATTCAGCTGAACAATGAGTACATTGAAAATTACATAGATAGCTCTTTTCAATTCTTATAATAGGGCTAATATCGCCTCTTTCTTCCATATCTTTTATGTTGGCAAGTTTCTTTGCTATATATGGTTTTCTAATTGCTAGACCTGCTCTTTTTTTAATTTCGCTATTTGTTAAATTGTTTTCAGCAAGCAATGCTATATGTTCTTGTGAGCTCATTTTTATATTTAATACGCTATTAAAATGTTATTAAAGAATTAAGTAATTATTGTCAATCTACCAATAATTCAAGATAATTACTGAATTTATTGGACGAAATGCTTAAGTATGCTATAAAAAGCCATGTTTGAAAAAAATAAAACTCCTGATAAAAAAAACGAAAGTTTAGATGTTTTTAGGCCAACTAAGGGTTCAGCAAAAGTTATTATAGGTAATGGTGTTAAACTAAAAGGAGAAATCACTCAAGCAGATGAAGTTCAGATTGATGGTCAGGCTGATGTAACAATGAAAACAGATAATTTAATTGTTGGAGTAACAGGAGAATGTAAGGGCAACATTGAAACGCATAATGCTGATATATGGGGTAATTTTGATGGTGATATAAAAGCATCAGGAACACTTACTGTCCAAGAGGCAGGAAATGTTGCAGGTTCTGTAGAATACCAAAATCTTCAAATAAAATTAGGTGGTAAAATTAGTGGCGATATAAAATTATCTGATAAAATAAAACCAATCAAGCAGGATTTAAATGAAAAAGATAATGCATCAGTTAAATCTTTGCAAGAATCCATTAGTAAGAAGTAATTTATTTTTTTTCAATAAAATTAATATCTATTACAATGATTTAATTTTAAACGGTATTTTTAAAATTCCAAGTTTAATAATAAAAATTATTTCCAACCGCTAATAGATTTTACTTCAAGAAAATCTTCTATACCCCAACTGCCACCTTCTCGGCCATTACCTGATTGTTTAAAACCACCAAATGGAGAACCTTTTGCAAATCCTTTTCCATTAATCTCTACCATACCAGAACGAAGCTGTCTTGCAACTCGTTGAGCTTTTGCTTTATCTGTGGTTTGAATATAGTTTGTTAAACCATAAGATGTGTCATTTGTTATTTTTATTGCTTCTTCTTCTGAAGTGAAGGGAATAATAGATATAACCGGTCCAAATATTTCTTCTTTAGCAATTGTCATTTCGTTATTAACATCTGAAAAAACTGTAGGTTTAACAAAATATCCTTTTTTTAAATGCACAGGTCTATTTGGACCTCCAGCTGCAAGATTAGCACCTTCTTCAATTCCCTCTTTGATAAACCTTTGTATTTTATCGTATTGTATTTTAGAAACTACTGGACCAATATGATTTCCAACTTTATTTGAAAGATCTACATGTGTATTTTTAGCAACCTCAATTGCTTCTTCAACAGCTTTTTCGTATATTGATTTTTCTACTAAAAGTCTTGTAGGTGCATTACAACTTTGACCAGAGTTATTAAATACACGACTTACGCCTCTGCTTATTGCATTGTCATCAGCATCAGCAAAAACTATATTAGCTCCCTTACCCCCTAATTCTAGTGACACTCGTTTTATAGTATCAGCTGCATTTTTTGTAATGAGTTTACCTGCTCTTGTAGAACCAGTAAAAGATACCATATCAATATCATGGTGAGTTGATAATTGTGTACCAACTCCTGCACCATCACCATTAACTAAATTAAAAACTCCCTTTGGAAATCCAGCTTCATGTATCATTTCAGCAAACAATATTCCTGATAAAGGAGCTATTTCAGAAGGTTTTAATATCATTGTACACCCAGCAGCAAAAGCAGGTAGAACTTTTAGCGCTATTTGATTTATTGGCCAATTCCAGGGTGTAATAAGAGCACATACACCAATTGGTTCTCGTGTAATATAATTTCCAACTTCTTCGTCATAATAATTATCAAAATCAAATTCATTAAATTTTTTTATAAATGTTTCTATATGTTCTTCACCTGATTTACTTTGTTGGTTTGTTGCCCAATCTATGGGCGCTCCCATTTCTATTGAAATTACATTTGCCATTTCTTTAGATCGAGCAATGTAAATATCTAAAAGATTATTAAGTAATTCTAATTTTTTTTCTTTTGGAGTTTTCCACCAAGAAAGAAAAGAATTTTTAGCAGATTTTACAGCAGCATCAGTATCTTTTTGAGAACCTAAAGAAATAATAGCACATACTTCTTCATTTGAGGGATTAATAACCTCAAAATCATTAAAATGATTCGGATAAACCCATTCTCCATTAATATAAAATTTTTTCTTTGATTGAATTGTCATAAATTTCTATTAAACGATTTATTTTTTAATTTAAATTCTAAACGTCTCTTATGCAATATTGGCTCTGTATAACCCGATGGCTGTTTTGAACCTTCAAAAATTAAATCTTTTGCGGCTTGAAAAGCAATTGAATTATAGTTTGATGACATTGGTATATAATTAGGATCTTCAGCATTTTGCTTATCAACCACCACTGCCATTTTTTTTAGAGCAATTAATATTTGTTCCTTAGTTATAATTCTATGAGTTATCCAGTTCGCAAGAGCTTGTGATGAAATACGGCAAGTTGCCCTATCTTCCATCAATCCAATATTATTTATATCAGGAACTTTAGAACACCCAATTCCTTGATCAATCCACCGAACCACATAACCTAGAATTCCTTGAACATTATTTTCTATTTCATCATTAATTTCATCATCTGAAAGATTTTGTCGATTTAATAGGGGTAATTTTAAAAGGTTATTTAATTTTGCCTTTCTACCTTTTGCAATAATTTGATTTTGAATATCAAATACATTCACAAGATGATAGTGCATAGCATGAAGTGTTGCTGCAGTTGGGCTAGGTACCCAAGCACAGTTTGCCCCAGCTTTTGGATGCGAAATTTTTTGCTCAATCATTTCCACCATTAAATCAGGCATTGCCCACATACCTTTGCCGATTTGAGCTTTGCCTTTTAGACCACATTCTAATCCAATATCAACATTTCTATCTTCATAAGCTTTGATCCAAGGAGCATTTTTCATATCTGTTTTTTTAATAAATTCTCCTGCTTGCATGGATGTGTGAATTTCATCACCAGTTCTATCTAAAAAGCCGGTATTAATAAATGCAAGTCTAGATTTAGCAGAACGAATACATTCTTTTAAATTTACACTTGTTCTTCTTTCCTCATCCATGATGCCAATTTTTATTGTATTCAAAGGTAAATTTAACATTTCTTCAATTTTTTTAAAAAGTTCGATAGTAAATTCTACCTCTTCCGGACCATGCATTTTAGGCTTTACTATGTAAATAGAATTATAAATTGAGTTTTTATTAATATTTTTTTTAAAGTCATGAATAGAGATCAATGCTGTTAAAATACCATCCATAATTCCTTCACTAACCTCTTTGTTTTCTTGAGTTAAAATTGCCGGTGTTGTCATAAGATGACCAACATTTCTAATTAGCATTAATGCTCTTCCTTTAAGTATCTTCTTTTCACAATTAAGATTCATGAATTCTATATCTTGATTCAAATTTCTTTTGAATTTTTTGTTATTTTTTAGAAAAGTTGATTCTAAATCTCCCTTCATTAGGCCAAGTAAATTTCTATATGCAAAAACTTTATCTTCTGCATCTACAGTAGCTACACTATCTTCAAAGTCTAATATTGATGAGATAGCTGATTCTAAAATTACATCTGAAATACTAGCCGGGTCTATTTTCCCTATTGCATTCTCTGGATCAATTATAATTCTACAATGTAGATTGTTTTTTACTAATAACAATTCATTTAAATCTCCTTTTTTATCTAAGTTAATTCCTGTAATTTGATTTTCATTTATAAGAGTTGTTGTATTGTTAGATGATAAATAAAATTTTATTTTTTTCTTTTCAAATTTAATACCTTTTATTTTTTTCCATGAAGAGTTTTTCAAAGGAGCAAAATTATCTAAATGCGATTTGACATAATCTACTACTTTTTCCCCTCTTTTTGGATCGTATTCAATTTGATTTGGCAAATTACCTAGAGTATTTGTGCCATATACTGCATCATAAAGACTTCCCCATCTAGCATTGACAGCATTAAGTGCATATCTTGCATTAGTTATAGGAACTACTAATTGAGGACCACAAATGTTAGATATTTCAGGATCAACATTTTTTGTATCAATATTAAAATCTTCCCCTTCTTCTACAAGATAATTAATTTCAATTAAAAATTTTTTATACTCTTCAATGTTTATATCTCTGTCTTTATGAGCTTTATGCCATTGATTTATTTTATTTTGAATATCCTGACGCTTTATTAAAAGTGTTTTATTAATTGGATCGAATTCATTTACAATGTCAGCAAAATCATTCCAAAATTTATTTTGTTCAATGTCAGTATCGGGTAATACTTCATTGGATATAAAATCATATAAATTATTATTAATTTTAAGGTTTGAGATAGTTATCATAAAAACAAATTTCCTAATAAAGAAATTTATTGAAAAAAAAATATATTTAAAAATTATTTGTAAGAATTAGCATATTCTTTGATTTTCATTAACATTGAGTAAACCCCATTTCTCCTTCCTGGTGTTAATAAGGCATTTAATTTTAATGAATCTAGCAAATCTAAATCTGTATTTATAATTTCACTTGTAGCTCTTCCTCCATAAATGTCACATAATATTGTAACCATACCTTTTGAAATAAATGCATCTGAATCTGAATGAAAATAAAGTTTATCATCTTTTTTATATGGTACTAACCACACTTGAGCTTGACAACCTGAAACTAAAAATGAGTCCTGTCTGTATTCTTCCGGGAATGGTTTGCAATTTTTTGCTTGATCAAGTAGAAATTTGTATTTTTCCATGTCTTCATCAAATGTATCTAAGCCTTCTTTGTAATAATTAATTTTTTCTTCAATGGTTGTCATTGCATATATTCTCTTAATAATTTTGCTGATTCTTCAGGTAGCACATCCATAATAAAGACACCAGCCATTGATTCAGAGCCAGCAAGAACTTTAGGCTTATCTCTATGCCGAAGTGGTGGATAAAACTCTGCGTGAAAATGAAAATTTTTATCATTAAGTTTCGGTGCTGCATGTAAACCCATTATGTAAGGACATTTTTTTCCTAAAAAAGAATCATAACCTTTGACAACTTTATGAAGAGCTAAAGCAAATGATTTTTTTTCTTCAGCATTTAATTCCCAAGGTCCAGATAATTGTTTTTTAGGAAATATCCACACTTCATATGCATATCTTGCAAATGGAGGAACAGCAGCTATTACATTTTCATCTTTGTATACATAATATTTTTCCTCAAAACTTTTCATAAATTTTAAAATAAAATTCTCCTTTTTAAAGGCATTTAATTCTTTTGTTATTACCGGAGGTATAAAAGGGTATGCATAAATTTGACCATGAGGATGATGTAAAGTTACACCACATTCATTCCCTCTATTCTCAAAAGGCATCACATATTTAATATCATCCTTAATAATTAATTCATTGTATCTATCAATCCATGCTTCAAGTAATAACTCTATTCTATCTAATGGCATTTGAGAAATGGTATCTAAGTGTTGGTCTGAATAAACAACAACTTCACATTTACCATTAGAATTTTTTGTTGGTAGTTCGTTCATAATTTTATTTGAAAAATGTGTATTAAAGCTTGACCAACGATTAGGAAATATTGCAATTTCAAAATTTTTAAAAGGTATTTCAGTTGGAAAATTCAACTCAGCACCTGGGCAAAATGGACAATATTCTTTAGGTGGGAAGGCCGTCCTATTTTTTCTTGTTGGTGAATAAGTTACCCATTCCTCTCTAGAAGGATTCCATCGCATATGAGGTTTTGATAATTCAGTAATCTCTAATTGTTTAGATGCCGATTCAGAATGTTTTTTATAACCAAATAATAATAATTCTTTATTATCATTACGTACAAAGGTACGTTTATAAATTTTCTTCATAAATTTTTTTCTCCCAATTGATTGCAGAGCTAATAATTAAAGATAGATTATTATATTTTGGCTCCCACTCAATATGCTTTTTAATTTTGTCAACATTTGATATTAGTTGCTCTGCGTCCCCAACTCTTCTTTTAGTATATTCAAATTTTATTTTGTTTCCGGTTATATTATTCCCTTCATCCACCACTTCTTGAACTGAGTAACCTCTTCCATAACCGCAGTTAAAAATATTAGTTTTTTTTGATTGTAATAAATTTTTTGCTGATTCTAAATGAATTTCTGCCAAATCACTTACATGTATATAGTCACGAATTGCAGTACCATCTTTTGTTTTATAATTATTGCCAAATATTAAAATTTTTTCTCTTTTTCCTACAGCTACTTCACTTAAGACTTTAATTAAGTGAGTAGGTTCTTTAGAAATTAAACCAGTTCGTAGTTTCGCATCAGCACCAGCTACGTTAAAGTAACGAAGAATAGTTGCATGAAATCTATCCTTGTTTTTTATCAGATAGTTTTCTGTGTTTAGTTTAGACTGACCATATGGATTTAGTGGATTTAATATTATTTCTTCAGATATTGGTTTATTATTAATTGTTTTTCCATAAACAGCCGCAGTAGATGAAAAAATGATTTTATTTAATCCATTTTCATAACATGTTTCAAATAATTTTATTGCATTGTCCGTATTGTTTAAAAAATATTTATTAGGATTGTGAACTGATTCCTCTACTTTTACAAATCCAGCAAAATGCATTAGCACATCAAATTTTTCTGATTTCAAAACATTGTTTAAATTTTCTTTATTATTAATATTGCAATTTATTAACTGAATATCTTTAGGAATTAAATTTTTATGACCTGTTGATAAATCATCAATAACAGTTACTTGGTGATTATTTTCTATGATGTTTAAAAGCACGTGACTACCTATATATCCCGCACCACCAGTTAAAAGAATATTCATAAATATAAATAATATTGATAAATATTATCAAATTTTACTTATTTGATATAGATATTTCTAAATTATAATTTTCTTAAATATTATTTAAAAATAACAATCAATTTATTCATACTTACCTCAGGATTTGTTTTATTTTTTATAAAGAATGAAAATGTTTACTAAATATTTATTTATGTTAGACTAAAAATAATGATAAATTTATTAGATACACACCAACATCTTGTTTATAGAAAAGAAGCTAATTATAGTTGGACAAAAGATATACCTCCATTAGCTACTGAAGATTTTACAATCGATAGTTATCTAAAACTAACTGAAGGTTTGGGTGTTGGAGGAACATTATTTATGGAAACAGGAGTAGATGATCCTGATTATAAAAAAGAAGCACACTTTGTTAAATCACTAATGGAAAATGATTCTAATGGTATTAAAGGTTTAATTCTTTCAATTCGACCTGAAGATAATAATAGTTTTGACCAATGGTTAGAGGAGACATTATCTATAGGTGTGTCTGGCTTCAGAAGAATACTTCATGTTATGCCAGATGATACTTCTCAAAGCGAAACATTTAGATCTAATGTAAAAAAAATTGGAAAAGCAGGAATACCTTTTGATATGTGTTATCTACCAACACAACTATCAATTGCTTTTGATTTAGCAAAAGCATGTGATGATATGCATCTTGTACTTAATCATTGTGGTGTTCCTTCAATTGCTACTGGTGAAATAGATGAATGGAGCAAGGGAATTAAATCGCTTTCGGAACTTCCTAATGTTGTATGTAAGTTATCAGGATTAATGGCATATTGTGCACCAGGCACATCTTCGTTAGAAACCATCAAACCATATGTTGACCATGTTTTAAATTGTTTTGGTGCAGATAGAATTGTTTGGGGAAGTGATTGGCCAGTAGTAAATTTAGGCCAAGGTATTCAAGAATGGATAAGTGTAACAAGAAAGATTTTATCAAACTTATCGGATAATGAAGCAGAGGCAATTGCAAATGCAAATGCACAAAAAATTTACAAATTAAGTTTATAAAAATAAATTAAAATTATTTTTATTAAGCATGTACATGGCCAATTTTTTTATTTTTGTCACATACAAAAGAATGAATAACTTTAGTTTTCATTTGATCCCAATTAATTTCCATACCTAGCCCAGGTTTTGTAGGAGCATACATATAACCATCATTATTTGTTCTTAAAACATCTTTCATTCCAAATTCAAATGTTTCATAAGGAAGAGGTTGCTCATAGTAAGAACAGTTCTGAGATGATAACATTAAGTGTAAATTTGCTACAGAGACCAAAGTATACCCCCATGACATTATTTCACAGTCTAGACCTCCTGCAGCAGATAAATCCATAGCCTTTTTACCATTTGTTATACCACCAATCATAGCCATGTCTGTTCTTGTTGCGGACCAGATTTTGTTATTAATAGCTTCAGAAAAACGTTGAAGATCAACAACCCAATTACCAGAGGGTATTACTTTAATCCCAACACTTTCAGTGATTTTTTTATATCCTGCAAAATCATAATCTGGGAGAGGCGCCTCAAACCAAGTATATTCTAATTTTTCTAATTCTTTAGCTACATTAATTGAATTTTCTAAATCATAATTATTTTCAGCATCCAACATAAAAGCCATGTGAGGGAAAGCTTCTCTTGCAACTTTAGCTAATTCTAAGTCTTTATTTGGAACACAATAAGTATGAAATTTAACAGCTTTGAATCCTTGGGATTGCATATCTTCTATAACCTTAAGATATTCATCTATTGTGTCATACATAACTGTGCTTGCATAAGATTCAATTCTATCTCGGTTTCCTCCTAATAGTTTATATATTGGTAAATTATTTTTTTTCCCAGTAATATCCCATAAAGCATTATCAATAAGAGCCTGAGCCCCAGGAGGTTGAGGAAATACCCTTGGTCTAATTTCGTATAAAATTTCATTTATATTTAAAGGATTTTTACCAATTAAAATTGGCAATAAGTGTCTTAAAGATTCAGCTGTATATTTATCATATTCAAAATAAGTTGCATTCCAAACAGCTGCTTCACCGATTATATCTTCATTAGTAAAAATTCTTATTATTGTATTACTTTGATACACTTCTGGGATATCTTCAGACCATGTATAATGTATATCTTCAGGTCCAACTACATAGACTTCAATTTTTTCAATTCTCATTTACTAAAAAGTGCTAGATACACCACCGTCAACAAGTAATGTTTGACCTGTTACATACTTACTGTCTTTGGAGCAGAAAAAATATACTGCTCCGGCAATATCATCAGGTTGCCCATATCTACCTATAGGTAATTTTTCATATTTCATATACACATCTTTAAACCAATCTGTATCTCCTTCAAAAACTCCATCTTTCATTATTGCCATTGGAGTATTAATAAACCCAGGCGCAACAGAATTAACTAAAATATTTTTTTCTGCTAATTCAACAGCAAGTACTCTTGTCATATTAATTAAACCACCTTTTGCTGTGTTGTATGCGATATTTCCTTTATAGCCTTTAATTCCTTGTATTGAGGTAATATTAACTATTCTGCCTCCACCAGATTTCTCAAAAAGAGATAAAGAATACTTCGATGTTAAAAAAGATGCATTCATATTTATGTTTATAGTCTTTTTATATTTTTCATAGGTTTGATCTTTAATTAAATAACCTTCTTCTATTCCTGCATTATTTATTAGTATATCTAATTGACCCCATTTATTTTTTGTAAAATTAAATAAATTTATAATTTTTTCTTCATCAGATACATCCACTTCAAAAAAATTAATTTGCCCTTTATTGTTATCTAGTTCATTAATTAATTTTTCAGCTACATCTTTTTTTAAATCAGCAATAATAATTTCAACTCCTTCTTGATATAATCTTTTTACTATACCAGCACCTATTCCTTGTGCTCCTCCAGTAACAATTGCTTTTTTGTTTAATAATCTTTTGTTGTTATCCATTAGTACATTATCCTTTTTTCAGATCTTGAAATTATAGTTGCAATTAATAAAACTAAAAAAGAAGTTAGAATCAAAATCAAAGTTACTGAAGCATTAACTTGTTTTGAAAAACCTACCCTCATTTTTGCCCATAATTTAATTGGCCATGTTGTATCATTTCCAATCAAAAATAAAGTAATTAAAGTTTCATCTAGAGAAATTGTAAAAGCTAATAGTCCTGCAATTATTAAGGATAACTTGATATTAGGTAATAAAACATACCAAAATGCTTGTATTTTACTGGCTCCTAAATCATATGCTGATTCCATTAATGACGGTTTTAGTGTTTCTAATTTATTAAGTATTATTTTAAAAACAATTGCTAATACAAATATAGTATGACCTATAACAACTGTATTTAATGATCTTGGTAAATTAATTTCTCTAAAAAATATTAATAAAGATAATCCTGTTATTATAGGAGGCAACAAAAAAGGAAGAAAAATTATAAATTGAAGTAATTCTTTCATTTTACCTCTACTAGTGTGATAGTAATTAGCAAAATAAAAACCTATAATAACTGAACAAATTACTGTTACTCCACCAACATATAAAGAATTCAATAAAGACTCCAGAATCTGTTTTTCAAAAATTAGTTTTGTATATGGTTCGTATGAAAAAGAATCCCAGTTTACTTTTCCTTTTCTAGATTTATAAAATGAAAAAAATATTGTCATTACTATAGGAGCATAAAGAGCAGCTACAATTAGTCCAGTTAGAATAGCCATTATATATTTTGTAAAGTTTTCTAGTTTTGTCATGCTTTTAGTTTTTTGGTTAAATAATTTGTTAAAGAAATAATTATTACGGATACAAACAATAAAATACTTGCAAGGGCTGCTCCAAAAGGCCAATTAAATGCCATGCCAAAATTACTATAAATTATTTTACCATAAGTAAAGCCAGAAGTACCCCCAACTAATTGTGGTGTAACAAAGTCACCAAGTGCTAATATAAATACAAATATCCCACCAACCACTAAACCAGGAAACCCAATAGGAAAAATTACATAACGAAAAGCTTGAAAGGGTTTACAACCAAGATCAAAAGAAGCTTCTATTATATTTTTTGGTATTTTATCCAAAGAAGTAAAGGTGGGAATAATGATTAATGGTAAAAGTATAATTACGAGTGTAATTATAACAGAATTTTGATTCCATAAAAAAAATTCAAGAGGTTTTTCTATCAAACCCATCATTTTCAATACTTTATTAATAAGTCCTGAATAACCTAGAATAGACCTCATCATGTAAATTTTAATAATGTAACTCATGAATAAAGGGATAATTAACATCAGTAGAATTACATATTTATATCTTCCAGCATATCTTGCTAAAAAATATGCTACAGGATATCCTAGCAATATACAGCTAGACATTACTACTAATGCTAAAAAAATTGTTCTAACAAATGTGTTTATGTAAATTTCATCAATAAAGAATTCTTTATAATTATCTAAACTAAATTCATGATTAATATCCAGTCCATCAACTGTAAAAAAAGAATAAGACAAGAAAGATGCTAAAGGTATCAATATTAAAAAAATCACTAAAATAAAACTTATAACTGTCCATATCGATGTTCTAAAATAGTCAGATATTAATTTCATTTTAAAAAAATATTTCCAGTGTTTTCATTGAATTTTATATAAACGACAGAATTTTCTGATAGAGATTTAGAAATATTTGAACTTATATTTTGCAATTTAATATTTGTATTTGAATTTTTACTTAATAAATTCAAAGTTGAAGTAGATCCTTTAAAATCTATTTCTTTAACCTTTAGCTCTAAGCTATTTTCATTTTCATTATTTGTTAAAGATATTTCTTCAGGTCTAATACCATAAATAACTTCATCTCCGATTTGTAATTCTTTATTTGTTTTGGTTTTAAATTTACCAAATTCAGAATTTAATGTAACCAATTCATTATAAGTTTCGACTACTTGACATTTAAATAAATTACATTCACCAAAAAATTTTGCCATATAAGTAGATTGAGGCGAATAATATAATTCTTTTGGAGATCCAACTTGTTCAAATTTATGATTATATAAAACGGCAATTCTATCTGATAGAAATATTGCTTCTTCCTGATCATGAGTAATAAAAATAAATGTAATCTTAATTTTTTTTTGAATTTCTTTTAAAAATAGTTGCATTTGTTTTCTAAGTTCAGCATCTAAGGCTCCTAATGGTTCATCTAATAAAATTACTTTTGGTTCACAAATTATTGCTCTGGCAAGAGCTACTCTTTGTTGTTGTCCTCCTGATAATTCTTGAGGCATTCGATTAGAAAAATTTTCCAAACCCACAATTGATAATACTTCTAAAACCTTATCTTTAATCAAGTTTTTATTTATATTTTTTATTTTAAGACCAAAACCAACATTATTAAAAACATTCATATTTGGAAACAGTGCATAATCTTGGAATACAGTGTTAAACGGTCTTTTAAAAATAGGTATTTCATTAATATTGTTATGTTCAAAAATTATTTCACCATTTGTTGGTTTTGCAAAACCACCTATCATTCTAATAATTGTTGACTTTCCAGATCCACTAGAACCTAAAATAGTGAAAAATTCATTATTTTTTATTTTTATATTAATATTTTCTAAAACTTTTGTTTTACCGTAATGTTTTGAAATATTTTTTAATTCTAAAATATCATTCATAAATTAGCCATGATGATAAAATATTTTTTATATGTTTCAAGCTATTATCTTACTATATCATTAAGATGATATGAAAAACTAAGGAAGTTTTGATTTTTTATTTATAAATCATAGTTTTAAATATGAATTTAATATAATATTCAGCATTCTAGATTTGACTTAAATAAAATTAACTGATTATATAAATTAATTATTTTTATGGGAGGTATAATGAAAAAGTTAATCTATTCTTTTTTATCATTTATTTTTGTTTTTTCGTTTGCTTTTTCTTCACAAGCAGCAAGAGAATTAAGTCTTGGGTGTTTTGAAGGATATGCGGAACAAGAATGGATTGATGAATTTGAAGCAAAATATGACGCTAAAGTAAAAGTTAAATATGTGGGTAGTGTTGATGAGCTATTTGCTTTAACTCAAGCAAGCAAAGGAGAAGACTTTGATTTAGTATCAATAGATACAAGTTTATTTCCAAGATATCATGGAGCCGGTTTATTAAAAGCTTATGATAAAAGTAAACTTTCAAATTTTAGTGGTCTAATGCCAGCTTTCCAAAGTGTAAAGGAAGTTGAGATAGATGGTGGTTATTACGGTGTTCCAATTTCATGGGGCTCATTAGGATTAATTTATGATGTTGATGAGTTTGGTGAAGGTGGGGTTGACTCTTGGTCAGTAATGCATGACTCTGCTAATGCAGGTAAAATGATTGTGTTAGATGACACAAATAATAACATTGTTAATACCGCAATTTATTTAGGTATGGATAATCCATATAATTTATCAGAAGCTGAAATGGAGCAAGTTAAACAAACTTTAATTGCTCAAAAGAAATTAGTAGTGACTTACTTTGCTGGATTTGATGAAGGAAATCAAATTTGGGACAGTGGAGGAATTTCGCTTATGTTCTCGATGGGAGAATTTCAGGAAGTTGCACTAAGAGATATGGGTCATAATGTTAAGTATATTATTCCTAAAGAAGGTGGAATTGGATGGCTTGACACATGGGCAATGACAGCTGGAGCTGATGAAGAATTAGCTCATGCATGGGCTAACTTTTTTATAGAAAAATCTACTCAAGAAGTTATGAATGAGAGATATGGCTATGGAACTGTAACTCATGAATCACCAGGACTAGATTATGCTGGTAGATTAAACTGGTTACAACCAGCTGAAGATTTTGAATGGCGTAATAGAGTTTGGAACGAAGTTAAAGCTTCCAACTAATTATATTTTTATATTAAGGGGTGCTAATGCACCCCCTAATTTATTTAAATTGAATGGTAAAAATTTCAAAAATAGAAACCTATAGCTTACTCATACCTGACTTTGATTCAGACGCTTGTAGTTCTGCGCAGGACAATTTTGTTGTTAAAATTTATGCAGATAACGGTTTATATGGAATTGGAGAATCAGATACAAATCCATGGGGAGTAAAAGCAATTATAGATTCACCAGGAACACATGCAATGGGAAGAGGTTTTGCAGACATTTTAATTGGTAAAGATCCACGAAACGTTGAAGGTTTATGGCATGAGTTAAATGAAAAAACAATGATGACGTCCAGACGAGGACTCGGTATATGCGCAATAGGTGCAATTGATATGGCTTTATGGGATTTGTGTGGAAAAATTTACCAACAACCAGTTTGGAAATTATTAGGCGGTTCAAAAAAAAATTTTATTATACCTTATGCTTCACTTCTTCCTGAAGGACATACATTAAATGAATATTCTGAAAGTTTAGTAAATAAAACAATCAAATCTAAAAAACTTGGTTTTAAAGCTGCTAAACTAGAAATTTGTATCAAAGGACCTTATTCTCATAATAATTTGCATATAGAAGATGATACTGAATTTGCAAAAATGGTAACACTTTGTAGAAAAGCTGTAGGTAATGATATGGTTTTAATGGCGGATGTAGCCTATGCTTGGTCTGATTGGAAAAGTGCCTTAAAGGCACTAAACATGATTAAGGAAGAAAATTTGTATTTTATTGAAACACCTCTACCAATTGAAGATTTAGAAGGAAGCGCAAAATTAGCCAGCAGAACTGATATAAGAATAGCAACGGGTGAAATGTTACAAACAAGATTTGAATGTTTTGAAACTATTGAAAAAGGACGGGTGGATGTAATTCAACCAGATGTAGGAAGAGTTGGAGGATTAACTGAAGCAAAAAGAGTTTGTGATTATGCTGAAGATCGTGGGATTTTAGTTGTCCCACATTGTTGGAAATCTGCAATTGGTATTGCTGCTTCAACACATTTATCAGCAACTACTCTATCATGCCCTTACATAGAATTTCTTCCAAAAGAACTTGCTGAGTCTCAATTAAGAAAAGACTTAGTTTTAGAAGAGCTACCAGTTATAGATGGAAAAATACATTTGCCTGAAAAACCAGGGCTTGGTATTGAGTTAAATGAAGAAAAACTTAAGCAATATAATGTATAAACATGTTTGACATTGATATTATTGATAGCAAAACAGCTCTTGGAGAAAGCGGGTTTTATTTATATAAAACAAACGAAATTGTTTTTTTGGATCTTTTTAAGCCTCATATATTTTTTTATTCAATTCAAGCTAAAAAATTAAATAAAATTAAATTAAATTTACCTAAACCTCTCGGTAATATTTACCCTCTACAAAATGGAAAATTTGTCATTAGTTGTTTTAATGGATTATATCTTTTTAATAGAAAAAATAACAATCTAAAATACATAGTAGACGTTAGAGCTTTAGGTGAAAAAAAAGATATTTCCTATAATGATGGAACAATAACTAAAGACAAGTTATGGATTGGTCTTTGTCATATAAAAGAAACTGATAATTTAGGATATTTTGGCTATTTTAAAAATAATAAATTTTATGAAATTGATAGAGGTTTTAAAGTTTCAAATGGACCTGCTATAAATGAGAAAAGAAATAAACTTTATTTTTCAGATTCTTTTAATTCATGTATTTATGAATATGATTTAAAGAATTTAAAAAAGAAAAAAGTAATTAAATTCAATAAAAAACAAGGATTTCCTGATGGAATAGCATTAGACGATGAAAACGGTTTATGGGTAGCTCATTGGGCTGGAGCACAGGTATCCAGAATCAATTTAAAAACTAGTAAAATCGATTTATCAATTAAAATCCCTGCACTTAACATTACAAGCGTTACATTTATTGGTAAAAACCTTTCACATCTTTTTGTTACTTCTGCAAAAATTGAAACTCCTCCTTATTTGTTAGAAAAATATAATCATTCAGGATCATCTTTTATTATTAAAACAAATTATAATGGCATTAGAATACCCTATAGTAGTATGAATTTTTAATTATGCCTTTAATCACAATCTATAATAATAATTTACATTTGGAATTATCACCTGAGATGGGTGCTTCAGTTACAAAATTTCAAGATAAAAATACAGGCAAAAATATTTTTAGATCGTTTCCAAAAAATAAAAAAATAAATAAAAAAAATTGTTATTACGCAGGTTATTTTGCTACAATTCCTTATTTTGGAGCTATTCATAAAGGAACTTTTTTTTATAAAGATAAATATATTTCTCTACCTAGAACACATCCTCTAGAACCAGATACTATTCACGGTGAAGGATGGGTAAATAAATGGAAGGTTATTAAAAAAACAAAAACTTCTGTTGATGTTATGTTTAAACATATTGGAAAAAAAAGTTTTCCATATAAATATCAAGTTTTACAAAAATTTAGTTTAAAAAAAACTTCACTTATCATTTCTATTCAAATCAAAAATCTAGATAAAAGTGCATTTGAATGTGGAATTGGTTTTCATCCTTGGTTTTTTATTAGCAAATATTCTAAAATATATTCAAATAGTTTTTTGCATGTCAAAAACAAAAAAAAAGAATTTAAAAAAAACATTCTTACAAGAAAAAAATTTTTAGATTTAAACAAGGTTAAACTTGACGAAACTTTCTTAAAATGGAATGGCAAATCAAGACTTAAATTAAATAAGGATATTATATTAAACATTATCAATAAAAAAAATGTCCCTAATTTACATGTGTATTCACCTCGAAAAGAGAATTTTTTTTGTATTGAGCCAGTAACAAACGTTAGGGATTCATATTTTTTTAAGAAACATTCAAATGAGTATCATGGTTTAACAAAACTCGATAAAAATAAAAAATTTGAGGCTGCTGTTGAATTTGAATTAATTCGTTAAGCCACTTGATATTTTTTTATAGCATCTCTATTAAGTTCTATTCCTAAACCAGGTTTTGTAGGAGGTAAAATCTTACCTTCAACAAAATCAAAACCTTCTGTAGCAAGTTCTTTTCTTAAAATTTCAACACAAAGTTGAGGAGGCAGGTATTCAATGAAAGCACAATTTTGTGTATTAAAAGCAAAATGTGTTGTAGCTGATATGGAAACTGAAGTTTTCCAACAATGAGGAACAATTATACGATTATGATCCTGAGAGAATTTTGCAATTTTTTTAGCTTCGGATAAACCACCACAACGTCCAACATCTGGTTGAGCGACATCAATTTTGCCATTAACAATTAAGTCTTCAAATTCATAACGAGTACTTAACCATTCGCCTGCAGCAATTTTCATAGGTGCTTCATCATGCATCTTTGCATAACTTTTTATATCATCTGTCCAAACAGGTGTTTCTAAGAAATAAATATCAAATTCTTCCCAGTCTTTTACAGTTCTTAAAGCTTCATCAGCATCTTTCCAGCGATATTGAACATCTATCATTAGATTAATATCTGGACCTAATGCTTTTCTTACAGCTGCAACAACTTCTGTTGTTTTGTCATCATTTTCATTTAGTCCACTATGAGCATACGGACCATTTAATGTGACTTCAGATTTAACAGCTTTAAAACCTAGGCTTTTTGCTTTTTCTGCCCAAGCTACTAGAGAGTCTTTGTATTCTTGAAAAGAATGACCAACTGGTTGAAGTGAAGCATAGGGTATTACCTCATTTTGTTTTTTACCTCCTAATAATTCATAAACAGGTTTATTTTCTGCTTTACCTTTGATATCCCACAAAGCCATATCAATTGCACTTATTGCATTGACACCTGCACCTCTTCTTCCTGTCATAGCAGAACCAATATAAATTTTTTTCCATAACGAGTTAATTTCAAGTGGATTAGATCCTATAAGAATTTCTTTAACACATTGATCCATTGTATGTGTGCCTGGAGATTCAATAAATGCTTTTGCAACCCAAGGGCTGGTATCACATTCACCATAACCCTCAATTCCTTCATCTGTTTTAATAATTACTAAACAAGTATCTTGTGCGGAAGAGGTTAAACTTGGATCGTAGTTATCTGCTAACAATACGTATGTTTCAACATCAGTTATTTTCATTTTTTTATTATACTATTTATGTAATAAAATTTTTATACTTATTATCAATTTTTAATTTTAAATCAGCCACAAAATTTTCATTAATTTCTTTGTCATGAGCTATGCTGTGCCATAAACCAATCTTGTTTATATATTCTTTCATTTTAATTAATGCATTACCCATATCTTGCCATGTAATATCCATGGACTCTGGTCTAATATCAACTCCTGCTCTAATAATATAATCAATCATTTCTTCTGCTTTACATTCATGAAGAAGTGAACCAACATAAACGCCCATGTTAACGGGTTGACCATGGATATAAGGTCTTTTTGTGTGATATTCTAAAGAATAAAATACAAAATGATCAGTCCCTTCTATAGGTCTTGGATTCCATCCGAAATTATGAAAAGCTGGACCACCCCATGAGTTCGCATTCATTAACCTTTTAATACCTTCATCATTTACCTCTTTAATGTCATCAATTCCTTCTAACATGTAGTCTAATACTGATTGTGCTTCATCTACTGCACTTTGATCATAAGGCCACTTACTTTCACACTTTCCAATTTTATCAGCGTACTTCCAATCTAAATGAGCAGTGTGATAACACAATATTTCACAAATTCCGCTTCTATTAAATATTTTTGGTGCTCTTTTAATAATATCAAAATCAACATATACTGCTTCAGGAACTGTCCAACCAATATAATTTATATTTCCATCAATACGAGAAGCAAATCTATGTCCAAATGCAGCATTGACTGACATCGAAGTTGGCACTTGAAAAAGTTTTTTATTGCTTTTCCAGCTAAAAAATTTTGCCGTATCTAGAGCTTGTCCTCCACCAATGCCAACAACTGCATTAAAATTTTTAATTTTTTCATAATCATTTTCTAGTGTGCTAATATCTAAGTTTTTTACTAGATGTACATGAACATTTTTTTTAAAAAAACTTGAAAAATTCTCCCATAAATCTTCCATTGTAACTATTAGAGTTTCACTCGGTATAATTATGTTCAATTCACTTAATAAATTTCTACCATAAATTGTTTGAAAAATTTTATTATTTAGTAAAAAATCTGGTTTATTTAATTTATTCATAATTTACCCTTTGACTGAACCTAGTGTTAATCCTTTAACAATATGTTTTTGAGCAAAGGCTGCAAATAATACCATAGGTATAATTGATATAATAGCGCTACCAGTCATACCACCCCAATCTATAGAAGCATAACCTCTAAATGATGCAACACCTACAGTAATTGGTTGCGCATCAAAAAAAGTTAAGCCAAGTGCGATGGCTAATTCATTCCACACCCATATACCATTTAAGATTGCTGTAGCAACTATACCTGGAATGATAAGGGGTAAATAAATTCTATAAATTGCTTGTAATGGACCACAACCATCAATAATTGCAGCATCATCTATTTCTTTTGGAATTTCTTCCAAGAAACTTCTTAGCATCCAAATAGAAAAAGGAAGAACGTGGACCTGATATATAATTGCCATTCCCAAATACGTATCATAAATTCCTAATGTTTGATAAATTGCAAACATAGGTAATACAAACAAGAACTCAGGTAGCATGTAGGCCAAAAGTAACCATTGCATAAATGCTGTTTTAAATTTAATTTGATATCTTTTTAGGGCATAAGCAGCAAATAAAGCAATTGTAACAGATAAAACAATGCTTATTAATGTTATGAAAATAGAATTAAAAAAAGTATCTTTAAATAAATCATTATCCCACAGCTTTATATAATTATTTATTGTTGGATCAAAAATCCATTTTGGTGGTTTTGTAAATGTTTCTCCTTTTGATTTTATTGATAACATAAATAACCATGTTACTGGTAGCAAAGTAAAAGCAACTGCAACAAAACTTACAATGTACGCTGAAATTAAATGTTTATGTTTTTTTATTTTTTTCATAAATCCTTATTTAATCTAGAATAAAGTACAGTGAGAAAAATAACGACAATTGAAAATAATACCATCACCGTCATAGACTTACTCATTTCTAAAAAACTATAAGCAACTCTATAAGCATAAGTTTGTAGCGCTTCAGTTGCTAAGCCAGGACCACCGCCAGTTGTTCCCCAAACAATGTCAAAAACCTTAAGAGTATCGATGGATCTAAATATTAAAACTAATAAAAGAAGAGATCGTATCATTGGCAATCTTATATAACGCGTTATTTCCCACTCACTAGCACCATCCATTTTTGCTGCTTCAATAGGTTCATGAGGAATACTTTTTAGACCAGCTAAAATAATAATAAACACAAAAGAAGTTTGCCACCAAACGTCCAATCCTATTATCGTTGGCATTGCAGCAGTGTATGAACCAAAAAAGTTTGATTTTATATTAACAAAAGATAAAAAATACGGAATAATACCAAACATATTATCTAGCATAACTTTAAAAAGCATTGTTACAGAGATTCCTGAAACCATTAAGGGGATCAATAAAATTGTTCGAATTATTGTTGATCCAATTTTTATTCTATCAATATAAATTGCTAAAAAAACTCCGATAACAATTTCAAAAAAACATGCAAAGAAAGCAAATACAAAAGTATTTTTAATTATTATCCAAAATTCTTTATCTGTTAATAGAGTTAAATAGTTTCCTAGACCAATAAAATCTTTTTCATCACCCCACCTCCAATTAAAAAAGCTATAATAGATTGAGTAACAAATTGGATATAATGAAGTAAAGGAGAGTATTAGAATACTAGGTAAAAGAAAAAAATATGGTGTATGTTTCATTTAAATTTAAAAGGAGGGGAATCCCCTCCTTAATAATTAATTTAATATATTAAAATTACATGTTTTGGAAATTTGCATTTCCTTCAGCAGTAGCATCAGCACTGCTAGCGCCTCCATGAATTCTAAGTATTACATCCATAATTTCTAAAGCATACTTATTAAAATCTTTAACAGGCACAACTGAAGTTCTGACTGTTTTCATAGATTCTAAAGTAGCAGATACATACTCTGAGTTTAATGTGCTTGTATATTCATCATTTTCCCAAGTAGATAGTCTGCCTGCACCGCCATGGAATGTTCCAATTTTTGGTTCAGCATTTTTATTAGTCATGTATTGAATAAAGTACCAACCAGCATCTTTTTCCTGTGCATTAGCGCCCATTCCAATTCCCCACTGCCAGTTTGCAGTATATGAAGTTCCACCTTTTTCTTGAGGGGGAAGAGGTATATAGCCTGTGTTTCCTTTTACTGCAGGACAGTCATCTGTTTCAAACCATGGACCAAATAAAGATGCGTCAGCAAAAAACGCTGCTTGGCCAGCACAAAAAGCATTACCTGCTTCATTCCAGTTATAAGATAAAATATCACTAGGGCCTGCAGTCATAAGTCCAGCATAATCACTTAAACCTTTTTGAATAGCTGGGTCATCAAGTCTTGGTTTACTCCAATCACCATCAAACCATACACCATATGGACCTTCAATTGATCTATCTCCCCATGCATTAAACACAAGGCCTGAAATTGTATCGATATTAGTATCAGTTCTAAGACCCCTCATTACTGCTCCAGCAACATCTCCACCTGAATCGGCTTTTACTTTATTGGCCATATCTATTAGCTCATCCATTGTTTCAGGAAGTTTGCCACCTAGATATTTATTAACAAGATCTTTGTTATAAAAAACAATGTAAGACTCAAATGACATTGGTATACAATAATAATTTGATCCTGGACCTCCTGGGAAATTTGTTGCATTCAAAAACCCTGATGGGAAATCATTAACATCATAGCCAGAATGAGTAGCATTTTCATCATCTAAAAATCCATTTAATGGCTGCAATAAACCATCACTGAATTGATTAAATGCAGTGGCATCCATAGGGCAGAAATGTGCATCAGCACCTTTTGGAGCTCTTAAGTTTACTTCCATTCTATCAAAGAAAAGATCTTCAGCCAAAGCATTAACTTTAACGTTAATACCCGTGTCTTCTTCAAATTGCGGAATTAATGATCTTATACCATCCAATACTGGGTGCTCATTCATTAGAATTGTAATAGTTTTTCCTGAATGCGCCTTCCAATCAAAAGCATTAGCAATATTAAATGGGATTAAAATTGATAATGAAATCAAAATCACACCTAGTTTTTTCATTTTATCCTCCTAAAATATAAGTAATTTACAGTTAATTCAGAAACGTTTTGGAAGTCAAGTACAATTCTTAAAATATATACAAGAATTCAAGTATTTCAATCAGATACAAATTTTATTCTTATATGAATTATTCTTCATAAATTTCATTAATATTTTTTACCAATTTATTAAATATATCATCAGAATAAATAAAATCATTTCCGATACCGTACCAAAGATTATTATCAATTATAAATTTATTAAGAGACTTAAGTGAATTTTGTATTTCATCCCAAGTTAAATTCATAGATTCAGGTCGTATGTCAAAGTTGATTTCTTTAAAAAATTTTTTGAATTTGTTATTGTAATCATTATGTAAAAGACAACCTAAAATAAAACCAAGACACACAGGTTGACCATGTATAAATTTTTTTTTCGTTTGTAACTCAAGATTATAGAAAAAAAAATGTTCAATTCCCTCAATATGCCTAGGATTCCATCCGCTGGAAAAGAAAGAGTTCCCGCCCCATTGATGGGCTTTTACAATTGTGTTTATTCCTTTTTTATTAAGTTTTTTAACATCTTCTATGTTATCTAAAAGTTCGTTAACATGTTTTAATGATTTAGCTGCAAGTTCATCATTATATTTCCATTTTTTTTCACATTTATTTTTTTTTGTAGCATATTTCCAATCTAAGACTCCGGTATAGAAACAAAGAACATCACCAATGCCAGAATAATTATATATTTTTGGAGCAGACTGAATGATATCATAATCTATAAATATACATTCTGGTATTGCCCAACCAATATAATTTACAATATTATTTTTTCTAATACCTGATCGATGACCAAAGACAGCATCAACGGATAATGAAGTTGGAAATTGAAATAATTTTAAGTTACATCTCCAAGAAAAATATTTAGCTACATCTAAAGCTTGACCACCACCTAAACCTATAATTGTGTCATATTTAATAAATTTAGAAATTTCATTTTCAAGAAATTCTTCTTCAAGTGATATGACAAAATATACATTTGTTTCATTATTGAAATTAGGTTTAAAAATTTTCCATAAGTCTTTCATTGTAATAATACATGTTTTTGAATTTGAAAAATTTTTTAATTCTTCCAATAAATTATAACCAACAATTGTTTGAAATGGTGTAAATTTATTTAGATTATTCATATATATTTAAAATTAATACATTTACTCTATAAAGAAAATGTTTTTATATTGCACAATGAAAGATTTTTATAAAAAAAATAAATTAACACCAATAATTAATGTTTCAGGTTTTATGACTAAAATTGGAGCATCTTTAACAAATAAAAAATCAATTAATGCAGCTAACAATATTTTTCCTTATTTTGTAAATATTGACGAACTTCAAACTATTGCATCAAAAAGAATTGCTAAATGTTTAAATTCTGAATCGGCTTTAATTACAGCTTCTGCCGCAGCAGCATTGACAGAGAGTGTAGCGGCAATGATTGCAGGAAATGATATTCATAAGATTTTTAATCTCCCAGATACAAAGGGATTAAAAAATAAAGTTCTCATTCAAAAAGGTCACTTAACAAACTATGGGGCAGAAGTAGGACAAGCGATTAAACTATCTGGCGCTAAAATCATTAGTTGTGGTTTAAAAAAATCATGTTCTGAAAATTTACTAGAAAATACTATAAAAAAAAATAAACAAAAAATTGTATGTGCTATGTATGTAGTATCTCACCATTGCTCAGATTATGATGCTGTAAATATAAAAAAATTTATACAGTTATGTAAAAAATATAAAATACCAATAATTATAGATGCCGCTTCAGAAGAATATATGGAGGATTTTTTTAAATTAAAGCCTGATGTTTGTATATTTAGTGCACATAAATTTATGGGCTCATTAACAGCGGGAATAGTTGCTGGGAAAAAACGATATATTAAAAATATTTATTTACAAAATTTAGGAATTGGTAGGGGTTTTAAAGTAGGAAAAGAAGGTATTTATTCAGCTATCATAGCTGTTGAAAATTGGTATAAAAGAAACTGGGGAGATGAATTAAATAAGCAAAATAAAATTTTAAATTATTGGATTAAATTTTTAGCAAAGAAAAATTATCGAGGTTTAAACTTTGAAGTTGTTGCTGATCCAACTGGCAATAAAATTAATAGATTAAGAATACATATTAATTCTCATAAGGCTCATTTTACACCACAATCACTTGCATATGCTTTAGAAAAAAATTCAATTTCTATATTTGTAAGAGATGATTTAATTCATCTTAATCATTTTGAATTGGATACATGTAATTTAAAGTATAATCAGGAAAAATTAGTTATGAGAGAATTTGATAAAGTTATAAAAAAATTAATTTCAAGAAAAATTCCAAATAATATTTCTCAATCTAGATACAATAAACTAAATATAACAAGATGGCTGGATTGGTTAAGATAAATTTCTAATTTCCTGATAATTCAATTATAGCCTCAATTTCAACTGGTATGTTATTTGGAAGAACATATACGCCTAAAGCGCTTCTTGCATGCACACCTTTTTCTTTGCCAAAAAATTCAACAAACAAATCCGAGCAACCATTTATAACTTTTGGCTGTAAATAAAAATCTTTCGTACAGTTTACAAAGCCTAGAATTTTTACAATTCTATTTATTTTTTCAAAACCTACTTCATTCTTAAGTACAGATAAAATAGAAATACCTACTCTTCGTGCGGCATCGTATGCTTGATTAAAATCTAAATCTTCTCCAACTCTACCTTTTATTAATTCTCCATTATCATCAAAAGGTCCTTGTCCCGAAATATATGCATGATTCCCGGAATATCTAACGTTAACAAAATTACCTATAGGTTCTGGCGTATTAATAAACTTGATATCCATATGGTTTAAATAAGTTGTATATCACTTTCATTAGTTGAAATCATAGTATTAATTTTTTCTTTATAAGGAAATTTCTTAATTATTTCGTCAGTTATTTTAACTCCTAAGCCATGTGTTTCTGGTTTTTCAACGTAACCATCTTTTACTAATAACTCTTTATTTTCAAATAGAAATTTATTTATAGGATGATCCATAAAACAATATTCTGTAAAAGTAGCATTTGGGACTGTAAGACTAAAATGTATTCCTGCCATTATACTAATTGCACTTCCCCATGAGTGAATTGCTATTGGTTTATTATTAATGTATGCCAAATCAGCAATCCTTCTTCCTTCGGTAAAACCAGATGTAGCAATATCAAATTGCAGAATATCAAATACATCTAAATCAATATATGGTTTAAAAGCTCTTGCAGTAGGAATACTTTCTGCACCAGCAATATTTATGGAAGTTGAATTTTTTATTTGTTGATACCCTCTGATATTTTCTACTCTACAAGGTTCTTCAAAAAATAAAATTTTATAATCCTTTAACTTTTTTGCTAAGTTAATTGATACTTTAGTTGCCCAAGGGTTGGCAGTTGAACCTTGGACAGCATCAACAATTAATTCCATTTTTTCAGAAAATTCTTTTTTAAAATCTTTAACAAGATCAATTACTGTATCAGGAGAAATGACTCTCATTTTATAAACTCTAAAACCTAAATTATATGCTTTGTGCGCATCTTTTATTAACTCATCTGAAGAAGAGAAAAGTCCATTACTTGCATAAATTTTAATTTTTTCTCTAGTAAGGCCTCCTAACAATTTATAAATTGGTAATTTAAGTTTTTTGCCTAAAAGATCATACATAGCAATATTAATGCCGCCCATAACTCCTATGCCAATTCCTTCTCTGTTCCAAAATAAACTTGATCCATACATTTTTTCCCATGCTTGATTAATATTATTAATATCATGTCCTATTAATAAACTTTTAAAATGTTCAACAAGTCCTATAATAGGTTTATGTGTAAATTGTGCATGTGTTACTTCACCAAGACCATACTCCCCTTCAGTATCAATAATTTTTATTACACCAACAATCATATTTTCTACAACACCACCGCTGTATTGATAGTTTTTAGATTTTGGAAAAGAGTATTCTAAAAAAATTATTTCAATGTTATCAATTTTTGACATAGAATTAAATTACAATGTAACTTTGTGAATAAGATTATTCCATATAAAAAATTTCATCCATCATTACCCATGAATTATTATCTTCATTCTTTGGAAAAGGGTTAAAACAATCTACCATTAATTTTGTCCATTTATCTACTATTGGTATTTTTTGCATTTCTCCCATATCATGATCAAAATTATCTCCGTCGTATTCTAAATAACCGAACATAAAGTCTTCTTTAAGGTATATGCTATAATTTTTAATTTTTATTTTTTTCAACTCACTTAAAACTTCCGGCCATACATTTTGATGATTTTTAAGATAAAAGTCCCTTTTTTCGTCTTTTAGCTTCACCGCCATTGCATATCTTTTTGTACTCATATTTTAATTCCTTAAATTATTATTAACTTAGAATATAATTAAAATTAATAAAATATCATTCAATTTTAATAATAATAATAATTAATCTTATATTTCAGTAATAAAGTAATAATTTGAAAAAATTTAATAAAATTAATCAATATTATTATAATTTTCCTTTTAAATTCAGGGATACCATGTAATATTATTTTATAAATGGAGGAAATATATGAAATTACTTAAAAATATATTTGTATTAATTTCTACATTCTCTCTCTCTTTTAGTGCGTTTGCTGTTGATAAAAGTTTTCCAAACGACAACGTTACTATGTGGGGAGATTTTAGTGGAATTACTTTAGATGTTAAACTTATTGGTGGGGCGCCATACGATCCACTTTATCAAGTTATGATACCTATCTGGGAAGAAAAAACAGGAGGTAAAGTTCAAATCTTATCTAAGAAAAGTCACTTTGAGTTAGATAAAGAAATTAAACAAGATATAGCTGCTGGTAATATTAGTTACTGTGTAGTTTCAAATCATACTAGTTTTGCTACGCAATATGGTGACATTTATAGAGATTTAAATGGTATTGTGCCGGGTAATTATTTAGCAGAATTTGTTCCACTAGTTCTTGACCACTCAACTGTTGACGGTCGTCTAGTGCAACTGCCTCAACATAGTGATGTAAGTAATCTTTGGTACATAAAAAGTATTTATGAAAACGAAGATAATAAGAAAAGATTTAAAGCAGAGTATGGTTATGACTTAGCACCTCCAGAAACATTGGAGCAATGGAAAGAACAAGCAATTTTTTGGTCTAACCCACCAAACTTTTTTGGAACACAATATGTTGGCAAAGAAGAAGCAATTACAGGTCGTTTCTATGAATTGGTAATTGCAGAAGGTGGAGCTTTATTTGATGAAGAGTGGCGTCCAACTTTTAATGATGAAGCAGGACAAAGAGCTCTTCAATGGTTTGTTGATTTATACGAAGCAAAAGCTGTGCCAGCAGGTGTTTTAAACTACCTATGGGATGAAACCGGTCTTGGCTTTGCAAGTGGAACGGTTGCTCTTAATCTTGATTGGGGAGGATGGGGTGCTTACTTTAATAGCGCTGATTCTAAAATTGGTGGCGACGTAGGTCTTGTAAGATTCCCAATGGGCTCAGGTGGAAAAAGAGGGGGCTGGTCAGGCTCTCACACTTATTCTATCCTTAATGGTTGTCCAGATGAAAATTTAGAAGCAGCTGCTTCATTAATTTGGATTCTAACAAATCATGAAGCACAAATGCATGAAGCAAGAGGAGGTAAACTTCCGACTATGACTAGAGTTTGGGATGATATTGCTTCAGAAATGGATGGCGAAGGAAATGCATTCATGAGCAATCTTTTCTCTACCTTTAAAGCTTCAATGGCTGAAGATGCATTTACACCACCTTTAATCCCTGAGTGGATTCCTTTTTCAAATATTATCTTCCCTGAATTGCAAGCTGCAATTGTTGGCGATAAATCTGTAAAGGAAGCATTGGATGCTGCAGCCAAAGAAACTGATTATTTAATGCAAGACGCTGGTTATTACTAAGAGTCTTTATTACGACTACTCCTTATACCTAAGGAGTAGTCAAACATATTCAAGAAAATTTTTATGAGCGATCAAGAAACACTGATAAAAAACTTAGGTCAAACATGGCCAATGCCAAGTAAAACAAATCCAGTTATAATTATAGGAACAGGCGGTATAGTAAAAGACGCACATTTGCCTGCTTATAAAAAAGCAGGCTTTAATGTGTTAGGTATGTTTGATATTGATAAGGAAAAGGCTGATCTTTTGGCTAAAGAGTATGAAATTGATAAAGTTTTTAGCACTTTTGAAGAAGCTTTTGAAAATAAAGATTGTATCTTTGATCTTGCATTGCCTCCTGCAAATCTTTTGGAAGTTGTTGAAAAACTTCCTGAAGATATTTATGCAATTTTTCAAAAGCCCCTTGGAAGATCATTAGAAGAAGGAAACAAAATTAGAAAAATTTGTCATCAAAAAAATATAAAAGCATGTATGAATTTTCAGTTACGCTTTAGCCCAATTGCTTTACCCGTATATGAAGCAATTCAAAAAAACCTTTTAGGTGAACTAGTTGAGCTTGAAGTTCATGTAAATGTTCATACACCTTGGGAATTATGGCCATTTCTAAAAACATTAGATCGAGTTGAGGTCCCTCTTCATTCAATTCATTATATCGATTGGATTCGTTCAGTTTTAGGAAATCCAAAAAGTTTATATTGTCAATCTGTAAAACATCCGAAAGTAAAAGATTTGGCAGACTGCCGCACAAGTGCAATATTTAACTATGGAGAACATATACGATGCTGTATGACTATAAATCATACGCATAGTTTTGGTAGAAAAAATCAAGATGCGTATATTAGATTAGAGGGCACTAAAGGTGCAGCAAAAATGACTTTAGGCCTTCTATTAGATTACCCAAATGGTGAGCCAGAAGAGCTCGAAATAATTACTGAGAACACTGATTGGATTAAACTTGATATAAAAGGTAAGTGGTTCCCAGATGCGTTCATAGGCGTTATGTCAAACATGCAGAGATTTAAAAATGGTGAAGACGATAAACTTATTACATCTATAGATGATTCTATTGATACTATGGCAGTTGTTGATTCTTGTGGACTATCAAGTCAATCAGGAGGATTGAAAATAGACTACGCCGATTAATGAATAAAAAATTTTTTAGTAGTCCAATAATTTTAATTTTACCTTCTTTACTAGCTATTGGATTTGTAATAATTATTCCTTTAATATTTTCTTTTTATACTAGTTTTACTTCTTACAAACTTACACGTCCTGATAGCCTTTATAATTTTATTGGCTTAAGAAATTATGAACGTCTAATTGATAATACTAAGTTTTGGTATGCCTTTGGTAGAACTATTTTATTTTTAGCAATTGTTTTAAATTTAGAATTATTATTTGGATTAGGTATAGCACTTTTGATTAATAAAATTACATGGGGCCAAAGAACATTAAGAACAATTATGATGTTTCCAATGATGTTCTCCCCAATTTTAGTTGGCTTTCAGTGGAAATATATATTCAATGATAACATTGGCGTTCTTAATAATTTTTTATATTTATTTGGTTATGAGTCAGCAATTCCTTGGCTTATTGATAAATATTTAGCAATGGGTTCAATTATGGTTGCAGAAATATGGGCCAATACATCTATTTTTGCTATTTTACTTTTAGCTGGTCTTTTAGGTATTCCCAGAGATCCTATTGAAGCTGCTCGTGTAGATGGATGTAATAGTTGGCAAGTGTTTAAGAACATTACACTTCCTTTTTTAATGCCTTTTATATTTATAGCATTAACAATTAGATCATTAGATGTTGGTAGAGCTTATGATATTGTTCACATTATGACAGGAGGTGGTCCAGCAATGAGAACAGAGTTGCTTTGGACTATGATTGCAAGAATTGGTTATAAAGATGCAAATATGGGTTTTGCTAATGCAATGTCATATGTTTCAATAATATTATCTATAGCGTTCACTTATTATTTTTTTACTAAACTTGTAGCCGCAAGAAGGGAATTAGGGCAACAATAATGAAAAAAATTAAAAAAATTGCATTTTGGTTTTTGGTTTTATTTCTTTTAATCTTAGTTTGCATGCCAGGCATTTGGATTTTTATAAGTGCTTTTCGTCCAAATCCAGAAATCTTGGCTAAACCAGCTAATTGGATTCCAGATAGATGGACAATTTATGAGTTTACACAAATGTTTAGCATTAGTGGTTATGTATCTGTTCCAGCATTTAAATATTTAATGAATTCAGTGATTATTTCTTCCGTGAGTACAGTCATAGCAATAACAATAGGTATGATGGGTGGCTATGCTTTTGCTCGATATAATTTTAAAGGTAAAAATAAAATTTTTCTAGGATTGATGCTTGCAAGAGCAGTGCCAGGCATTTCTTTAAGCTTACCTCTTTTTATTCTTTTTGCTAAAATAGGAATAATAAATACTTCTTTTGGAGTTATAATTGTTTATGTTGCAATGAATGTGCCATTTACAATTTGGTTAACTGATGGTTTTTTTAGACAGATACCAAAAGAGATGTCTGAAGTAGCCAGAACAGATGGCTGTACAAGATTGCAAGCATTTTGGAATGTTGAATTACCACTTGCAGGACCAGGTATTGGAGCAGCTGCAATTTTTGCTTTTCTACTTTCATGGAATGAATATGCATTAGCTTCAGTTTTAACAAGAACAGTTCATTCAAAAACTTTACCTATAGGCATGATGGATTATTTAGATGAATTTACAATTAACTGGGCAGGTATGTGCGCTATAGCAGTTGTAATGATAGTGCCAGCAGTAATATTAACGTTTATAGTTCAAAAGCATTTAGTTTCTGGATTAACTTTTGGAGGTGTAAAAGGATAATATGGCTAATGTTGATTTAAAAAATCTTACAAAAAAATATGGTGAAGTAATTGCTGTTCAAAACATGGATTTAAGTATTCCTCACAATGAATTTCTAGTTTTAGTTGGTCCTTCAGGATGTGGAAAATCTACAACCTTGAGAATGATTGCAGGTTTAGAAGAAATTACTAGTGGAGAAATATATATAGGTGATCAATTAGTTAATGAAAAAGATCCTAAAGACAGGAATGTTTCAATGGTTTTTCAAAATTATGCATTATACCCTCATATGACTGTAGAAGAAAATTTAGGTTTTAGTTTAAAAATTGCCAAAGTTGATAAAAATGAAATTGAAACAAGAGTTAAGGAAGCTGTACAAATACTAGGATTAGAAGAATTACAAAAAAGAAAACCCTCACAACTTTCAGGAGGTCAAAGGCAAAGAGTAGCTATGGGAAGAGCAATAGTAAGAAGACCAGATGCATTTCTATTTGATGAACCTTTATCAAATTTAGATGCAAAACTTCGTACTCAAATGAGAACAGAGATAAAAAAACTACATCAAAAATTAAAAACAACAATAATTTATGTAACGCATGATCAAGTAGAAGCAATGACTTTAGCAGACCGAATCATTATTATGAAAGATGGATATATTGAACAAATTGGCTCACCCATTGAAGTTTTTAATAAACCAGTAAATGTGTTTGTAGCGACTTTTATAGGTAGTCCACCAATGAATATTTTAACTTGTGATATTATTTCAAAAGATCAAAAAGTAAAAATAAAAATTGATAACGAAATTTATTTAGATTGCCCAGAAAATTTCAAAGATCTTTTTAATAATAAAAGTAAAGTTTATTTAGGTATTAGAGCAGAAGATTTAAAACCTGTAGAAAAGAACACAATAGATAATAATGATTGGTTTTTTTCAAAAGAAATTGACTTAGCCGAACCTTTAGGCACTGAAACACAGCTTTTTTTTCATCTAAATGGGAAAGAAATTATTAGCAGAATGTACAATCCTTACCCAGTAAGCATAGGAGATAAAATCAATTTTCAAATTGATACTTCAAAAATACACTTTTTTGATATTGATACTGAAAAAACTTTGTTTTAATATTTTTTTGCAGCTTCTACTAATCTTAAAAGTTTTTTTCTTGTAATTTCAATAGGCACATGGCCAAAACCACATTCGCTTGATAAGATTATTCTATCTTTTCCAAACTTTTCAAAAACAGGTTTAATTCTATTATGGATCAATTCTACGCTTTCAATTTCATCCGTTCTTTGATCTACTACACCAAAAGATAAAATTCCATTAAACTTATATTGTTCAAATACATCCAGCATGTTGTAATGAAGAGTACAGTGCTCAAGATGCAACTCATGGATTTTTAATTTTTTTAGACCATCAAGCATATCATTATATTTACCAAAATAACCTCTTTTTCTGTGAGCGTTTCCACCACATATGTGAAGACTAAAGTGAATATTTGGAAATGCTTCAGTAATATTATTTATAACATCAGCAGCCCATTCACATTCATGGGGCGCTTCAGTTAACACTGGTTCATCTAATTGTATTCTTTCACAACCTGCATTTTCTAATTCGGAAATTTCATTTTTAATACAGCTTGCATAAGCATATGCTAGAGCTTTATCATCTTTATACAGTTCTTTATTTTCATTAACTGAAAATCTAGACAACATATGAGGTCCTGTAATTGTTTGTTTTACGATAACATTACCCTTTGCTGCATTTTGAGCTCTTTTCCATTTAGTGGCTAGATCCCATTTTTGATTTTTAATTTCTCCATTTACAACTGCACATTCTATACCAAAACCACCTTTTTCATTTACCAATGGATGCGCCTTGGACAAATCAACATTTTCAGTTGATCCTCCCAATGTAAATTGCTTATATTTTTTTTCTTCACAATTTACACCATCAATACGTAATTGATAAAACCAATACATATTTTCTCTATAAGCTTCTCCATCAGTTATAAAATCCAAACCTAAATCACATTGATCTTGCACAGCCCAGTCAATCATTTCAAAAGCTTCCTCATTGCTAACACTAGGTTTTCTGAGCGTATCTTTTGGTTTATTTTTTCTTGGATAACTTCCGACTGTTGTTGTTTTTAACATTTTAATTCTTATTCAATAACATTTAAACCATTTGATAAACGAGCTTCATTCATATGTGCTCTAATTCCTTCTTTTAAACTTTTTGGCACAAATGATAATTCGTTTCTTATTCTTGAGTCATCTTGATCATCAATAAATGGCGTTGGTGAACCCTTTTCATCAAAAGAAATTATTGCATTCGGCACAAGTTCTTTAATTATATTTTTTATTTGAATTCCTGAAGCAGTTTCAGAGCCTGTATTATATACAAAATGATTCAAATTATCTTTAAGAGCTAATTGTATTAACTGTTCAGCGCAATCCTCAACGTAAATATAATTATCTTTATTTTCTTTTGGAAATGGTAGATGAACCGGTTTCCCAAGAGCAGGATTTGTTGCAAATTCTTCAGCCCACATTAAAGAACTTCTTTTACGACCAAAACCAAAAACAACTGAGGGTCTTGTACAAGCAATTTTAGCCTTATGTTTTTTTACATATTTTTCAGCCATAAATTCATTTAATAGTTTCATTACAGCATAGGTAAATAATTGATGTTGAAGACCGCAATAATCAGTTTCGCGAACTTGTTTATCTCCATATAATTTTTGTGAATCTCCATATACACTTTGACTACTTGGAAACACCATTTTTTTTAAATTATAATCGACAACAGATTGAAAGAGATTAGTCATGCCTACAATATTAATTTCAGCGCCTTTAACTGGATTATTATCTATAAGATTACTCATTTGATAACCACAAGCTATTATATGAGTAATTTTTTTTGTTTCTAAAATATTTTTTAACTCTGATTTTGATTTGATATTGAATTCAATTAGATTTAATTTGTTGTGGTTTTGTTTTTTTAAATCTAAATAATTATAAAAAGAATCTTTTTCATTATCTATATTAATGTCTGAAGCAATTACTTCAAAGTTTTTATTTAAAAGCTGTCTTACAACTCTCTTACCTATAAAACCAGTACCACCAGTAACTAAAAAAACCATATTTTCAACTTACTATCATATGCTTGAATTATCAATTTTTTCATATATGAAAGTCAAAATTTATGAGCAAAAAAAGTTATAATGCTCCTGCTCTGGACAAGGGATTGGATATAATTGAACTATTAGCAGTATCTGCTCATGGTTTAACCCAAGCACAAATAGCTGGACATTTAAAAAAATCAGTAAACGAAATTTATCGCATGTTAAATACCCTTAAGCAAAGAGATTATTTAGAATTTGATTCTAAAACAGATAATTATAAACTTTCCTATAAGTTATTGAATCTTGCTGCTTCATTTAACCCTACTAAAGCGCTTTTGGAAAAGGCAAATCCAATAATGAGAGAGGTCTCCACAATAATAAAACAATCAATTCATTTATCAATTTATACAGCTGGTAAGCTACTTGTTATTTCTCAGTATGATAGTGATTCAAAGTTTAATTACCATGTTACTGTAGGTTCAACTTTTGATTTACTTGAAACTTCATCAGGCAGGGTAATTTTAACTTTTCAATCTGAGTATGAAAGAAAAAGAAGATTGATAAGACGTAAGACTTTTTTATCTCTTGAAAAAAATTCAAATCTACCTGCAAGTAAATTGAAAGAACTGGAAAAAAAATATACCAAAAAAACTATTCATAAAATAAAAAAAGATGGCTGTGAAGTAGTAAAAAGCTTGCAGATACTTGGCATTACTAATATTTCGTATCCGATATTCGATAATTCAGGGTATGCAATTGCAGCCCTAACAAGCCCATTTTTAAGCAGACTAAATGAAAAAAATACTAGTGTCAAAAAAGCTAGTTCTATAATAGGAAAATATGCTAGAAAATTATCTAATGATCTTGGGCATGCTCAATACTCTTAAAATTATTATTAATAATTAGTTAAATACATGATTGATTTTGTAGAAAGATTATCAAAATGTTATACAGGTGTTGTGCATGATATCATGCGTGATATTGGTTACAAAAATTTTACTTTGCCTCCACAAATTAGGCCGTGTAAAAATAATCATATTTTAGCAGGGCAAATATTTACATTAGAGGGTGAGGTTGATGAATCTCAAAGTCACCATGACTCTTTATTAGCATGGACAGGATTTTTATCTAAAGCACCACAAAACAAGGTAATAATTTGCCAACCAAATAATAATGAAGTAGCATTAATGGGTGAGCTTTCTGCAGAAACATTGCAATTGAAAGGAGTTAGAGGATATATTGTTGATGGTGGAGTTAGAGATATGGACTTCATTTTAAAAATTGATTTTCCAGTATGGAGTAAGTTTTTTACTCCTCGCGATGTAGTTAAATTTTGGAAACCTACTAGTTATGAAAATGAAATAATTATTGGAAATGTAAAAATTAATAATGATGACTATGTTTTAGCCGATATAGATGGAATTGTAATTATTCCAAAAGAAAATATTGCTGAAATATTAGAAAAATCTGAAAAACTCATTAATACTGAAAACTTGGTTAGAAAAGCGATTAAAGAAGGCATGGATCCACAAGAAGCCTATATTAAATTTAGCGCTTTTTAAATTATATTCTTTTCTTTTCTTTCTACTAGCAAAACATGCTCAGAATAACTAACACATTTTTTATTTTGATTTACTACTTCACATGCTTCAACTACTTGTCCGTATTCTGGTCTTTTCGGATCATCTTTTTTTTCTTTAATCGTTACAATTGTAGTAATAGTATCTCCAATAAATACTGGGTTTGGAAATCTTAATCTTTCAAATCCATAAGTAAAAGCTTTCGGATTTACTTTACCAGCAGTGAGTGCAATACCTATCGAGTGAGTTAAACTGAACTGCGCTACACGCTGACCAAAAGGACCTTTTTTTGCAAATTCAGCATCAACATGATGTGGAAAAAAATCTCCTGTATGCATAGCATGCATTACTATGTCAGTTTCTGTAATTGTTCTTGAAGGTGTTGTTCTTTGATCTCCTATATTATAATCTTCATAGTATTGTACAACTTCTATCATAAGCTCCCTTTTAATATATTTATTATAGTATTTTATAAACTTTCTTTCTTCTACAAAAAATGTATATTTATATGTGAATATTATTTTTTACATATGAATGATCAGAATGAGCACAAACCAACTATTGGCATAGAATCCACAAACCCGCAAGATATGCCTGATGAACATGCAAAGATTCCGGTGTGGAATTCAGAAAACTGGTTTTATGAAGATGTTATTATTGGACATAAAATTAGATCACTTAGGAGAACAATTTCTGAAGGCGAGGCAATGCAATTTAATATGATGGTTTTAGATATGCATCCTTATGTAGCAGATGAACACTTTGCTTCAAAGGAAGGTATTTTTAATAAACGATTAGTTGCAGGCGCCATGGTATTTTCTTATGGTCTCGGATTAGTTGCAACAAATTGTGTTAATTCTTTTAGCTATGGTTATGATAAATTAAGATTTATAAAGCCAGTTTTTATTGGTGATACAATATATTCTATTCGGACTAATATGGAAAAACGACCTAAGTACCTTAAGATGGGACTTGTTAGAACCAGTTATGAAGTTTTTAAAGAAGAAGGAGAATTAGTTTTGTATTGTGAACACCTTCATTCTGTCAAATATAAGAAACCTGAAAAATTTAAAGATAAGGCAGAGGTAAAAAAATAAATGCAAGTTATCAAAGGGATAGCCTGGGATCATCCCAGAGGTTTTGATCCTATGGTTGCTACAGCAGCAGAATTCAAAAAAAATAATCCTAATTTTAATATTGTTTGGGAAAAAAGACCTTTGCAAGCTTTTGCCGATAGACCAATTGAAAACATGGCTTATGAATATGATTTGATGGTTATTGATCACCCACATGTTGGTGAAGCTTCAAGAAAAGGATTAATATATGAGCTAAATAATTTTTTAGAATATAAAGATGATTTAAATTCTTTTAAAAATAGTACTGTTGGACTTTCACATCAAAGTTATAATTTTAATGAAAACCAATATGCTCTTTCAATTGACGCAGCTGCACCTGTAAGTGCATTTAGAAAAGATTTAATCGAAAATATTCCTAAAACTTTTGAAGAAACGATTAAATTAGCTGAAAAATCTCTTGTAATTTGGCCTATAAAACCTATTGATGCAATTTCGTGTTTTAATTCAATTGCAGCTAATTTAGGCAAACCTATTAATAATGTTGCTGAGCAGTTTATTGATTTATCAACGGGTAAATTAATATTAAAAATGATGAAGCAATTAGCTGATTTAGTGCCTACAGATTGTCTAAAAATGAATCCAATAAATGTTTTGGATCATATGTCTTCTAATGATGAATTTATTTTTTGCCCAATGCTTTATGGTTATTCTAATTATTCAAGAAAGAATTTTAGAAAATCAATAATTTATTTTGGAAACATAATTTCTTTTGATGAAAATAATAAAAATTGTAGTGGATCACAAATAGGAGGTACAGGTTTAGCTGTTTCTAAAAGTACAAAAAATTTAGCTATAGCTCTTAAGTATGCTTTTTGGATTGCTTCTGAAGATTGTCAAAAGGGATTATTTTTTAATTCTGGAGGTCAGCCTTCACATATAAGCGCTTGGAAAGATAAAGAAGTAAATAATAATTGTAATCAATTCTTTGAAAATACCTTGGAAACACTTAAAAAAAGTTGGGTAAGACCAAGGTATGATGGCTATATGTATTTTCAAGATATAGGCGGTACATTGGTAAATAAATTCTTAAAAGGAGAAACTTCGATTGACTTTACTATAAATGAGATGAAAAAAGAATTTGAGAAAAGTTTTTATGTCAACAAATAACAAACCATTAGAGGGAATAACTGTTCTTGAATTTAGTCAATTTTTATCTGGCCCTGTCGCTGGATTAAGATTAGCTGATTTAGGCGCAAGAGTAATTAAAATTGAAAGACCTGGCGTAGGAGATCTTTGCAGGAATCTATATATAAGTGACACTGATTTAGATGGTGATAGCACGCTTTTTCATGCAATTAATAGAAATAAAGAAAGCTTTGCTGCGAATTTAAAGGATGAAAAAGATTTAATAAAATTAAAAAAACTAATTTCGAAAGCAGACATAATAACTCAGAATTTTCGTCCAGGAGTAATAGATCGTATTGGACTTGATTATGAAAGTGTTAAAAAAATTAATCCAAAAATTATCTATGGAAGTATCAGTGGCTATGGTGATACTGGACCTTGGAAAGATTTACCCGGTCAAGATCTTTTAGCACAATCTAGATCTGGACTAGTTTGGTTAAATGGCAATGGAGGAGATGCTCCTACACCAATGGGTCTTGCTGCAGCTGATATGTTAGCTGGTCATTACATGGTCGAAGGCATATTATCTTCTCTTGTTAAATCTTTGAAGACAGGAGTTGGGTGTAAAGTTGAGACTAGTTTAATGGAAGCTTTACTAGATTTTCAATTTGAAGTTTTAACAACTTATTTAAATGACGGAAATAGAAAGCCAGAAAGAAGTTCTTACAATAATGCTCATGCTTATTTATCTGCACCTTATGGTATTTACAAAACTAAAGATGGATATATTGCAATAGCAATGACTCCAGTGCCAAAGTTAGGAGAATTACTGAAACTCGAATCAATTGTTAGTTATACTGACCAAAAAGAATGGTTTAGTAAAAGAGATGAAATTAAGAAATTAATTGGAGATTGGTTAGAAACTCAAAGTACCAAATATTGGTTGGATATATTGCAACCAGCAGATATCTGGTGTGCTGAAGTTCTAGAATGGGATCAAATGATGAAAAATGATGGCTTTAAAGTAATTGATATGTTGCAAAGAATAACCAGATCGGATGGTTTAGATATAGAAACTTTAAGATGTCCAATCAGAATTAATAACCAAATTTATAAAAATGCAAAAGCTGCCCCAATAATTGGACAAGATACAGAGAAAATAATCAAAGAGTTTTCACTTTAAAATGAAAATATCAAATATAGAAATTAGAATGTGTAGACATAATGAGACAGTAATGAAAGATTCTGAAATGAGAGATGGAAAAAAATCAGATCTAGAATTTTTAGTCATTACTTTTCAAACAGATGAGGGATTAACTAGCTCAACTTTTGGTTTTGCAGGTAGGGGGGCTGAAATGGCTGGTGAAATTGCCAATAGTATTTTTAAACCATTTTTTATTGGTCGAGACCCTTTATACCGCGAACAACATTGGCACGAATACAGGATGGCTGACAGATGGTGGAATCATGCACCAATATATAGTTATGGACCATTTGATATAAATTGTTGGCTTTTAGCTTCAATCCAGGCTGGACTACCTTTGTATAAATATATGGGCGCATACAGAGATAAAGTGCCAATTTATGGAAGTTCTTTGGTTCTAGATACACCAGAAGCGTATGCTAAAGAAGCACTTGAGTATAAGAATAGAGGTTTTAATGCCTATAAACTTCATCCTCCTGGGAGGTATGATTTTGATTTGGAAGCTCACAAAAAGGTTCGCGAGAGAGTTGGAAATGATTTTAAATTAATGAGTGATCCAGTAGCACCTTATAACTTTGAACAAGCATTGCGGTTTGGTAGAGAATTAGAAAAACTAAATTATTATTGGTATGAAGAGCCGTTATTTGATGAGAATTTTCACAATCTTCGTGAACTTACTAGAATTTTGGATATTCCAATAATTGGCACTGAAGTAATTGCAAAACATCCTTACAGTGTTGCCGAATGTATATCAACAAGAGTGGTTGATATGGTTAGAGCAGATGTATCTTGGAGTGGAGGAATAACTGCTACATTAAAAACAGCTCATTTAGCAGAAAGCTTTGGTGTACAATGTGAAATACATACTGCAATATATCATCCTTTAGAACTAGTTAATTTACATTGTTGTGCAGCAATTAAAAATTCAGAATTTTTTGAAGTACTAGTTCCATATGAATATTTTAATTTTGGCTTAAAAGAATCTATTGATGTTAAAGATGGTTACGCTCATTTGCCTAATAAACCAGGTTTAGGTATAGATCTAGATTGGGACTTTATTGACAATACAACTTTTAAAAAAATATAGATGTGGCAAAAATTATAAGCTTTTCAGTAAAGGATGTTCGTTTTCCTACATCTAAAGATTTAACTGGTTCTGATGCAGTGCATACAGACCCTGATTATTCTGCAACTTATGTTACTATTTATACATCTGATGAAAATTTAAAAGGCTATGGCATTGCATTTACTCTTGGCAAGGGTAACGATATTGTTGCTGATTGTATAAAACATTTTTTTCCGCTGTTTATTGGAATTACAGTTGAGGAACTAGAGAATGAAATAGGAAACTTATGGTTTAAATGTGTTGATCATAGTCAACTTAGATGGCTAGGTCCTGAAAAAGGTGTAGTGCATATGGCAGTTGCAGCAATATTTAATTCTTGTTGGGATTTGATTGCTAAGATACACAAAAAACCACTTTGGCAATTTATAGTTGATAGTAAACCAGAAACTATAATAAAATGGTTAACTTTTAAATATATAGAAGATGTTTTAACAGAGGAAGAGGCTTATAGAATCTTGGTTAATAGCCAAAAATATAAAGAAAATAGAGTTAAAATAATTTTAGAAGAAGGTTATCCATCGTATACTACTGCCGCTGGTTGGTTGGGTTATTCTGATGAAAAAATAGTTAGGTTATGCAAAAAATATATTTCAATGGGATGGAAACACTTTAAGGTTAAAGTTGGGCTGGATTTAGAAGCAGATGTAAAAAGATTAAAATTAATAAGAGAAACAGTTGGTGATGAATGTTTTATTATGGTTGATGCAAATCAGCAATGGAATATAGAGCAGTCAATTAAACACATAAACGCGTATAAAAAATTTAATTTATTGTTTGTAGAAGAACCAACAAGTCCTGATGATGTTTTAGGCTTTGTTAAGATTAAAAAAGCTGTTGGAAACATTAATTTAGCTACAGGTGAAGCTTGTGGTGGCAGAATTATGTTTAAGCAATTTTTAGAATCAGGAGCAATGAATATTTGCCAAATTGATAGCTGCCGGCTTGGAAGTATAAATGAAATTTTAACGGTTTTACTTATGGCTCATAAGTTTAAAGTGCCTGTTTTTCCACACGCTGGAGGTGTTGGATTATGTGAATATGTCCAGCATTTGTGCATGATTGATTATGTGTTAATTAATGGCGAAAAGCATAATAAGTTTGTTGAATACTCAGATCAGTTACATGAGCATTTTGCTTATCCTTGTACAATTAAGAATGGTAATTATATGCCTCCATTGGATCACGGATATTCTATTGAAATGAAAGAAAACTCTGTTAATGAGTTTTTATTTCCTGATGGCAATTATTGGAGGAATAATTAATGCGACTAAAAAATAAAAAAATTGTTGTTACAGCTGCTGCTCAAGGAATAGGAAGAGCAACTGCTTTAGCTTTTGCAAATGAAGGAGCGGAAGTAATTGCTACAGATATTAATTTAGAAAAGTTAGATGAAATAAAACAAAGTAGTTCTAGTATTGTAACGCAAGAATTAGATTCAACAAATAAATCAGCAGTTGAAGTATTTGCCAATTCAATTGATAATATTGATATCTTGTTTCATGCAGTTGGTTTTGTGCATCATGGAACAATAATGGATTGTGATTCTGTTGAATTTGATAGATCAATAAAAGTAAATATTTATTCTGCTTATTTAATGACTCAATTCTTACTACCCAAAATGATAAAAAAACAAAAAGGCAATATTATTATAGTTTCTTCTGGAGCTTCTAGTTTAAAAGGTGCGCCAAATAGATTCATTTACGGCACAACAAAAGCTGCTTTAAATGGTTTCATTAAATCAATTGCTGTAGATTTTGTAAGACAAGGAATAAGATGTAATGGAATCTTACCTGGTACCGTAGAAACTCCATCATGGCATGATAGAGTGAATATGGCGGAAGATCCAAAAAAAGCCAAAGAAGATTTTATTGCCCGACAATTAATGGGCCGTCTTGCTCAACCAGAAGAGATAGCTAATATGGCTGTTTATCTTGCAAGTGATGAATCTGATTTTGTAACTGGTACTTTAAACTTAATTGATGGAGGGTGGACTTTATAATGAAAACTTTAAGATATAGGGAAGGCAGCAATGTTAAGCCTGGAATTATAGATGGTACAGGGAAAATTCGTGATGCTACTAGTTTGGTAAAGGATTGGGATAACGAAACAGTTACTGTTGAAAATATTAATTCAATCAAGGGAATAGACTTTACCTCGTTGCCAATAGTTGAAAAGATGGATAGTATTGCTCCATGTGTTTGTAAAAAAAGTATTGGAAAGTTTATTTGTATAGGACTCAACTATTCTGATCATGCTGAAGAAACAGGTATGGAAGTTCCTCCTGAACCCATTATGTTTTTTAAAGCTACCAGTGCCGTTTCTGGTCCAAATGACGATGTTATTATTCCAAAAACATCAGTTAAATCAGATTGGGAAGTGGAATTAGGTGTAGTTATTGGGAAGGAAGCCAAATACATATCTGAGGATCAGTCGCAGGAGCACATAGCTGGTTATTGTGTTATTAACGATTTAAGTGAAAGAGACTTTCAATTTGAGCATTCTGGACAATGGGTAAAAGGAAAATCTTGTGATACTTTCGGTCCGATAGGTCCATACTTAGTTACTAAAGATGAGGTTGTTGATCCACAAAATCTAAAATTGTGGTTAGATTTAAATGGAAAAAGAATGCAAGATGGATCAACTGCAACTATGGTTTATGGAGTTAATTTTTTAATTAGTTATATTAGTCAATTTATGTCATTACAGCCAGGTGACATCATTTCCACTGGCACTCCTCCTGGGGTTGGCATGGGAATGAAACCACAAGTGTTTTTAAAACCAGGAGATGTGATGAAATTGGGCATTGAAGGTTTAGGAGAGCAAATACAAAACACAGTTGCAGCTTAATTATGTTTGGCAGTATAAATAATTGTCATAATGTAAAAGATTTTAGAAAATTAGCTAAGAGAAAATTACCAAGCCCTATATTTCATTACATAGATGGTGGATCAGATGATGAGGTAACTTATAGAAGAAATACAGAATCTTTTGAAAAATGTGATTTAATTCCTGATGTTTTATCAGGAGTTAATAAAGTTGACATGAGCACAACAGTGATGGGGCAAAAAATTGATATGCCTTTATACTGCGCACCAACGGCTTTACAAAGATTATTTCATCCTGATGGAGAAATGGCAGTTGGAAAAGCTGCACAAAAATATGGGACTATGTTTGGATTATCCTCTTTAGGTACGTTTAGTATAGAGGATATTGCAAGAGAAATAAAGACACCCAAATTGTTTCAATTATATGTTCATAAAGATGAAGGTTTAAACCGCAGTATGCTTGATAAGGCAAAAGAATCTAATTTTGAAGCATTAGCATTAACAGTTGATACTGCCGCAGGTGGAAATAGGGAGAGAGATTTATATACAGGCTTTACTTATCCGCTTAAATTATCATTTAGGAGCATGTTAGATTTTGTTTTAAAACCTTCTTGGGGAATCAATTATATAACTCATAAAAGATTTGAGTTAAGTCAATTAAAGGATCATGTAGCAGAAGGCACAAGTATTTCAATTTCAGTTGGAGATTATTTTACTAAATTGCTTGATGATAAATTAGATTGGAAAAAAGCAGAAGAAATAAACAAATACTGGGGAAAACCATTTGCTATTAAAGGCATTATGTCAGTTGCGGACGCAAAGAAAGCCGTTGATATTGGAGCAAGTGCAGTTATGGTATCAAATCATGGAGGACGTCAATTAGATGGATCAGTTTCTTCTTTTGATCAATTAGCTGATATTGTTGATGCAGTTGGAGATAAAGTTGATGTAATATGTGAGGGAGGAATACGAAGAGGAACACATGTTTTAAAAGCTCTATCCCTTGGTGCAAAGGCTTGTTCTGGGGGAAGAATGTATCTTTATGCCCTAGCAGCCGGAGGACAGAGAGGTGTAGAAAGAATTATAGGCAAACTAAGAGAAGAAATTGAAAGAGATATGATATTAATGGGCGTTAGTAATATTAAAGATCTTACAAGAAAAAATCTTAGATTTAGATAAAATTAGAAATTTTTCAAAAAAATTATTTATTATATTTAAAAATTATTCTAGAATTTTTTTATGAATATCGAAATTGAACCAGTTCACATAGGAGAAGTTGAAGATATTGATATTGGGTCTGTAGAAAATTTTGAACATGAAGAGATAGATTATGCAATTTATCATTTAGAATCTGGTTTTTTTGCAACACAGGGACATTGTTCATGTGAAGAACAAGCTTTTTTAAGTGAAGCTACAGTAGAAGGAGAAGAATTAGAATGTGCTAGTTGTGGTAATACTTACAGTATTGTTTCAGGAGATCCGATAAGTGATTTAGAATTACCTCCACTTAAAATTTATGATGTTTCTGAAGAAGATGGGAGTATTTTTTTAAATCTTTAATTAAGATTTAATATTTCAGAATTTACAATATTATTAAAATTAAGCTCCTCATTTTTCGTAAGAAAATTAATTATATTTTTACATACTTCTATAGCCATTCTTTTTTTACATTCTGATGTTAAAGCAGCGTTATGCGGCGATAGTACAATATTATTTAAATTAAAATAGGGATGATTTATTACTGGTGGCTCAACTTCGAAGACATCTATCCCAGCTCCTGCAATTCTATTTTCTTTTAAAGCTAAAGCCAATGCTTTTTCATTAATTATTCCCCCTCTTGCAGTGTTTACAATTATTAAATTTTTTTTAACTAGAGAAAATTCATTATCAGATATGAAGTTTTTTGTTTTTTGATTAAGTGGAAGATGGATACTTATATAGTCTGCAATTTTTAAACCTTCTTCTTTGTTTATGGGCTGACAATTATATTTTTCAACATCAGAATTTTTTATATAAGGATCATAGACAAAAACTTTGGAATCAAAACCTAAGCATCTTTTTGCTAGTGCTCTTCCAATTCTACCAAAACCTATGATTAATATATTTTTATTATAAATCTCAAATGTTTCTTCTAGGGAGTTTTTTTCTTTATACTTTCCTGCTTTTGTTAATTTATCAGATAAATGAATTTTTTTAATTAAATAAAAAAACATTGATATAACATGTTCAGCAACAGTTACTGCGTTAGCAGTACCAGTAATTCCTAAAGCGATTTTATTGTTATCCAAAAATTTTTTATCCACATTGTCATAACCTACTCCATGTCTAGAGACTATTTTTAGTTTTTTGCAACTTGATAAGACTTCACTATTTAATTTAGCTGTTCTCAAAGCTATACCATCAACATCAGCTAATTCTTTTTTTAAAAAGCTGTTCTCAAAATTAGTTATTTCAAAAACCTCAAAGTTATGTTGTTTTAAAAGTTTCCATCCATCTTCATGGATAGAACCCATAATGGCAATTTTCATTATTATATTAGTATAATTTATAATTTTAAAGAAATAAATAACTAGTATGTGTTTATAATATTTTATTTATCTATTTTATTGTAAACTTAAATCTTATAATACTAAATTAACTTTTTTTTAGAAATTTATGAAAACAATATACCTATCCTGTGCACACGCTCTTTTTAAGCACCTTATTGCGCAAAAAACAATTATAGAAGGAAAAAAAGTCCCGCTATTTCCTGGAGCATTTGGAATATATGGTCATGGAAATGTTGCGTGTATTGGTCAGGCAATGGAAGAATTTCAATCTGATTTACCAGGATATAGAGGACATCATGAGCAAAACATGGCTTTAACTTGTATAGGCTATGCAAGAGCTATGAGAAGAAAGCAAATTTTTATTGCAACTTCTTCTGTAGGGCCAGGTGCAACAAATATGGTTACAGCAGCAGCAGTAGCTCTTAGTAATAGACTGCCTTTATTATTAATTCCAGGTGATACATTTTCAAGTCGTTTTCCTGATCCAGTCTTACAACAAGTAGAAAATTTTCATTCACCAACAGAGACTCAAAATGATTCCTTTAAGGCAGTATCAAAATATTTTGATAGAATTACAAGGCCAGAACAAATTTTAGCATCTCTACCACAAGCTATTCAAGTAATGTTAGATCCTGCTGATTGTGGACCAGCTACAATTTCAATGTCACAAGATGTTCAAGGTGAGTCATATGATTTTCCAGAAATATTTTTTAATGAAAAAATTCATGAAATTAGAAGAATTCATCCAGATCCAAAGCAAATAAAAGCTGCTGCAGAAAAATTAAAAAATTCGAAACAACCAATTATTATTTCAGGAGGAGGTGTATTATATTCAGAAGCAGAAGCAGAACTTTCAGCATTTGCAAAAAAACATAATATTCCTGTTACAGCAACTGTTATGGGTATAGGATGTATGCAGCATGATGATCCTTATTATATAAGTGCTATAGGTTGTTTAGGTGAGGGATCGTCAAATAGTATTTCTAAAGATACAGATTTGGCACTTGCTATAGGAACAAAATTATCCGATTTTACAACAGGTTCTTGGACCAATTTTCAGAATCCTGATTTTAGTTTAGTTTCAATTAATACAGCAAGATTTGACACAACTAAGCATAGAGCTTCTCCTGTAGTTAGTGATGCAAAAATTGGATTAAATAAACTATCTAAAGAGTTAGGAGATTGGAGAGCACCAAGTAATTGGTATGAAAGAGCAATTGAAGAAAAACAAAAATGGGAAGCTTATGTTCAAAAAGAAAGTGGACCAACAAATCAAGAAACCCCATCTTATGCTCAAGCAGTAGGTGCAGTGTATAGGAATGCTGACCCATCCGATATAGTCGTTACTGCAGCAGGAGGATTAGTAGGCGAGGTTGTTCAAATTTGGAAACCAAAACAACTAAATACGTTTGAAACAGAATGGGGATTTAGTTGTATGGGATATGAGATTTCAGGCGCTCTTGGAATTAAAATGGCAAAACCTAATCAGGATGTTGTTGTTTTTATTGGAGATGGTTCTTATCTTTTGCATAATAGTGATATTTATAGTTCTATTCTTTATGATCAAAAACTTATTATTGTAGTTTGCGATAACGGTGGACACATGGTTATTAACAGACTTCAACTTGCCAAAGGAGGAAAAGAATATATCTGCAATTTTCGTGCAGCAAGAGCAAAAAATTTACAATTTGTTAATTTTGAGTCACATGCAAAAAGTATGGGCGCAAATGGTGAGACAGTAGAATCTACTTCTGAACTTGAAGCTGCTTTTAAGAGAGCAAAAAATTCAGATAAAACATATGTTATTGTAATAGAAACACATGGTTATAAATGGCTTGATGGAACAGCTTTTTGGGAAAGCCCAACTTTAGAAAATGCTACTACAGAAAATAACATGAAAGCTTTAGAAGAACATCAAATGGGAAAGAAAATTCAAAGAAAAGGTGTTTAATTTTAATATTTATCAATACACAACTTATTTAATTTTACGCTTGATTTAAATTTACCCAAGAATATTAGTAAAACTGTTAATTATTAATAAATAACAATGGAGGAAATTATGAAAAAATTTCTAATTTCAATTGCAGCTCTAGTTTTTATCACTAGTTCTGCATTTGCTGAGAGATACGTTATGGTAACTCACGGTGAAGGAAAAGATCCTTTTTGGCCAGTGGTTCAAAAAGGTGGTGAAGATGCAGCTCGTGCAATCGGTGCTGATTTCGAGTACATTTACAATCCATCTGCTGATATGGCTGATATGGCTAGCTCAATTCAAGCTGCTGCAGCTACTCAACCTGATGGTATGGTAATCTCTTTACCTGATCCAGATGCATTAGGTCCAGCTATTAAAGCTGCCGTTGCTGCTGGTGTTCCAGTTATAACTATGAACTCTGGCTTAGAAAATTCTGCTGCTCTAGGTGCACTTATGCACGTAGGTCAACCAGAATATCTAGCTGGACAAAAAGCTGGTCAAAGAGCTAAAGCTGAAGGAGCTACAAAAGCCCTTTGTATGATACAAGAAGCTTATAACACAGCTCTAGTTGATAGATGTGAAGGTTATGGAGAGGCAGTACCTATGGAATTCACTGATACTACTTCAGATCCTGCTACTATTCAAACTCGTGCAACTGCTGCACTTCAAGCTAACTCTGACATAGATGCTATCCTTTCAGTAGGACCTCATGTTTGTGAAGCTGTTGATAAAGCTGTAGCTGATTTAGGTATGACTGTTCACCATGCTTGTTTTGATTTAAGTCCTGCAGTTATGGACTTAATCAATGCTGGTAGAGTATCATTCACTATTGACCAACAACAAAGATTACAGGGTTATGTACCAATTATCGTATTACACCTGTATAATAACAGTGCTGGACTTCTTCCAGGAGCTAATATCCCTTCAGGACCTGGCTTCGTTGATAAGTCTAACGCTTCATCAGTTGCTGCTCTAGCAGGAATTGATAGATAATCTTTCAAGGACCGCAAAAAATTTGCGGTCCTTTTTTTTATGAATTCATCTAATCCAACAGTTCAAAGAAAAGAGTCTGATAGACAGGGACAAAAAAAATGGTATTCTTCATTTACCTCACGTCCAGAGATTGGACCATTCGGGGTTATGCTTTTACTTTTTTTATTGTTGGGTTACTTCTCTATTCCAGAAGGAGAATTTTCTATAAATCCATTTGCTGGCGAAGGCTTTAATGCATTAGGAATAAGAAATAATTTTAGAGTTATAGCACAATTAGGTATCGTTGCACTTGGAGCCGGTATGCTAATAATTGCAGGAGAATTTGATTTATCAGTAGGATCAATGATTGGTTTTGCGGGTGGATGTATGGCAATGATTCTTAAATGGGGATTTGCAGTTGTTATACCGTATATATCTTTTGATGGTGGTTTTCACTTTGAAGGTTTAAAATTATTTGAAATTACCGATGTTTCGCCATTAATGGCTTTATTAATTACACTATGTTTCACCTTATCTTTTGGATGGTTCCAAGGATGGTTAATTGTGAAAAGTGGAATTGCATCTTTTATTGTTACACTTGGGGGTTTATTTTTCTTAAGGGGCATTACAGAGGTGTCTTATAGAGCTTTTAATCGTGCTCCTGATCAAACAGCAGGATCTACTACAGTTACAGAGCTTCCTGATATTAAAAATATAATAATTGTACCTGGCCATGGTGAGATGGAGAGAGATGCAGCTAAATTATTGCCAAATGATCAACTTCTAGAAATTCTAAGTAAAGTTCCAGCAAATACAGTAGCAAAATTAACTGAACAACTGACATATATTAATGAAAAAGTTGCTAATAATAAAACTGCTTTAGCAGCTAAAAAAATGATTGAAACACTGGAAAAGTCTCTTGCTGGTGCAAAAAAATCTGGAAATGATTCAATGGTAGATATTTTGACAAAAAAAATTGAAGCTGGTGTAGAAGTTCCTCCAGTTGCTGCAAAAGCAGTTACAGATATTGATATAGCGAAGGCTTACATAGATACAATTTTTACAGCAAGACCCGTAGCTAACTTCTTTGGAGGCGATATTATGGAACCAGTTTTTGATTGGTTGTATTTTTCTGTAGATTGGAACGTTAATATGTACGGTAATATGTTCGCCAAAGGAATGTATTCTTGTTTGATGATCTGGTTGCTTTTAGCATTAGTTTGCTATTTTGTTTTAAGTCGTACTCAAGCAGGTAACTGGATATATTCTACAGGAGGAAATCTTAGCGCAGCACAAGCTAATGGCGTTCCAACAAATAAAGTAAAAATTTCTTTATTTATGTTCACAGCATTTTGTGCAACTATGTTTGCTGCTTGCCAGGTTTTTGAAGTAAATACTGCTGATACAGCCAAAGGTAATTTAAAAGAATTGGAAGCAATTGCTGCTGCTGTAATAGGTGGAGTAGTACTTACAGGTGGTTTTGGAACAATATTAGGTATTATTTTAGGTACAATTATTTTTGGGATTGCTAAAGAAGCCTTCTTTTATATTCCTGGTATTGACGGTTCTTTTTATAGAGTGTTCTTAGGCGCTGTTCTTGTTACTGCAGCTTTGACAAATGAAAATATTAGAAAAAGAATAATAGGTAGTTTGTAATGAGTGATTCAAAAAAACCTCTAATTGAAATTAAAGATCTTGTGAAAAGGTTTGGTAACTTTACAGCCTTAAATGGTGTTTCTTTAGATGTGTATCCCGGAGAGGTGCATGCTCTTTTAGGAGATAATGGCGCTGGGAAATCAACCTTAATAAAAGTATTAGCAGGAGTTCATCCAGCTACATCTGGATCAATAATTATAGATGGTAAGGAGGGAAAATTTTCAACTCCAAGACAGGCAACTGATGCAGGTATTGGTACAGTATACCAAGATCTTGCTTTGAATGCTTTAACGTCAGTAACTAGAAATTTTTTCCTTGGAAGAGAAATTAAAAAAGGACCTGGTGCATTTGGTCTTATGCAAATGAAAGAGATGAACAGAATTACAATTGAGGAAATGGCTAAAATAGGAATAAATATCTCAAATCCTGAACAACCTGTTGGTACTATGTCTGGAGGTCAAAGGCAGACTCTTGCAATTGCTAGAGCTATTTATTTTGGTGCAAAAATTTTGATTTTAGATGAGCCAACTTCTGCATTAGGACAAAAACAACAAATGGAAGTATTAAAAACCATAAAAGACGTTCAAAAACTTGGTCACATAGCCATTATATTAATTACTCATAATGAAATTCATGCACGTTTAATTGCAGATCGTTATACCTTCTTAAGTCTCGGTGAAGTTATTGGTAGCGGTCTAGCAGAAGAGCTTGGAGGAGATGATATTAAAAGATTAATGGCTGGGGGTGCAGAAATTGGTGATTTAAGAGATGAACTTGGAGCTTAATTTATAAATATATTGACTAAATATCTATCCTAGTATCAAATATTTTTAATATGCTAGAATTAAATACCTCATATTCAAATCATAAAAAAATTCTTGATGAATTATTAATTGGTACTGGAGTGGTTGTTATTAAAGATGCATTTGACACAAATAAAATTGAAGAAGCAAGAGAGATAGTTAATAAATATGCAGATAAAGCAGATCAAAAAGAAACACATTTTAATGCTGAAGCTGAAGCCACAGGAACTATTCACTTACAGCAGCGTGTTTGGAATTTATTTGGAAAAGGACAGGTATTTTCAGATTTGATAACTCATAATATTATTTTTGACTTAATGACGAAGTTTTTGGGAACTGAATTTATTTGTGGCTCATATTGTGCAAGTCGGTTGTTGCCAGGTGCCGCAGGTCAAGAACCTCATATTGATTATCCGTATTGGGATTTTTATAAACAAGAAACCTTTCCTATTGGTCTTAACTCATCTTTTCCTCAAAATTGTCAGGCAACTATACCACTTGATATATGTTCTGAATTATCTGGTGCTACAGCTTATTATCCTGGTTCACAAAAGAATCTTCGCTATCCAAATAAAGACGATGATTTTTCTAGTATAAAACAAATGGTTGCTAAGCCTGGTGATTTGGTTTTTTTTAATGGTAACTGTTGGCATGGAGCCATGCCTAACAAGTCTAAAGATCAGAGAGCTGTATTATTAATTGAATTTTTGCCAAAATATATCAAACCCGTTGAAGATCTAATTTCCTATTTAGATGAAAAATTTAAAAATAATTGCTCTAAAAGGGTAAAACAATTATTAGGTTTTAATTATCCATATCCTAAAATTATGGACACTAGTAAAAGTGTAAATGAAATAGGCATTGGATATAAAGCTAAAATATAATTTAAAAGCTGAATAAAGTTTATGTTAAATGTAGGATTAATTGGTTGTGGTCACATATCGGAAACTTATTTTAGAAGTCGTGATTATTTTAATAATATAAATATAACAACTTGTGCTGATATTAATATAGAAACAGCTAAGAAATGTGCTGATGAATATAATATTATTGCAAAAAATGTAGATGAAATTTTAGAAGATAAAAACATAGATGTTATTTTAAATTTAACTAATCCAACCTCACATTATCAAACAATTAAGAATACTTTGTTAGCAGGGAAACATTCTTATTGCGAAAAACCAGTTTCTATAAAATTTGAACAAGGAAAAGAATTGATTGATTTAGCAAATTCAAAAAATTTGTATTTAGGAAATGCACCAGATACTTTTTTAGGTGCAGGCGGGCAACTTACTAAACAAATAATAGATAGAGGAGATGTAGGAGATATTAAATTAGGTAATTTTACTTTTGCGTTTCCTGGAGTACAATCTTGGCACCCAAATCCAGAGCCATGGTTTGTAGAAGGGGGAGGACCAATATTAGATATGGGACCATACTATTATACAATGTTAGTAAACCTTCTTGGCCCAGCCAAATCTATTAAAGCTCATGCTAAAAAAATTAATAAGATTAGGAAGATTGGAGCAGGACCTAAGAAAGATGAGAATTTTAATGTAGAGATTCCAACATCATATTATATTGTTATAGAATTTCAGAATCATTCGTTGATTCAAGGTTTTTTATCCTTTGATGTTATAAATCATCAATCAAATTATTTAGATTTATATGGAACTAAGGGCTCGATTATTGGACCAGATCCTAACATGTTTGGTGGACCAATAAAAGTATCTCTCTCTGAAGGAGGTAGCTGGAAAGAATATAGTACGGAAGAAATGAAATTAGGTAAAACAAATATATTTAATTCAAGTGGAAGATCAAATGAGGCAGCAACAAATGCTAATTATAGAGGAGTTGGGTTATCGGATATGTTATATTCTATTGAAAATCACTTAGAACATCGTTGTAATGGTGAGTTAGTTTTACATGTTTTAGATATGCTTGAAACAACTATATTATCGGCAGAGCAATCAATTACATTACAGCTTAGAACTTCATGCAAAAAAACAAAAGCATTTACAGAAAAAGAGATTAATTTAATTACTAATTAATTGCTACCAACTTCCAGAATTTTCCATTGATTTCCATGGCTCTTGTGGACTTAAAGATTCGCCTTCTTGGAGAATTTCAATTGAGATACCATCTGGGGATCTTACAAACGCCATATGACCATCTCTTGGTGGTCTATTTATTGTAATACCACCATCCATTAATTTTTGACAAGTCTCATATATATCTTTAACACTATACGCAAGATGGCCAAAATTTCTTCCACCTTTATATTCTTCTTGATCCCAATTATATGTTAGTTCTAACAAACCTGTTTTTTCATCACTGTTTTCTGCAGCTAAAAAAATTAAGGTATATTTGCCTTTTTCATTATCTAATCTTCTCACCTCTTTGAGACCTAATTTATTACAATAAAAATCTAGTGAATTATCAATATTCTTTACTCTTACCATTGTATGTAAATATTTCATTTCATAACCTTTCTTAGAAATATATAAATTAATATTATAAATTTAATTATTTTAAAGTCAGCTATTATATGTGTAATTCATAACTAATTTTAAAACTAGATTATTGATGTTATAGAAGTTAAATCATATTGTGAAAATATACAATTTAAATACAAAAACTAATATTGACCAAAAAAATTTTTGTCTTACAGTTGGTAATTTCGATGGTATTCATAGAGGTCATCAATATGTTATAAAAGAAGTTTTAAAAGTTGCTGATGAAAATAAACTTAAATCAGCTATACTTAGTTTCAATCCTCATCCAAAGATTTTTTTTAAAAAATTTAAGATGTTTTCAAATATTATAACGAAAGAGAATAAATTAGATTTATTAAAAAATATGGGAATCTCAATATATTTAGATTATATTTTTGATTCGCAATTATCTTCTTTATCAGCGGAAGAATTTGTAGATTTAATTTTAGTAAAACAACTAGAAATTAAATTAATTATTGTTGGTGCAGATTTTAGATTTGGAAAAAATAGATCTGGTAATCTGGATTTACTTAATGATTTATCACTAAAAAATAATTTTCAAGTTAAAGTTATAGAACCAGTAAAACTTACTAACAATGATGCAAAATATTCATCATCACTAATAAGAGAACAAATAAAAAAAGGATTATTTAAAGAGGTTAATAGTGCATTAAATCGTTATTGGCAAATGACTGGTAATATAATTAAAGGAGATCAGCGAGCTAGTAAAATGGATTTTCCAACTGCAAATATGTTTCCTCCAGATCAAATTTTGCCTAAATATGGAGTATATTGTGTAAATGCAATTATAGAGAATAAAAAATATTGTGGCATATCTAATTTTGGGCAAAGGCCAACTGTAGATGGATCAAAATTATTATTGGAAACACATTTATTTGGTTTTAATGATAATATTTATGGTAAAGAATTGACTGTTGAATTTCTAACATTTATTAGACCTGAACAAAAATTTAAGAATTTTGAAAAATTAACTGAACAAATAAAAAAAGATATAATAACGGCGAAATCTTATCACAATTTATAATGGAATATAAAGATACAATTTTTTTACCTAAAACTTCATTTGACATGAGGGCTAATCTGCCAATTAAAGAACCCAAAATACTAGAGGATTGGAATAAGGAAAAAATATTTTATAGATTGCGAGAAAAATCTAAGGGTAGAGACAAATTTGTTCTTCATGATGGTCCACCATATGCAAATGGTCATATCCATATGGGAACAGCACTTAATAAAATTTTAAAAGATGTAATTGTTAGAACGCAACAAATGGCAGGAAAAGATTCAATTTATGTTCCTGGTTGGGATTGTCATGGATTGCCCATTGAATGGAAAATAGAAGAGGAATATCGTAAAAAAGGTAAAAATAAAGATGATGTGCCTATTGTTACATTTAGAAAAGAATGCAGAGAATTTGCTGAAAAATGGATTGAGGTACAAAAAAAAGAATTCAGAAGATTAGGTGTAGAAGGAGACTGGTCTGATCCATATTTAACAATGTCTAATGAAGCAGAAGCTCAAATTGTTCGCGAGCTTGGGAAATTTCTCCTCGATGAAAGTTTATATAAAGGCGCAAGACCTGTTTTATGGTCAGTCGTTGAGAAAACAGCCTTAGCTGATGCAGAAGTTGAATATGAAGATCATACTTCAAACACTATTTATGTTAAATTTTTTGTTTCTAAAGCTAAGGATAATGACTTTATTGGCTCAAGTATTGTTATTTGGACAACTACACCTTGGACTATACCTGGTAATCGAGCTTTAGCTTTTGGAAAAGATCTTGAATATTGTTTAATTGAAATAAATACAGTTAATGAAAATAGCTTAGCCAAAGTAGGAGAAAAATTAATTTTTGCAAAAGATTTATTATTAAAAGTTTGCGAAGAAATAGGGATAATAAAATATAATGTTGTAAAAGAATTTAAGGGTGAGAAATTCTTAGGTATTGAGTGTGATCATCCTTTTAAAAATTTAGGTTATGATTTTGTTGTAAAACCTTTCCATGGAGATTTTGTCAATCTTGAACAAGGAACTGGCATTGTTCATGTAGCTCCAGGACATGGAGATGATGATTATGCGTTAGGTATAAAATATGGAGTTGATATTGTGCAAACAGTTCAAGATGATGGTAAATTTAACCAACATGCAAAAGGATTTGAAGGTGAACATATTTATAAAGTTGATTTAAAAATAGCTGATAAATTAAAAGAGTTTTCAAAATTACTTTATCAAGGCACTCTTCGCCATAGCTATCCCCACTCATGGAGATCAAAAGCGCCTTTAATTTATCGCAATACACCTCAATGGTTTATTTCTATGGAAAAAAGGAGTTTGAGATCAACTGCACTAAAATCAATAGATGAAACTATTTTTTATCCCCCACAAGGAAAAAAAAGATTGCGTTCAATGATTGAGGCAAGACCAGATTGGTGCATATCAAGACAGAGAGTATGGGGCGTGCCTTTACCACTATTTGTTCATAAGGAAACTGGTCAGCCACTTAGGGACATAAATGTAATTAATCGCATAGCTGTTTTTTACGAAAATGAAGGAAGTGACTGTTGGTTTACTAAAGATCCACAATTATTTCTTGGCGATAAATATTCAATCAAAGATTATGATCAAGTAAAAGATATTGTTGAAGTTTGGTTCGATAGCGGATCAACCCATGCATTTTGTTTAGAGAAAAGAGAAGATTTAAAATGGCCAGCTTCAATGTATTTAGAAGGTAGTGATCAGCATAGAGGTTGGTTTCATTCCTCTTTGTTAGAATCTTCAGGTACAAGAGGTAGAGCACCATATGAAAGTGTTTTAACTCATGGATTTGTAGTTGATGGCAAAGGTAGAAAAATGTCAAAATCTCTTGGGAATGTTATTTCACCTGATGATGTTTTAAAAAAATATGGTGTAGATATTATGAGATTGTGGGTTGTCGCTTCTGACTATTATGATGATCTTAAATTGGATAATGCTATTTTACAAGCTCAAGCTGAATCGTATAGACGTATAAGAAATACTTTTCGTTATTTAATAGGCAATCTTAATGGATTTAATCAAGAAGAAAAAATTCGTGAAGAAAAATTTCCAGAATTGGAGCAATATATTCTTCATCGTTTATGGGAAATAGATCAGGTTATACAAGAGTGTGTAAGAACATTTAATTTTCATTTGATGTTTACAACTTTGCTTAATTTTTGTTCTAATGATTTATCAGCATTTTATTTTGATATTCGAAAAGACGCTATATATTGTGATAGCAAAGATTCTATTAAGAGAAAGTCAGCCAGATCTTTATTGAGTTTAATATTTAATTATTTAGTGAGATGGTTTGCTCCTTCTTTATCTTTTACAACAGAGGAAGCCTGGAGGTCTATAGGGAATACCTCAAGTATTCATTTAGAAGATTTTATTTCTACTAAAGATTTTTACTCAAATCATAATTTAAAAGAAAAATGGGAAATTTTAAAACAAATAAGAAGAGTAGTGACTGGTGCACTAGAGAAAAAAAGAACTGATAAAGTTATAGGATCAAGTTTGGAGGCTCATGTAGATATTTATTTAGATAAAGATTTGTTACATAAGTTTAAAGATATTAATTTTGAAGAATTGATGATTGTTTCTTCTGTATCTTTAAAAGAAATAAATAACAATCTTAATGGTTTTAGATTAGAAGATGTTAAAAATGTTGAGGTAGTTGTATTAAAAGTAGATGGAAAAAAATGTCAAAGATGTTGGAAATATTCTAAAGATCTTATTAATGATGAAATATGTAATCGTTGTAATAATTCAATATCATAAATAAAGTGATTAAAATTATAATTTTTTTGATTTTAGTTAGCATAGACATAATTAGTAAAAGAATTGTTTTTAATTTTATTGATCTTTACAACTTTATCCCTATTTTTTTCTTTTTAGATTTAACTCATATTCATAATTTTGGCGTATCGTTTGGTTTTTTGTCTGGATATGTTTCGTCATGGCTACTTGTTATTATTGGATTATTTGTTGTCGCTTTTATTTATTATTTAATGGTTAGTTCAAAAGATTTATTAGAACAATGGGGGCTATTTGTTATAATTTCTGGAGCATTAGCAAATATATTAGATAGAATGATTAATGGCTATGTTATAGATTTTATATATTTTAATTTTAATAATTATTATTGGCCAGCATTTAACTTTGCAGATATCTGTATTACAATAGGCATAATAATGATAATAATTAATATGGTAAT
>PTKZ01000008.1 GCA_002938205.1 Alphaproteobacteria bacterium MarineAlpha5_Bin5
ATATATTTTTTTTACTTTTAAATGTTTCTAAATGTGTTGGTTGAATATTAGTTATAAAAATTTGTGATGGTTTAACCAGTGATACTAAGTTTCGTATCTCACCAAAATTGTTAGTTCCTAATTCGAATATTGCATACTTTGAATTTATATCCAAGTTTAAAATTGTTATTAATACACCTAAAATATTATTATAACTTTTAATTGATGCTGAGGTTTTGTATTTTTTATTTAGAAAAAAAAATAACGTTTCTTTTAAAGTTGTTTTGCCCGCGCTACCTGTAATTCCTATAACCTTGCCTTTAAATAGAGATCTTTTAATTTTAGAGAGATCTATCAAATACATAAATACACTTTCAACAATCAATAAATTATTAATATTTCTTTTACCTCTAGGAATTTTATCAGTGATGCAATATTTAGCTCCTCGCTTGATACTATCACTAATGAAACGATTGCCATGATATTTTGATCCTTGGAGGGCCAAAAAAATATCATTTTTTTTAATATCTTTGCTGTTTATTTTAATTTTATTATTATTTTTTAAAATGTATGAATTAATTATATTTTTAGAAATCATACTTTATCTATTATTTTTTTTGCAATTTTGAAATCATCAAAAGCAATTTTATTATTTTTTATGATTTGATACTTTTCATGACCTTTGCCTGCTAAAATTAATATATTATTTTTATCCATATTATGTATCGCAGTTTTTATAGCTTTTTTTCTATCAGGTATTTCAACTCCTTTAGCACAATATTTAAGTATTTCTTTTCTTATTTTTTCCGGATTTTCGTTTCTAGGATTGTCATCAGTTATATAAATTCTGGATGCATATTTATTGGCGATTGAACCCATTAACTTACGTTTACTTATATCTCTATTTCCACCACAACCAAATACAACAGATGGTTTATTATTATTGACAGTATTAGCTTCAAGAATATTTTTTAATGCATCAGGTGTATGAGCATAATCTATAATGACAATTCCATTTCTTTTTTTAAAATTAATTTTTTGTGATCTACCTGGTGGATTTTTTAAAGTATTTAATGATTTAATTATTAAATTTAAATTAATATTTAAATGAATTGCACACGCAATAGCACATTCTATATTTTGTTTTTCAAATTCATTTATGTTTAAATTTTTTAATAAGTATTTCTTCTTAAACACATTTAGATATAACTTATTTTTATATTCAAAAAAAACATCTTTTGAACCATATATAATAGTTTTTATCTTTCTTTTATGTGTAATTTTTTTTATAACATTTAAATCTTCCAACCGAGAATTTAATATGGCAGTACCTTTAGAATCTAAAAATTTATTAAATAATGAAAATTTTGCCTCTTTATATTTTAAAAAATTTTTATGATAATCAATATGGTCGTTACTAATATTTGTTATAGCTCCAATATCAACTTTAATACTTCTTAATCTATTTTGATTTAAGGCATGACTAGATGCTTCAAATATAAATTTGTATTGATTTTCTTTTTTTTCATAAGCATATTGATACAAATCTTCAAAAGAAGGAGTTGTTAGGGAGGTTTCTTCAATTTTTTTATGATTTTTATAATAACCTAACGTGCCTAACATTTTACTTTGTATTTTATTTTTTTTACAAAACTGTGATAAATACCAAGCTACTGAAGTTTTTCCATTAGTTCCAGTAATAGCTATTGTTTTTTTAGGTTTTATTGGAAATAAATAATTTAATAATTTATAAGTTTCAATATTCACATTGCTTACAATAAATTGAGTTATTTTAATATTATTAAATTTTTTTTTACTGATTATCGCTGGTATTTTTTTATCTATTGCTTCTTTTAAGTAATCAATCTTAAATTTTTTTTTTGAATCAATTATTAATAAAGTATCAAATGATGCATTTTTAGAAGTTGATGTAATTTTATTAATCTTTTTAGAACAGCTCAAATTGATAATTTTATTCGTATTTATTAAATTAGCAACTTCAGAGAGATACATATTGTTTATTGTAAAATTTATTTATGTCTGCTTTAAGAAAATTTTTCGATTTTGATTTGGGTAAATTTAATATTTTGATCATTTCTAGAATTATACCTTTTATTAATGGTGCATTTACTACTGCTCCAGTTGTTTTTTGTTGAGATCCTTTTATTTTTTTTGGAAACTCAACCACAGTTAGCACAACATATCTTGGGTTATTGATTGGGAATACGCTTATAAAGGAAGTTAAATCTCTATTTTTGTAATATCCCCCCGTTTCATTAGTAAGAACAGTTGTACCTGTTTTTCCTCCTAAATGATATCCGTCAATTTTTACTCTAGGACCTGTAAATTTGGTTTCTGTTACTACTGATCTAAGTAAATGAAGAAAGTATTCAGAAGTATTTTCTTTAACAATAATATTGTTCTGCTCATAATTATTTAATTTATTAATAATTGTTGGATTTACTTCTTTCCCTTTATTTGCAATTGAGGCATATGCTTTAATAAGATGTAAGGGTGTTATTGCAAATCCATGACCATAACCAATAGTCATAGTTTCTACCTTACCCCAATGGTTTTTGTTACCTAATGGTTCGGCTGCCTCTAGTAACTCTATATTTACCTTATTATAAAATCCAATTTTTTTAAAAAATTCAATTTGATTATTTTTTCCAATTAATTTAGCAATTTGAGCTGTTCCAATATTAGAAGATTCTGTAATAATTTTTTTCACATCATATATACCATCACCATCATATTCATTGTAATCTCCAATTCCTTTTATTTTTTTTGTAACATCAAATTTCATATTAGGATTAATAATGTCTTTATCAAAGCCCATAGCTACAGTTAGAGGTTTAAATGTTGATCCCATTTCATAATTAGATTGAATGACACGATTAATTAATTTTTTTTCATCAAAAGACGAAATTTTTTTATTTGGATTAAAATCAGGATAACTAACAGAAGATAGAATATGGCCATTAGAAAGATCCATAATCACAGCTAAGCCTGATTCAGCTCTATATATTTCTATAGTTTTTTTTAATTTTTCTCTAACAGCTTGCTGAAGATTTATATCTATAGTTAAATTTATATTTTTTGAAACTTCCAAATCTTTGTTAAATGAACGTTCTATTCCAGATTGACCTTTTTGATCAATATTAACATAACCAACAACATGAGAGATAATATTTTGATACGGGTATATTCTTTTATTTTCTTTATGAATTCTTAAATTAATTTCTCCTATATCAACTATTTTCTGATGCTCTCTTGGAGTTATGTTTCGCTTGATCCAAACGAATTTTTTTTCACTAGATAGTTTGTTAAAAATTATTTTCTCATCTATATGTAATATATTTGACAATATTTTAGCTATATGTAGTTTATCTTTTATTTTTAGAGGATTAGCAGCTAAAGAGCTTGAGGTTATTGAAGCGGCTAATAAATTCCCATTCCTATCAAATATTTCTCCTCTTTTCTCTTTTTTTAATAATACATCTTTTTTGCTATTTTCAATAGGATGTATCATTAAATCTGAAATTCTATAAATTGCAGTAGAAAAAAAGAAAATGAAAATTAGAATTGAAAAAAAAATTCTTTTATGAAAGTTTTTTAAAGAATCGCTATCAAATAATACCAGTTTATTTGTCATTTATTTTAAATATTTTCAATAATCCACAAGAAGTATATTTGTTTTGCCTTTATTTAAAAATTCATTGTAGCTAATAATTTTGCTCTCTTGAAAATTCTCAATATCTTGATGATATAATTCATATAATTTTTTTAAGTATTCTGGATTTGTGTGAAAGGTATATTCAATTTTATTTATATCAATTTGTTCTCTAATTTTATTAATTTTGTTTTCTAATATTGAATTTGAAATTTCAATATTCCGAGCTTGATGCCCAATAAAAATTAATAAAAAAGCCATAACTATATTTACGGCCATAAGAATGATAATTTGTTTTGAGTACTTCATTACAAAACTTTTTGTGCTACCCGAAGTTTGGCTGATCTAGATCGAGGATTAAGCTTAATTTCTCCATCTAGCGGTCTTAGTGGTTTTTTGGTGATTATTTCAAAGGTAACAGGACCAGTATCAGCCAACTCCGGGTAGTGGCGGGAGGAACGCCATCGTTTACCACTATTGTGGTTAAAAAAATCTTTCACAATTCTATCTTCAAGACTTTGGAAAGAAACTATTAATAATAATCCATTTTTACACAGTAACCCTATTGATTTCTCTAGAGCTTTTTTTAACTCTTCAATTTCATCATTTACGTAAATTCTCAATGCTTGAAAAGTTTTTGTTGCTGGATGTATTTTTGATTTCTTCAATAAAAAAACAGGTATCGATCTTGTTATTATGTTAGCTAATTCTACAGTTGAGTTGATAAGTTTTATTTTTCTACTTTTTACAATATTTTTTGCTATTTTTCTTGAAAATTTTTCTTCTCCTAATTGAAAAATAATTTTTGCTAGATTATTCTCATCATAGCTATTGATAACAGAATACGCTGTTTTTTCTGATAATCCCATATTCATATCAAGTGGGCCATTTTTTTGAAAAGAAAACCCTCTTTCTGAATTTTCTATTTGATTAGAACTTACTCCTAGATCATAAATAATTACATCGAATTTAGTTTTAGAATATTGCGATTTTTTAATTACTTTATCTATATTGCTAAACTTTTCATTTATTAATTCAAAGTTATCATATCTCTTTTTTATTTCTTCAGCAAAAATATTGCTGATAGGATCTCTGTCAATTGCTACTAAATGATTAACATTAAATTCATTTAAAATTGCTTTTGAATACCCTCCTCCTCCAAAAGTAGCATCAATTAAATTAATTTTTTTATTCTTGGGTAAAAAAGATTTAATTTCATTTAACATAACTGGTGTATGAATGTTATTCATTTATTATTCTCTTTTAATATTGCGCTTAACGATTTTTTTCTCTCTACAAGTCTTGTTCGAGATAATTTTTGTTTTTGTTTTGCTCTTTGAGGTTCTAAAATTTGAAAGTAATAACCTTGTCCAATAAAAGTAGCTTCAGTTGTAATTTGAGAAAATTTTTTTAATGTTTCTGGAATAACAAATCTACCTTCACTATCTAAATTAGTAGGAATTATTTCTGAAAAAATAGAAGTTGAGAAATCTTCTTCATCTTCTGAAAATAAATCCAAATTATTAATTCTATCTGCAATTTCATTAATTCGTTTAACGCTACAACCTTCAATTGAGTTTTGTCTAAGCGATTTATAGAGTATGATTTCATTCTTATAATCTTTTGGCAATGCATTTCTAAAAATAGAAGGAAAAGATACTCTGCCCTTTTTGTCTATTTTATTAACAAATGTAGATACAAATAATTCCATGGATTTTCATGGGTTATCATGGGATTATATGGGCGTCAATGGGAATAAATTGAAATTATATGTATGTTCTATAAATGTTCTTATTCTTTTTTTAAGATGGTGCATAAGCCGGGTTCTGTAATTTACAAAGTAAATTGATGATCATTAATCTAGAACAAATGTCACCATTTGTTTCAAGCAGTCTACCCGAGTAACTCAGCTGGAAACTGATTGTCACTCCTATTTGACCTTACTCCAAAAAGGGTTTGCAATGCCTTTCTTGTTACCAAAAAAGCGGTAAGCTTTTACCTTACCTTTTCACCCTTACCTATTTCTAGGCGGTATATTTTCTGCTGCACTTTCCCTAAGCTCACGCTTGCCAGGTATTACCTGGTTTTATTTCCAGTGGAGCCCGGACTTTCCTCTTGATTGCTCAAGCGATCATCGCACCATCTTAATAGCTAACTATTTATTTTTTTTATTTGGTCAATAGTAAAGTGCAAAAATGTCTTTCAATAAACTTATAAGTTTTTTTATATAGGTTTTTTTTAGAATATCTTTGAAGATAATGATTTTGATAATTTTTTAAAAGTAAGTTAAAATTAGATTTTTTGTTAATACCTAATGATATATCATAACCAATATAAGCTAACATAAATATCATAATACTTTTCTTTGATCTAATATTTTGCAATTTGAACCATTTGCGTAATGAAAAAACCAAATAAAAATTAATAATTTTAGGATTAAAGACTAGATTATTTTTTTTTAATGTGTGCCAAGGGAATTTTACTCCAGGATCAATTTTTCTATATGGCGCAATATCAGAATGACCTAATATATTATGGTTATTTATTTTATATTTTTTTGCAATTTTTTTTAATAATTTAATCAGTGAATTAATTAATTTTGTTCCATATATATTGTTTTTATAATTTGGACTAAAGTCTAATTCTATTCCTATAGAAATAGAATTAATATCTGTTTTTGAAGCCCAATATGAAACGCCAGCATGCCATGCGCGATATTTTTCTGAAACAAGATTATAAATTTCTCCATTTTGTGAGATCAGGTAATGGGAACTTACTTTATTTTTTTTATTACATAAAAATTTTATTGATTCATTAACATTTTTAAGAGCCGTATAGTGAATTATAATAAATTCAATTTTGTTATATTTTCTTCTATTAAAGTTAGGAGATTTAAAATTATGTATTAATTTCATTCAAATTTATTAACATTCAATATATACGGGATTTAGATGTTAAAAAAATGTTTATTATTATTATTATTGCTTTTATTGATATTAAGCTGTTCATCTAATGATAATAAGACTGAGAATACAAAGGAATTGTATAACGCTGAAATAATGTACCTTGGGGCAATGACCTATTTTGAAACAGAAGAATATGATCTCGCTATAGAATCTTTTAACGAAATAATAAAAATCTACCCTTTGTCTAATGAAGCAATCCAGTCACAAATTATGTCTGCTTTTATTGATTATATAAAATTAAATTATGATGATGCTATATTTAAATTTAATCGCATTATACTTAACAATCCTTCGTTAAAAAATATTGATTATGTATATTATATGAAAGCTATCTGTTATTATGAGCAAATTAATCATGAAGATTTAGATGGTAGAAATAATGTATTAGCTTTACAAAGTTTAAATGAAGTACTGAACAGATTTCCTGATAGTGATTATGCAAAAGATAGTTATCAAAAAATAATCTTAGTAAAATCCAACATGGCTGCAAAACATATGAGTATAGGAAGGTTTTATCAAAAAAAAGAAAAACACACTGCTGCTCTAAATCGATTTAAAATTGTAGTAGAAGATTTTGCAATGACAAAATTTACACCTGAGGCTTTATACAGAATGACAGAAATATATTATACAATAGGAATGTTTGAAGAAGCAAAAAACACAGCTGCGGTAATTGGTTTTAATTATCCCGATTCAAAGTGGTATGAATTAAGTTACAATCTTCTTTCTGATAAAAAAAATAAGACGGGAATAATTAGTAAAATTAAAAATTTATTATAATTCATGAAATCTAAAGATAATGATAAAAAAAATGTTATCAAAAGATTAAAACAATTAGCTTCTTTAATAAAAAAACATAATTATTATTATCACAACAAAGATAACCCAATTATTTCAGATAAAGAATACGATTTATTAGTAAAAGAAAATCAGGAATTAGAAAAAAATTATCCAGAACTAAAACTAAAAAATAGTCCAAATAATCAAATAGGTAGCAAAATTCTTAACAAATTTAAAAAAATTACACATAAATCTTCAATGCTATCATTGCCCAACGCATTTGAAGAAAAAGATATTTATGAATTTGATGAAAGAATTAAAAAATTTTTAAATTATAAAAAAGATGAAAAGCTTGAATATTTATGTGAACCTAAAATAGATGGTTTATCATTAAATTTAACATATGAAAATGGTAAATTGACTTCTGCCGCTACTAGGGGAGATGGTAATATAGGAGAAGATGTATCAAAAAATATATTACATATAAAAAACATACCTAAACAAATAAAATTTGATTATCCTAAAATTATTGAAGTCAGAGGTGAAGTTTATTTAACAAAAAAAGATTTTGAAAATCTTAACAATCAATTGAATGACACGGATAAATTTGCCAATCCAAGAAACGCAGCAGCAGGAAGCTTAAGACAACTTGATAGTAGAATTAGTCAATCAAGACCATTGAAATTTATAGCTCATGGATTAGGATATTGCACAGAAGTTTTTGATACCCTCGTTGATTATTATGAAAATTTAAAAAAATGGGGAATTTACCCAAATATATTAAGAAAAAAATTTTCTTCAATTGATTTAATAATGCATTATTACAATGAAATAAATGATTTAAGAAGTACACTTGACTATGACATTGATGGACTTGTTATAAAATTAAACAATATAGAAAATCAAATTAGATTAGGAGTAGTTGGAAAAAATCCGAGATGGTCAATTGCATTAAAATTTTCAGCTGAAAAAGCAAGAACAGTTATTAACTCAATAGATTTTCAAGTAGGCAGAACTGGAGCTATTACACCTGTTGCAAGATTAAATAAAGTTAATCTAGGCGGGGTATTAATTGCTAATGCTACATTACATAATTTTGATGAAATAAATAAAAAAAACATAGGAGTTGGAGATTTAGTTGAAATTCAACGAGCCGGAGATGTTATACCGCAGATTAATAAAGTAATAAAAAAAAATAAGATAAAACAAGTTGCAATATTACCTCCAAATAAATGTCCTGTGTGTGAAAGCAAAACATTAAAAGAAGAGGGGGAGGCAGTATTGAGATGTACAAATAAATATAACTGTTATGCGCAACAACTTGGACAAATCATTCACTTCATAAGCAAAAAAGGCCTTAACATTGATGGTTTTGGTGAAAAACAAGCAAAGCAATTATTTGACTTGAAAATCATAAAAAATATTTCGGATATTTTTAAATTAAATAAATATAAGAAAGCTATTGTGTCTCTAGATGGTTGGGGTGATTTATCATTTAATAATCTTCTTAAATCAATAGAAAAATCAAAAAAAATAACATTTGATAAATTTATATACTCTCTAGGAATTAGGTTTATTGGTGAAATAAATTCTGAAATTATTGCTAATGAATACAAAAGTATTGATAATTTTTTAAAATTAAAAATAAATAATGAAAATCTTTTTAATATTGATGGACTTGGTCCAAAAGCAATTGCTTCAATAAATGAGTTTTTTTCATATCAAAAAAATGTTCAATTATTGGAAGAGCTAAAAAGATTTGTTGAGATAAAATATGCAAAAAACAAACTCATAAAAAAATTTTTTACTAATAAAAATCTAGTATTTACTGGAACACTTACAACTTTATCAAGGGATGAGGCAAAACATATGTCTAAATCTGTTGGTGCAAAAATTTTATCAAGTGTAAGTAAAAATACAGATTATTTGATAGCCGGTGAAAAAGCTGGATCAAAAATAGACAAAGCAAAAAAACTTAAAATAAATATATTATCAGAAAAAGATTTTATTAGTAAAATTAAAAATTAACATGTAAATACTTTAAAAATACAGTTTTTTTGCTTGCTTTTTCAAAATCTACTGAAGCCTTGTCACCCTCAATGTATAATATTTTGCCATAGCCAAATTTTTGATGAAACACTCTGTCTCCTTTATTTAATTCTTCATACAAACTATAATCTTGATTAATTTCCCAATCTATTTGTTCTTTTTTATTTTGTAATAATCTCTTTCTACCTGGTGTTAAATAATCATCGGAAATATTTTCATTTTCAATAAATTTGTCTAAAAAATTGTTTTCTGAAAAATAATTTGAATCATTTAATTCAATTAATTCTTTTGGTAATTCACTGATAAAACGAGAAGGCACATTATAATCGTGAGAAGCATAAGAATAACGATTTTGATTTACATATGTAATAAAAATTTTTTCTTTCGCTCTAGTTAGAGCTACATATGCTAATCTTCTTTCTTCTTCCAAACCTTTATTTCCTATTTCCTCAATTGATCTTTGGCTTGGAAAAACACTTTCCTCCCATCCTGCTAAAAATACATAATCAAATTCTAATCCTTTAGCTGCGTGCATTGTCATTAAGCTAATAGTGGAAGCAGATGTATTAGTTATATTTTCCATAACTAAACCTACGTGTTCAAGGAAACCTTCCAAATTATCAAATTCCTTTAAACTCTCTAAAAATTCATTAATGTTATCAATTCTTGATAAACTTTCTGGATTTTTTAAATTTTTTTGCTCTTTTTCTAAGTAATCTAAATATTTAGAATCCTCTAAAATTACTTTTGCTAATTCAATATGATCAAAATTTTCTTTTATCTTTTTCCAATTCAATACATTCTGTATAAAATCATTTATTTCACTGTCTAATTTATTTTTTGAATTTGAAAAATATTTTTTTGCTGCTTCAAATAATGAAATATTATTTGATCTAGAAATTATGTTAATTTTATTTAATGTCATCTTACCAATGCCTCTTTTGGGAACATTGATTATTCTTTCAAAAGCTAAATTGTCTGATTGATTATTAACTAAACGTAAATAAGCAATAATATCTTTAATTTCTTTTCTTTCATAAAACCTTAAACCTCCAATAATTTTATAAGGTAAACCTATTGATATTAATCTATCCTCAAAAGATCTGGTATGAGCAGCAACACGAAATAAAATTGCTATTTCAGATAAAGATATCTTTTTTTTAATTAAAAATTCAATTTTATCAGTAACAAAAGTCGCTTCCTGCTTTGTTTCCCAAAATCCATTAATTAATATTTTTTCTCCCTCTTCATTGTCACTCCATAAAGTTTTTCCATACCTTCCTTTATTTTTTTTAATTAATGAAGATGCACAACTTAAAATATTTTTTGTTGATCTATAGTTTTGTTCTAATCTAATTATTAAAGAATTAGAAAAATTCTTATCAAAATTAAGTAAATTAGAAACATCAGCACCTCTCCATGAATATATGGATTGGTCATCATCCCCAACACAACATATATTTTTATTACCATGATATAAATATTCTAACCATCGTTGTTGAATTAAATTAATGTCTTGATATTCATCTACTAAAATAAATTTAAATAATTTTTGATAATATATAAGTACTTCATTATAATTTCTAAAAAGATTAATACAGAATAGAATAAGATCACCAAAATCGACACAGTTTAGCCTAAGCAACTCTTCTTGATAAATTTTATATATTTTTCTTATCTCTGAATCATATTTTCTATATTTATTTGCCTTCATTTCATTGTGCATGATTCCTTTATTTTTTAAACCATCAATCGAACTAGCAAAATATTTTGGTGAAATTTCTTTAGTATCAATTTTTTCTCTCTCACAAATTTGTTTAATTAGTTTAAGTTGATCATCAGAATCAATAATTATAAAATTACGTTTAAGGCCTACCTTTTCATAATGAGATCGTAGTATTTTCAATGATAATGAATGAAACGTTCCTAGCCACATTTTATCGATAGGGAATTCAAGCATATCAGATACTCTAGACTTCATTTCTAATGCTGCTTTGTTTGTAAATGTTACTGCTAAAATCTGATTAGGAGTAGCAAATTTTTTAGCTAACAAATGCAATAGCTTAAACGTCAATACCCTGGTTTTACCACTACCCGCTCCAGCAAGCACAAGAGTAGCGCCATAGATATTTTCAACGGCTTCTCTTTGCTGTTTATTAAGTAAGTCAAGATAATTATTCAACTTTTCTGACATTTTTATGCTATAAATTAACTATTAAGTAATTTTTTAATTATATAATAATATATAAGCAATAAATTAAATTTTAAAAAAAATGCAAAAAATCAATCAAATCATTTTTATTGTTTTTTTAACGCTTTTTAGCTTTCAAATACTAGCTGCTGCTTCAGATCAGGTAAGCGCTGATTCTGATGATTTTGAAACAACAACAGTTGAAGATGAAATTTATGATCCTTTTGAGAAAATAAATCGAGCTATCTTTAGTTTTAATAATGCTGCTGATCAAATTATATTAGAACCAGTTGCTAAAGGATATAAAAAATTACCTTCTCCTGTTCAGTCTGGGATAAGTAATTTTTTAAGTAATCTTAGAATGCCGTTAGTCGTAGTAAATCAACTTTTACAAGGACAAGGAAAAAATGCAGCAGAATCAACTGGGCGTTTTGTCGTTAATACAACGGCAGGTATTTTTGGCCTAATAGACGTAGCTGATAAAATAGGTCTTGAAGAAAAAGAAGAAGATTTTGGACAAACTCTAGCAACATGGGGTGTTGGGGATGGGTTTTATATAGTGTTACCCCTTTTTGGACCATCTAATGTTCGTGATACATCTGGTATGTTGATGACTATGGTTACTGATCCAGTTAATGCTTATGCAGCAAGTGAAGGTGAAGCTTGGTTTGTAACTACAAGAATTACAACAAATGCAATTGATCAAAGATCTAAAATTATAGATGAAGTGAATGCCCTTAGAAATAACTCTTTAGATTATTATGCAGCTGTTAGAAGTTCTTATTATCAAAATAGAAAAGCTGCTATTGACAATACTGATGATAGTGATTTAACTCCCTTGCCATTAATTAGTATTGAATTTGAATAATGAAATCATTTATATCTGTATGTTTTGTACTCATTATTTTTTATTCATTTAATTCTCAAGGTAGTGAAGCTTCAAATTGGCTGAAAACAGAAGTTGATAAAATATTGATTGCTTATCAAGATCCAAATCTCCCTTCTGAAAATAGATTTTTATTAATTGAGCAAACGATTAATAATAATTTTGCAGGCAAAAGCATTGCCATACATGTGGCAAAAAAAAGTTATAAAAATGCTAGTGAAGAAAAACGAAAGGAATATATAGAATTATTTAAGAGACATTTGGCCCTTAACATAGCTGGTTTAATGCAAGGATATAAAAATCAAGAATATAAATTGATTGACGCACGATATGATGAAAAAAATAAAGTTAATTACATAGATATGGAAATTAATCTAGATACTGGCAATATACTAGTTACCTGGAGGGTCTTAAAACATAAAGAAAGATATTTTGTTATTGATTTGATTCTGTCTGGTATATCACTTGTTGAAACTAAAAGATCAGAATTTAATTCTATGCTCAAAACTGTTGATTATAACCTTTCAGAATTTAATAAAAAATTATCTGATCAAAATGAAATCAGTTATAGTAAAATTATTAATTAATTAACTTTTAATTTGCTAATTTCAGATTCCGTCAATAACTTAGGCTGATTACAACTTGACTTAAGAATATAAGTTTTTTGATTTTCAGCAGCTGTTAATATACCTTCCATAATTTCTAAAACATGTAATGAAAGCTCTATAGAACATCGAGGTACTTCTTTGTTATTAATGCTTGAAATCATATCTGATAAACCTATTCCTCTGTAGTTTGCTTGTATAACTCCATTATCATCTTGATTCGGTATACCTAACATCATAGATTCAGTATTAACTGTTTCCCATTTATAATCTTTCTTTGAAATTAACAAATTACCACCAAAAAAGTTAGGATCGGGTAAAATTATTGAACCTTCTGAACCGTAAATCTCAATGGAAGTATGCATATGTTTCCAAACATCCCATGAACAAAAATATTGAATCTTTGTATTGTCCTTGAATTCTAATACACCTAATAAAGTGGTCGGTGTTTCAACAATAATTTTTTCACCACTTCTTGGTTGACTTGTAATGGTTCGTTGTTGTTCAACTGTAGAACTTGAAGAAATTATGCTCTTAACTGGACCAAGTAAATTAACAAGTTGAGTTATATAATAAACACCTAAATCAAAAACTGGACCCGCTCCAGGCTTAAAGAAAAAATCTGGATTTGGATGCCAGTGTTCCATTCCATGTGACATAATATTAAAAGAACCAAGAACGGGAGATCCAATAGTATTTTTTTCAATTAAATCTTTTGCTTTTTGCCCTGCTGCACCTAAAAAAGTATCAGGAGCGCAACCTACATATAAACCTTTATTATTTGCTAGATTTTTTATTTCCAATCCATCCTTAAAATTCATAGCTAGTGGCTTTTCTGAGAAACTATGTTTATTTGAATGTAAAGTTTTTAATATGATTTCTTTATGTGCTGAAGGAATTGTTAAATTAACAATTAAATCTACATCTTTATTTTCTAATATCTCTTCTACAGTTTGATTTTGCACTCCAAATTTTTCTGCACTTACTTTGGCTGCTTCTAAATTTATATCTGCACAAGCAACAACATTAAAATTATTATATAAATTTTGACTTTTGAAATATGTCTCTGATATATTTCCACAACCAATTATTCCTATTTTCATTTTAAATACTAGTAAGATTGTTAATTGATTTTAATACAAAATCTTTATAATCTTTAGGATCATCATGTTCTAAGGCAAATATTTCACAACCAGTTTTCTTTACTTCTTCTAAAACAGAACTCCAATCTATAAAGCCATCGCCAACTGCACATTGTGAATTATGATCAATTAAATCCATATCTGCTGAAGAAAAATCTTTTAAATGACAGGCAATAATTCTTGAAGCATATTTTTTTGTCCAATAAATTGGATCAGCTTTACCAGCCACAACCCAACCAAGATCAATTTCATATTTTAAATTTTCATTATGATCTAAAATACACTCCATAGGCATCTTACCACTTGGAAGTTTATTAAATTCGAACGCATGATTATGATAACCAAGTGTCATACCATTATCTTCAAAAACGTTTACATAAGAAGATATTTCTTTACCAAATTCATTCCATTCTTCTTCATTTTTATCAAAAATAGCTTCAAATTTTCCTCCTGGTTTACCTACAGGGCATGGTATAATTGCATGCTTTACATTTAATTTTTGTAAACTTGAAATAATTTTCTTCGTATCTTTCAGTGTATCAAAACCTATATGGGAAGATTTTGCTGTTAAATTATATTTTTCTAATAAATCTTTAGTTTCATCAAATGCCTCAACTTCAAATAATTCTACATTTTCTAAACCACTTTCAGATAAAAATTTAAATATATCCTCATAGGGTTTAAAATTTCTAGCAGTATAAACTTGTAAAGATATCTGATTTTTATTCATAACTACTCCTATTTTTGTAAATTTAAACAATTAACTTCTTCTTCAGTTAATTCGACTTCCAAATTTTTTAGACTTGAATCCAACTCTTCAATAATTCTAGGACCTATAAGAGCAAAAGAAGGGAATTTCATATGGATAGGCCAGGCACCTGCTATATTTTGACTCTCAGCTCCTTTTTTTTGAGCTAATTCAAAAACTCTTTTTTTTCTTTCTCTATTATCTTCACTATCAAAACAACTCAGGGGACCACTTGAATGTTCTCCAGGTTTTCTCCATGAAGACTCATCTGAAGTAATCTTATCTTCAATTTTTTGCGTAACATCATCTTGAAGAAAATAACCTCTTCCTTGACTTGACCAAGATAAATGAGCCGTTTGTGTTTCTTCTAAGTAATGTAAAATTTTATCATCATTAGAAGATATACATCCATTCCACAAAGGGTTAATCATTTTACATAAAGCTAAATTGTTATTGAGTATATTTAGTTTAGTTTTATTATTTTCTTCAGCCCATTTATTAGCTTCTTCAAAGCGTTCTAGTGTCCAATTTGATCCACCAAAGATTTTTACCCTGCCTTTATTTTTTTCTTCATTTAATGCATCAACAAATTCATCAACTGGTATCTCAAGATTATCACGATGCATAATATAAATATCCGCAGATTCCATTTGTAATCGATCAAGGGACTCTGTTAATTGTTGTGACAAACCTTTGGGATCACAATTTGGAGTATGGGCTCCTTTAGCTATAATAACAATCTCATCTAAGTTATTTCTTTTTCGATGCCATTTTCCTAAAAGTGCTTCCATTGATCCATCTCCATAAATATGAGCATTATCAAATGCATTACCTCCTACTTCTATCCAATGATCCCACAATTTTGCAGCTTCATCAAAATCAGTTTGATTATCATTACCCATTATAAGTTTTGATATTTTTTTATCTAATCCCTGAATTAAATCATATTTCATGTTAATTAATATCTTGAGGCAAAAAATATCCTATTTTTTTTCGCCATTCATCTAAAACTTTTAAATTACCTAATGTGTCTTCCCATGTCATACCTGGATGAGGAACTTCTAATCTTTCTTTCAATATAGTTTGACTAGATAATTCTGCTTCAAAAAAGAATAGATGTTCAGGACCTTTAAATTCTAATATCTCTTCTTTTCCTTTAATATTTATTTTTATTTTACTATGATAAGGACCACTGTCCCTACCTGGTGCCCATGGTTGATCTAATTCAATATACCCTTCACTACCTTCAATTATTGAATTATTTTTCATATTTTTAAGGATTGCTGTCGATACTTTTGCGGTGATATTATTATCAAATCTTAGATTAGCTGTAGCTATTTCATCAACACCTGTTTCCCCTATCCTAGCTTCTGCATCAATTTCAATAGGGTTTAAAAACTTTTTACCAGTTGCAACTCCAGCAATTAACCGAGAAAATGAAATGGGGTATAAACCTACATCTAATATTGCTCCTCCGGCTAGATTTTTATCAAATAATCTTGAATTTGGAATTATTTTTTTCATGTCAAAACCGAATGAAGATATTATTTTATTAATTTTGCCAATCTTGTTATCTTTAATTAATTTTAATAAAGCTGGTATTTGAGGATGACAACGATACATAAATCCCTCAACATAGAAAACACCTGCTTCTCTAACAGAATTGATTACTTTTTGTCCTTCTAATAAATTAACTGCAGCAGGTTTTTCGCATAAAATATGCTTTCCTTTTCCTGCAGCTTTAATGGATAGTTCAGCATGTAAGGTGTGAGGGGTAGAAATATAAACAGCATCAACATCGCTTGAATTTAAAAGCTCTTCATAAGTTTTAAACCTAAAGTGATTTTCAATTTTATATTTATTACCAAACTCTTCTCTTCTTTGACTATTTAAACTTGCAATAGCTTGTAATTTTCCTGAGTAAGATTCTTTTAAAGCATCTGCAAAATTATGGGCAATGCTACCTGGGCCAATAATCCCCCAACGAACAGGTGGCATTAAATTATATATCTATTTTATCTATATCTTCTGCCCATTTACCGGATGTTGATAGGCTGTTCATTTTAGCTCTATGATTAAATATTTTTTGAATATTATTTACATCTTCTGGATTCTTACCCCAATAATTTAATGCACTTTGTTGAAGAGCTCTGCCATAAGAATAAGTAAAAATGAAAGCAGTATTATTTATTTTGTTAATTTCATTAAGATTACGAGTTGATTCAATTTCTGATTGACCTCCAGATAAAAAAGCTATGCCAGGTACTTCACTTGGAACATTATCTGTTAAACAATTAAAAGTCATTTTAGCAATTTCATTAGTTGAACTTTGATTTTTACAATCTATACCAGGTACAACCATATTAGGTTTTAATATTATTCCACTTAAATCAACATCCTGGAGTTTTAACTGGCTAAAACATTCAGATAATAAGCTCGCAGTTATGTCATAACATTTATTAATATCATGATCGCCTTCCATTAACACTTCTGGTTCAACAATAGGTACCATGTTAGATTTTTGAACAATAGAAGCATATTTAGCTAAATCGATTGCATTAGATTTAATAGCTACTTCAGATGGATATTTATCTGAAATTTTTATTAAAGCTCTCCATTTAGTAAACCTAGCTCCAATATTATAAGATTTATTTAATCTTTCCTCTAAACCTTCAAAACCAGATGTTATATTTTCCTCAGGTGAATCTGGATTTTTTTTCAAACCTGTATCAACTTTTATGCCTATAACTGTTCCTTGATTTTCAATTAATCGAGGGATTGGCAAACCGGAACTAGAAATTTGATTTAGTGTTTCTTCAAATAAAATTACACCACCTATATAATCTTTCATTCCTGCTGCAGAAAATAAAATTTCCCTATATTTTAGCCTATTTTCAGGAGAAGATTCGATTCCAATAGCATTAAATTTTTTATCCATGGAAGGTGTGCTTTCATCAGCAGCTAAAATTCCCTTTTCATTGGAAACTATTTTTAAAGCTATTTGATTTAATTCTGACATAAAAAATTATTTCTTCTTAAATACTATTATAATCCATTACAAGTGATTCTTATATTTTTATCCTTTAACAGCTCCAAAAGTTAAGCCATGAATAAATTGTCTTTGCAATATAAAAAACATAATTACTGGTGGTAACGCAGCAACTACTGATCCAGCCGAAACTAAGTTCCAACTTGTTGTCCACTGCCCTCTTAAAACATCTAATCCTACTGTTATAGGTTTTACTGAATCTCCTTGAGTTAAAACAAGTGCCCAAAAATAATCATTCCAAATAAATGTAAACTCTAAAACTCCTAGTGCAGCTAATGCTGGAATAATTAATGGTAAAATAATTTTTCTATAAATTGTCCATTCAGTTGCACCATCTGCTCTAGCAGCTTCAATCAACTCAAAAGGTAGTTCTTTTATAAAGTTTCTCAAAAAGAAAGTACAAAAACCAGTTTGAAAAGCAATATGAAATATAATTAAGCCAATATGCGTATTATACATGCCCATTTCAATTGATATATTTCTTACAGGTATCATTAGAATTTGAAATGGCACAAAGTTACCTGCTATAAACATTGCAAATACTAATAAATTTAATTTAAATCGATGCATTGCTAATGAATAACCTGCCAAAGAACTTAGAAATAAAGTCCCAATTACTGTAGGTAAAGTAATAATTAAACTATTCAAAAAAAATCTACCCATTTTTCCGCCTTCAAAGACTCGGGAATAATTTGATATCAAAGCAGTTTCTTCAGGAAAGGTCCAATAATTTCCTGCAAGCACATCATCAAAAGTTCTAATTGATGTTAGCATAACTGCAATTAAAGGTAATAACCAAACTACAAGAGTCAATAAAAGCAATAATCTGTAAGCTACATTAACTTTGAGTGAATAATTTTGAATTGGAGTTGGAAACATTATTTTTCTGATCTTTCGCTTTTGAATAATCTGTATAAAAACCAAGCAATATAAATATCCATAATAAAAAATAATATAGTTGCTATGGCTGCTCCGTATCCCATTCTGTAATTAAATAAAGCTTCTTGATACATTTTATAAGCCAAAACCTCAGAGCTTCCCCATGGTCCACCAGCAGTCATTACAGCTATTAAATCAAAACTTCTAAGCGCTCCTACAATAGTTACTACTACTGCTATTAAAGTAGCTGGCCTTAATTGCGGCAAAATAACATGCCACAACATAGTAAAACCTGAAGCTCCATCTATTCTGCCAGCTTCAATCATCTCCCTATTAACTCCAGTTAAGCCAGTAATATATAAAATCATTGTGTAAGCAATTCCTGGGAAGAAAGAAGCAATAATAATACCGTAAGTGGCTAAGTTCTCATCAGCTAGGAATGGAATTGGATCTAATCCAAATAAACCTAATACTAAAGTTAACGCTCCATATTTTGGATTATAAAACCAAGTAAAGATTACCCCTATTACAACAGCATTAATTACAAAAGGAAAATAAAATAGAGATTTTATATATCTCATTCCAGTAATTTTTTGATTTACAAATAAAGCTAAAAATAAACCAATTGGGATAGCTAAAAGGCTAAAAATCAACCATCTAATATTGTTGAATAATGAAACATAAAATTCGTCATCATCTGTAAAAAGAGTTATGTAGTGTTTTAACCCAACCCATTTCCAGTTTTTGGGACTTCCGTCTTCCTTAAGTACTGTTTTATCCATACCGTTCCATTCATGAAAACTTACCCAAATTGAATCAAAAATCGGATAAATTACATAAATTAAAAAAACTAAAACTGCAGGAGCTAGAAATAAAAAAGGTGCTAACTTTAATTGATTACGTTCCCAAAAAGTCATTTTATGATTTTAAAATACATTTATTTTTTAGAGGCGGAATAAAATCCGCCTCTAAAAGAAAAAATTATAATGAACCGTGTATACGTTCTCTTTCTTTTTCTAGTCGAGCACGAATTTTATCTTCACGATCAGGCTTAACCATAAATTCTTGGAAGCCTTCCATAGAAGCACTTGCCATATCAGGATTAGCATCACGATCCCAGAATTGAGCAATATCATCAGCTGCTGCAAGCATTTTTGCTCCCATTACAGAGAATCTATTTTCTGGTTTATCTGCATTTTTATTTGGACTTAACATTCCAGCCATTTTAGCCCAGTTAGTCGCAGCTTCAGCATTAGACATAAATGCTAAGAATTTTTTTGCATCCTCAACATTTTTAGCTCCACTTGGAATATGCATTGTGTCAGTTGGAGCATCTTCTGCTACTCCCACTCCATTAATTATTGTAGGGAATTGGAAAAAATCCATTTTGTCTACAACGCCAGCACTCTCTAATGTTGGAACATAAAAGTTTCCAATAAGATACATTGCTGCTTCACCATTGATTTGAGGAGCTTGCGCGTCCTGCCATGAAAATGAAGCATGATCTTCAAGGAAATATCCTGGATCAATTAATTCTCTCCAATGATCAAATACTGCATCTAATCTTGGATCTTCGAAACTAACTTTACCAGCTGTTAAATCCATATGGAATTGATATCCATTAATCCTTAAGTTAAGATAATCAAACCATCCACCAGCTGTCCAAAGATATTTGGTTCCTATTGTGATTGGAGTAATGCCATTTTTTTTAAGCATTGCACAAACCCATTTAAATTCTTCCCAATTTCTAGGAACATTTAAACCTAAGTTGTCAAAAAGATCTTTTCTATAATAAACGCCCCATTGGTAATAGCCCCAAGGAACACCATATTGTTTTCCTTCAACAGTTAAGGCTCCTTTAGTTGATGCCATTGAATCATTCAGACCTGCGTCAGCCCAAACATCACTTACATCTTGAAATAAATCTTGATCAACAAAAAACTTCATTCTGTTTCCAGCAAACCAAATTGCAACATCTGGCGCTTCTGCAGTTAAAAAGTTTCTAATTGCTGTTTTATAAGCCTCATGTTCAAATTCATTTACAACAACTGTTACTTCTGGATGTGCTGCTCTAAAAGCATCAACATATGCGTCAAATGCAGCTTTAGAAGATTCACCTGATTGATTTGAATTTACAACCAATGTTCCAGCAGAAACAACTGTTGAGGTAAATAAAATTATTAACATTAATAATTTTTTCATTATCTCCTCCTTAAAAAATAGATAAATTTAATTAACAAGATAAGAATAAATTGCAAACCATATTACTCAATTACGGTAAATAAACTGTCAATATATAGAAAAGTGCTAATTGGTGGGCCCTCGAGGACTTGAACCTCGGACCACTCCGTTATGAGCGGAGCGCTCTAACCAACTGAGCTAAGGGCCCCAGAATTCATGCTAATATATGCCAATTTCTAAAGTTTCAATTATTAATTATTTTGTTTTATCCAATTTTATACTAAATCAAAAAAAACAGGTGTTACAGTAAAATAAAATCCATTTTCTTCATGAATACTGTTATCAGCTTTTTTATCCTGTGAATGATAATCATTTAAATGTTTATAAAATCTATTTGGATCTACAACTTCATATTCCCTTCCATCATTTGATTTTACTACTAATTTTGTCATCAATTATATTTAGGCAGATAACTTCCATGTGCCTCAATCATTTCATCAACCATTTTATAAATTTCATCAATTGTAAGATTTGCTGCTGTTAATGGATCTAATAGAGCTGCATGATAGATATGTTCTCTTTTTTTTGTGATAGCAGCTTCTGCAATTAAAATTTGAACATTAATATTTGTCCGCATTAAAGCTGCTAAGTGCTCAGGTAATTTGCCAAATTTTTGAGGATTATATCCATTAGTGTTAATAATACAAGGAACCTCCACACAACAATTAGAAGGCAAATTATCAATGTAACCTTTGTTCATAACATTTGCATTAATAGTAACTTCATTATTATTAACAATACCATCAATTATATAGGATGCATATTCATTGCTTCTTTTAAGAGGCTGATTGTAAATTGGTGTCATATCTTTTTCTAATTTTTCCCAAAGTTTAATGCTGATTTTACATCGATCAATATATTCCTCAATTGGTATTTTGTATTTGTCAATAATGTCTTGCCTATTTTGTTTAATAAACCAAGGAACATATTCAGCAAAGTGTTCACTCGACTCTGTTACAAAATAACCAAAACGTCTTAAGATTTCATACCTTACTTTCTCATGAAGTACTTTTTGAGAATAAGAAGTAGCCTCTTCACTTCTAGATGATAATTTTTCATCATTAACAATCTTATCTGCAAGATCTTTTAATCTTGGATATAAATCTTCATTTTTGCTTCCATTTATTTTTTTCTCAAATTTTTGATAAAAAGCCATATGATTAATTCCAACGCAAAGATAATCAATATCTTGAATGTTTTCACCCAAATCTTTTGCCAACATTTCAGCAGTACCCTGCACTGAATGACATAAACCAAGTGATTTAATCTCTGGAAAAGAATTATTTACAGCAATCATATTTGCGCACATTGGATTGACGTATTGTAGCCAAATTGCATTAGGGCAAATTTCAAGAATGTCTTTTGATATATCAAGTAAAGCAGGTATAGTTCTCAGTCCTCTCATGATACCTCCAATACCAAGTGTATCAGCAATGGTTTGTTTTAAACCATATTTGCTTGGTATTTCAAAGTCTATTACTGTAGAGGGTTTGTACCCTCCAACCTGAATAGTTGTTTGTACAAAATCAGATCCAATCAATGAATCACGTCTGTTTGTATGGGAAGTAATTTTAGGTGATGCATTTAATTTGTCTGATATTACTTTTAATAATTCGTGAGATGCTTTTAGTCTTAAAGGATCAATGTCATGAAGTGCAATTTCCATATTTTTGAATACTTCTAAGGATAATAAATCTGTTACAATATTTTTTGTAAAAACTGCACTACCTGCACCAATTATTGTAAGCTTAGTCATTAATAAGTTATCACAATTATAATTTAATTGTTAAAAGATCTTTTCCAATAATTGGATTTTTGCCATAATCTTTTTTTACAATTTTTTTTAGATTTTTTTCATTAAAACTAGTTGGAACAAAGTGAGTTAAAACTAGTTTTTTACATCTTGAAATTTTAGCAATTTTTCCAACTATATATGAAGGTGTGTGATAGTCTTTTACATTATGGATTGTTTTAATTGATCTCATTTCAGAAAATTCAATTTTTTTCATTTCTTCATCAATATAAACTTCATGTAACAACACATCTGCTTTTTGTGCATATTTCATCAAATTATCACAAGGTCTTGTGTCGCCACTTATTGTTAATTTTTTATTTTTATTAAAAAAATTAAAACCAAAAGCATATTTAACCGGCTTATGATCAACTTCAAAATATTGGATTTTAATATCTTTTATTTTTATGTTTCCAAAATTTTTAAACTCTTTAACTTTTACATTAAATGCTTGAATTGAGGATCTTAATTCATATTTTATTCTTTGATTTCTTTCATCTTGCCATGCATGCATGATTTTTTTTACAAATTTTTTTGTACCAACTGGACCATAAATAATCCATGGTTTGACTCGATAAGAATGCCAAGAAGAGATTATTAGTTGGTACAAATCAACTACATGGTCTGAGTGAAGATGGGTTAAAAATAATGCATCAATTGTAGCAGTTGAAATTTTAATTTCTTCAAGACGTTGAGTAATACCTGATCCGCAATCAACTAATATTTTTGTTTTTTTAGTAGAAATTAAATTCGAAGGACCAAAGCGTCTATGATCAACTTTTGGACAACCAGTTCCTAGAAGCGTCAGCTTCATTACTCATCCAAAAAAGTTTTTAACTTTCTTGCTCTAGTTGGATGTTTTAACTTACGAAGTGCTTTTGCCTCTATTTGTCTAATTCTTTCTCTAGTAACACTAAACTGTTGACCTACTTCCTCCAAAGTATGGTCACTATTCATACCAATACCAAATCGCATTCTTAATACCCTCTCCTCTCTAGGAGTAAGAGATGAGAGAATACGCGTAGTTGTATCTCTAAGAGAACTTTTAACAGCAGCGTCAATAGGCACTAAAGCATTCTTATCTTCAATGAAATCACCTAGTGAACTATCTTCCTCATCACCTACAGGTGTTTCTAAGCTAATTGGTTCTTTTGCAATTTTGAGAACTTTTTTTACTTTATCCAATGGCATATGCAATCTTTCAGCTAGTTCATTTGGAGTGGGCTCTCTTCCTATTTCAGCCATAATTTGACGTGTTGTACGAACAATTTTATTTATTGTTTCAATCATATGAACTGGTATTCTAATTGTTCTAGCCTGATCAGCAATAGATCGAGTTATAGCTTGTCTAATCCACCAAGTTGCATAAGTGGAAAATTTATAACCTCTTCTGTATTCAAATTTATCTACAGCTTTCATTAAACCAATGTTTCCCTCTTGAATTAAATCAAGGAATTGCAAACCTCGATTTGTATATTTTTTAGCTATTGAAATAACTAATCTTAAGTTTGATTCTATCATTTCTTTTTTAGCTCTATTTGCTGATCTTTCTCCCTGCTGTACAGTACCTACTATACGTCTAAATTCTACTAGTGGTAATTCGGAGGCAACTTGTATTTCTTTTATTTCTTCAATCAATTTATTAATTTCAATATGGTTTTTATTAATAAATTTTTCCCAATTTTTATCTTTAAGAGATAGTAATGTTTGTATCCAATTTTTTTCAAAATTAAAATTTAGATAATGTTCTATAAAAGATTCTCTTTTAACGCCTTCATTCATTGCAATTCTAAGCATTCTTCCCTCTCGAACTAATAACTTTTTATTTAATTCGTATAATGATTCCATTAAAGCTTCGATGGTTGTAGAATTAAAATGAACTTCTTTCATCGCGGCAACCATTTCTTTTTGAATTTTTTTATATTTTTTTTCAATATTCAAATAGTTGGTATCGTTTTTTTTGTTGGTGTTAATTAAATCTTGACTATGTTTTTGTAACTTTTTGAAAAGTTTTGTTATTTCATCAAAATCTTTTAAAACCTTAGGTTTGAGTTTTTCTTCTAAAGCAGCTAAAGATACATTCAAATTATCATCGTCGTCGTCAGAATTTTGATTTTCTTCTTCATCACTTTTTTTATCTTCAGATGATTCTTTTTCTACCTTGCTACTATCTTTTTGCTTAACAGATCCTTCAATAATTTGAAATGTTTCATCAATTTTTGATTCACTAATATCTGACATATCATAAGTTGCTTCCAAATCTACAATATCTCTCAATAACATAGTTCCTTCTTTTATTGATTCTTTCCAATTAATTATTGAACGTATTGTCATTGGACTTTCACAAATTGCTCCAATCATTTTTTCTCTGCCTGCTTCAATTCTTTTAGCAATTGCTATTTCACCTTCTCTACTTAGGAGTTCAACAGCCCCCATATCACGAAGATATAAACGAACAGGATCATCTGTTTTCCCGGTTTGTTTTTTTCCTTCTTCACCACTTTCATCATCAGATTTTTTCTTATCTTCTTTTGCTGCCTTAATTAATGCTGATGCTTCCTCTTCAGAAATTATTGAAATACCAGTTGTTTTAAAAACTTTTGTAATTTTTTCTACATTTTCATTATTCCTAAATTTTTTAGGTACTGCTTTCTCAATAATTTTTGGCGTATATATTCCATCAATTTTATGTTTATTAAGCAATTTTGCTATTATATCTTCAATATAATTATCAAATATTATTTGTTTTTTTATTTTTTTTGTTTTTTTTATTTTTTTTGTTTTTTTTGTTTTTCTATGAGTGATATTTTTATTTTTGGTATTTTTTTTGTTATCAATTTTTTTTAAATTTTTCTTTTTAGATTTTTTAGATAATGCCTTATTTTTTTTTGATTTATTTTTTACTATAATTGATTTTTTCTTAACAGTTTTTTTTGCATTTGCTTTTCTTTTGATTGTTTTTTTCTTTAATATTTGTTTTTTTTTAGCCATTTTAAATATCGCTTTTATTGTTTTGAATTTCCATACCAATTCTCTGAAGTTCCTCCCAATTAAGAGAACTAATCTCACTTTCAAAGTTATTTAGGCTTTTATTTATTTTTTTCAAATTTGAAAGCCTTGTATTAAGATTTTTTATAGATTCTTTTGCTTCAACAAGTGCATTTTGGGGATCAAATTTAGGGCTTGAATATGGGAATAATTGATAAATACCCTTATCAATTATACTTTCAATTATTTCGCTATACTGCGATTGGCTGAAAATTTCCAATAAGTCATCTGATTTTTTTTCTATATATTCTGGTTTTTTTAGTAATTTTAAAATACGATTATGATCTTCACTTAGAAAAAAAGAATTTTCAAGACTAGCTAATAACTCGGTTCTAATTTCAATATGATTAATTAATGTTGCTAAAAAAGAAAAAATTTGTTTTTGTTTTAATACGTTAAGATCAGTTGCCAAGTTTAATCCAATCGATTTATTAGTTTTTTGTTTTAATTTTTTAAAAAATAAAGTTTTAAATTCGCTTTTATAAAAATACTGAATTTTTTTATTCTTAACAGTTCCTACTAAATCATCAAGATATTTATCATATGAAATTTTTTGCTCTGCGTTATTTAATTGAATTGCTTTACTAGATTCATTAAATATAAAATTTACAAGTGTTATTGGATTTCTTAACAAATTGATCATACTTTTAGAACCATGTAAATTTAAATAACTGTCAGGATCTAAATTCATTGGCAACTTAATAAATTGCAAAAATTTATCTGGAATTAAATGAGGTAAAGACATAATTGCTGCTTTATAAGAAGCTTTAATACCTGCATTATCCCCATCAAACATAATTGTTGGCTTATCTACATATCTCCATGATAATAAAAGTTGATCTTCAGTAAAAGAAGTTCCTAGAGGAGCAACTACACTTTTAATTCCTTTTTGATATAAAGATATTACATCCATATAACCTTCACAAACTAATAAATTTTTTTTCTGTCTCGCAATTTTCTTTGCCTCTTGTAAATTATAAAGTAAATTTCTTTTTCTAAAAAAATTACTTTCTGGAGAATTGATATACTTTGGCTTAGAATTATCTAAAGCTCTAGCACCAAATCCTACAACTCTATCTTGTAAATTAGTTATAGGAAATATTAATCTTTTGTAAAAAAAATCTTTTATTTTTTTATTTTTATCAATTTTTACAACATTACTTTTTATAATTTCATCATCTTGTAAAGAATTACTTTTTAAATAATCATATAATGAAGTTTTAGCATTATAAGAATAACCCAAGCGAAAAGTATTTATAGTATCTTCACTAAGTGATCTTTTTATCAAATATTTTTTACATTCGTTACCTTCAACCTTTAAATTTTCTTGAAACCATTGGGTTGATAGTTCTAATATTTTATAAACATTATCTTGCTGAGGTGAGTATTCTTTATTCTCAAAATTAATTTGAATACCAGCTTTTTGTGCCAACTCCTTAACTGCGTCTAAAAAAGTATAATTGAATAAATCAGTATATAATGAAAATATATCACCCTTTGCACCGCAACCAAAACAATAATATGATCCAATATCGTTATTTATTTTACAGGAAGCTGTCTTTTCTTTGTGAAAAAGGCAACAACACCAAAAATCTTTACCTTTTTTAATAATTTTAGTTTTCTTTTCTATTTCTGTTGATAGTTGAATTTTAGACTTTATAGCCTCGAGATCATGTTTAGTAAAAGCCATTAATCCCCTAGTTTTAATTTTGCAACTTTACCAACTAAACCCATATCAATTTCTCCGGAATACTTGTTTTTCATAATACCCATTAATTTACCCATATCTTTTATTGAACTCAAATTATTAGATCTAATTAAATCTTCAATTATTAAACTAATTTCTTCTTCGTTTTTTTGTTCAGGTAAATAAATTTTAATTATTTCTATTTCTGCTTCCTCGTTTTCAATTAAATCTTGTCTGTTAGCAGTTTTAAAAGATTCTATTGAATCCTTACGTTGCTTTACAAGATTTTGCAAAAGACCTAAGATTTCTTGATCGGAAATACCATTATTATTTCCAGTTGAACGAGCAACAATATCTTTGTCCTTTATAGCGCTTTTAATTAATCTCAATGTATTAGTAATATCTGATTTTTTGTCTCTAATTGATTGTTGATAATTTTTTTCTATGTCACTTCTTATGCTCATAAACTATATCCCCTTAGAATCGAATTTATATACTACAGATCACTAATATAACTGTTACTAATATTTTCAACTAATCCTTGACTAAGGTTTTTAAAATGCCTACTAAACCCTCATTTTGCTTCACATAAAATGCTGAATGAGTCTAATAAAACCTCACACCTACGTCAACCTTCAGCTGCTTTAATTTTAGAGAATGGAGAGATTTTATGGGGACAGGGTTTAGGCCCTAAAAAATCAGCAATAGCTGAACTTTGTTTCAATACTTCTCAAACTGGATACCAAGAAACCTTAACTGATCCTTCCTATGCAAAACAAATTATAACATTCACTTTTCCACACATTGGCATTGTAGGTACAAACTCAAATGATTTGGAGTCTAAAAAAATTTATGCAGAAGGATGCATAATTAATCAAAGATTGTCAGCTTTTTCAAGTTGGCGCGGAGAAAAAAGTTTGGACTTTTTTTTTAATGAAAAACAAATTCCATGTATATACAATCTTGATACACGATATTTAACTAAAAAACTTGCAAAAGAAGGGGCGATAAAAGCTGCAATAGTTCACTTTGGTACCGATAAAAGTAAATTAAAATCTTTAAAAAATCAAGTTACAAACTGGCAAGGATTAGAAAATCTAGATTTAGCTTCATTAGTTTCAACAAAAAATGAATATGAATGGAATGAAAATATTTGGCAATCTAGTAAAAACTTAAAAAGCAATTACAAAGAATATCCTATTGTGTGTATTGATTTTGGAATTAAGCATAATATTCTTAGAAGTTTAAGAAATTATAATTTTAAACCTACAGTTTTGAATTCATCTTGTTCAATTGATGAGATAATGAAAAAAAAACCAAAAGGTATATTTTTATCAAATGGACCTGGAGATCCTTACGCCACTTGTGAAATAGTGCTCTCAACAATTAGAGATCTTATAAAATTAAAAATTCCAATTTTTGGAATTTGTCTAGGACATCAAATTTTAAGCATTGCGTTTAATGCTAAGACTAAGAAAATGTTTCAAGGTCATAGAGGTGCAAATCATCCTGTCAAAAATATAATAAATAGTAAAGTTGAAATCACTTCTCAAAATCATGGTTTTGAAGTTGATAGAAATTCTTTTTCTGATCAAATTATTGAAACTCACATTTCCTTGTTTGATGGATCCAATGAAGGTATTAAACATAAATTTCTACCTATTTTTAGCGTTCAGTATCATCCAGAATCTAGTCCAGGCCCTCATGATAGCAAATATCTTTTTGATGATTTTTATTATTTGATTAACAAATATGCCTAAAAGAACTGATATAAATAAAATATTAGTTATTGGAGCTGGGCCTATAGTTATTGGACAAGCATGTGAGTTTGATTATTCTGGGGCTCAAGCATGTAAATCACTAAGAGATGAAGGTTACGATGTTGTTTTAATCAATTCTAATCCAGCAACAATTATGACTGATCCTGAATTAGCTAATCAAACTTACATTGAACCAATTACTAAAAATTTTGTAGAGGAAATAATAAAAATAGAAAAACCAGATGCCTTACTTCCTACAATGGGTGGGCAAACAGCTTTAAATGTTTCAATTGAATTATTTAATTCAGGAGTATTGGCAAAATATAAAGTACAAATGATTGGAGCTAACCCCGAAGCAATTGAGCTCGCAGAAGATAGGCAAAAATTTAAAGATGCAATGAGAGAAATTGGATTAATTTGTCCTAAAAGTATCATTGTTAAAAATATTCATGATGCAAAAACAATAAAAAATAACCTGAAACTTCCTTTAGTTATTAGGCCTAGTTTTACGCTTGGTGGAACTGGAGGGGGAGTTGCGTATACTGAATCAGAATTTGAAGAAATGACAAAAAGAGGTCTAAGTGCCAGTCCTACAAGTCAAATACTAATTGAAAAATCAGTTGCAGGTTGGAAAGAATTTGAAATGGAAGTAGTAAGAGACAGTAAAGATAATTGTATTATTGTTTGTTCAATAGAAAATGTTGATCCAATGGGGGTTCATACTGGAGACAGTATCACTGTTGCACCAGCCTTAACATTAACTGATAAAGAATATCAATCACTTAGAAATGCAAGTATCAAAGTGTTAAGAAAGATTGGGGTAGACACAGGTGGTTCAAATGTTCAATTCGCGATTAATCCAAAAAATGGAGAAATCAATGTAATAGAAATGAATCCAAGAGTCAGCAGATCTTCTGCCTTAGCTTCAAAAGCAACTGGATTCCCTATTGCTAAAATTGCAGCTAAACTTGCAGTTGGCTACTCTTTAGATGAGTTAAAAAATGATATAACACAAACAACGCCAGCAAGTTTTGAACCAACAATAGATTATGTGGTAACTAAAATACCAAGATTTACATTTGAAAAATTTTCAGGAGCTGATTCGAATTTAACAACATCGATGAAATCTGTTGGGGAAACAATGAGTATTGGCAGATCTTTTGTTGAATCTCTTCAAAAAGGTTTTAGTTCGCTTGAATATGATCTAGACGGATTAGATATTCCAAAAAATATTAAATTGTCAAAAGAAAATATTGTTGATGAACTAAGAAAACAATCATCGCAAAGATTACTAATAATTGGACAAGCACTCCGTTTAGGGAAATCTATTAAAGAAATTAATAATATTACTAATTATGATCCATGGTTTATTAATCAACTTGATTTAATAATCAATATTGAAAATCTTTTATCTGAAAAATTATTAAGTCCAGAGCTATTATTGTATGCAAAAAAACATGGTTTTAGTGATAAAAAAATTGCAAATTTATCTGGAAAATCAGAAAAGGCAATAAGAAGTATAAGAAATAAAAAAAATATTAAACCTGTATTCAGATTGGTTGATACTTGTGCTGGAGAATTTGAATCTGAAACACCATACCTTTATTCTTCTTATGATTGGAATTTTGAAAACAAACCTTACTGTGAAGCAAATCCTTCAAATAAAGACAAAGTTATTATTTTGGGTGGTGGTCCTAACAGAATAGGTCAAGGAATTGAATTTGATTATTGTTGTGTACATGCTGTTTATGCTTTGAAAGAAAAGGGTATTGAAACTATTATGATCAATTGTAATCCAGAAACTGTTTCAACAGATTATGATACAGCTGATAGATTATATTTTGAGCCACTTACAGCAGAAAGTGTTATTGAAATTTACAATAAAGAATCAGAAAGCGGTAATGTTCTTGGAGTTTATGTGCAGTTTGGTGGACAAACTCCATTGAAAATCGCAAAAGAGATAGAAGATGCTGGTTTAAAAATTTTAGGTACAGCTACTGAGGCAATCGATTTAGCTGAAGACAGAGATAGATTTAGTTTATCTCTTAATGAACTAAAAATTACTCAACCTCTTAACGGATTTGCTAATTCTACAGACACAACATTAGAAATAGCAAAAAAAATTGGGTATCCGATATTGGTTAGACCTTCGTATGTTCTGGGTGGAAGAGCAATGGAAATTGCGTATAATGAAGAACAACTTAAAACATTTGCTAAAAAAGCAATGGAAGCATCCTCTAATAATATTATACTAGTTGATCAATATTTAGAAAATGCGATTGAGATTGACGTTGATCTAATTCGGGATTCCTCTGGTTATATTTTTATTGCTGGTATAATGGAACACATAGAGGAGGCAGGAATTCATTCTGGAGATAGTGCTTGTTCATTGCCACCATTTTCTATTGATAAATCAATACAAGAAAAAATTAAACATTGGGTTAGCAAAATTGCAAATAAGATAAATGTAGTTGGCTTAATGAATACTCAGTTAGCAGTAAAAAATGATAAAATTTATGTTCTAGAAGTCAATCCAAGAGCTAGTAGAACTGTACCATTCGTTGCAAAAGCTACAGGAATACCAATTGCTAAAATTGCTGCAAAAGTAATGTTAGGTGATTTATTAAAAGATTTATTATCTAGATTTAAATTTAATAAATTAAAAACATTTAATGTAAAAGAGTCAGTATTTCCATTTAATAAATTTGATGGTGTTGATCTAATTTTAGGTCCTGAAATGAAATCTACAGGAGAAGTAATGGGTATTGATATTACTTTTTTGTCAGCATATATAAAAAGTCAAATTGCTGCGGGCAATATTTTACCAGAAAAAGGAAAGGTTTTTATCTCTATAGACAATGATAACAAAATTAATATTCCATCAATTGCAAAAAAATTAAAGCAATTAAATTTTAAATTAGTTGCTACAAAAGGTACGGCTAAATTCTTAGCTAGTAAAAATATACATGTAGATACTATTAATAAGGTAAAAGAAGGAGATCCGCATATTGTTGATGCAATAAAAAATAAAAAAATTGATTTAGTAATTAATACAACAAAAACACAAGGATCAATAAGAGATAGTTACAGTATAAGACGAACCTCTTTAATGTATAATGTTCCTTATTATACAACAATAGCTGGTGCAAAAGTGGCAGTTGATGCTATAGAACACTTAAAAAAACATGAACTTAAAGTTAAAAGTTTACAATCTATAAATTAAAATTGTTGACTTCAAAAAATAAATAAAACATCATAACTTTATGAATAAAATACCAATGACTGAGGGTGGATTTCAAAAATTGCAATTAGAACTTAAAAAACTTGTAAATGAAGAAAGACCCAATATAATTACTGCTATTTCCGAGGCAAGAAGTCATGGAGATTTATCAGAAAATGCGGAATATCAATATGCAAAAGAACAGCAAAGCTTAATCGAAGGAAAAATTGCAGATTTAGAAAGTATTATTGGTCGAGTTGAGGTAATTGATGTTAAATCTATTGCTAGTGATGAAATTAGATTTGGTGCAACAGTTGAAATATTAGATGATGAAAATAAATCTAAATCCAAATATCAAATTGTAGGTGATTATGAATCAGATATTGAAAACAAAAAATTATCGATTTCTAGTCCATTAGCAAAAGGCCTTATAGGTAAATCGGCTGAAGATATCGTGGAAATAAATAGTCCAAAAGGATTGAAAACATATACTGTAATTTCAGTAAAATACATTTGATTTTAAATAATTATAAAATTTGGTCTCTAACAGATGGATCACAAGGAATGCGAAGTCAAGCAAATGGACTAGCTATGGAATTGGGTTCTGATATACATGAAATCAAAACTGAATTGTTGTTTCCATGGAGTAAGTTACAACCTGGTATTTTGCCTACTTTTAATTGGATATTTAGAAATCAAATACCAGAAAATAAATTACCTAAAATTTTAATTAGTTGTGGTAGAAAAAGTGTATACTTATCTCTTTATTTAAAAAAAAAATTTAAAGATATAATTAATATTCATATACAAAATCCAAAAATATCGTTTGAAAAATTTAATTTTATAATTGCACCTAATCATGATGGAATTAAAGGACCTAATGTAATAAATTCCATAGGTGCTTTGCATCAATTTAATTCTGAAAATAATATATTAACAATTAGTAATATTAATTTACCAAAAAATAATCTTTTATCGTGTTTTATTGGTGGTGAAAATCAACATTATAAATTTAGCGAGAAAGAAATTAATAACTTATGTAATGAATTACTAACTACCGTTAAAGCGAATCCAAAACTTAATTTGTTAGTAATAACTTCAAGAAGAACAAATAATATTACAAAACGAATTTTAAATAAAAAATTAAATGGAATTGCTTCGATTTGGACAGGTGAAGGTGAGAATCCATATTTTTTTGCAATAAAATATTCTTCATTTTTTGTATTAACTTCTGACTCAACATCAATGATTTCTGAATCTGCTATTTCTGGAAAACCCATTTACGTTTATCATTTACCGTACAAAAGAATTAGTAAAAGACTCCAGTATTTTCATAATGAGTTCAAAAATCTCAATATTACAAGAGATTTTAATAATATTAAAAAATTAGATGAGTGGAAATACAAGCCCCTAAATGAAACAAAAAGAATCGCTGGTATTATAAAAAAAAGAATTATAGAAGAAGATTTATGAATCTTGAGAATTTAATATGCACAGAACTTCCCTTTAAACATTGGGAATTCAATAATTTTTTAGATGAAAATACTCTTAATGAAATTTCTTATTCTAGTATTCCTGATGGTGAAAGATCCTATGATGGAACAAGAGCTGCAGATAATACAGGCAAGGGGCTAGACGGAAAATTAAGATTATTTATAAATAATGAAAACTTCGAACAATTTCCTAATTTAACTAAATTAATTAATAAGTTACAAAGTAAAGCTGTATTTAATAAAATATCAAAACTAATTAATAAAAATTTAGATAATTCTTTTGTCAGATTAGAATTAATTGGAGATAAAAAAGGTTTTTGGCTTAAACCACATAAAGATATACCAGAAAAGCTTATGACCATGATGTTATGGGCAAATCCATATAATGAATCTGTATCTCTGGGCACTGATCTATATGATAAAGATTATCAAAGAGTAAAAACTGTTAAATATATTCATAATTCAGGATATTTTTTTTCATCAGGAGAAGATACATGGCATGGTTTGGAATTAAAAGAGATAAAAAAAGAGCGCAGATGTATACAAATCAATTATGTTACTTTTGAAACTGACTGGCCTGTTGAAAAATAAATATAAATTATCATATAAAAATTTATGATTAAAAAAATTCAGACTAACATTGTTATAATAGGATCAGGCCCAGCTGGATATACTGCTGCTATTTATGCAGCAAGAGCTAATCTTAAACCTCACTTAATTTCCGGCTTAGAACCTGGGGGGCAATTAACAATAACTACAGATGTAGAAAATTATCCTGGTTTTGGGGATGTTATTCAAGGACCGTGGTTAATGGAACAAATGAAAAAACAAGCATTAAAAGTAGGTACAAATATTCATAGTGATATAGTAACTAAAGTAAATTTTGCAAATAAACCATTTCTAGCATCCACAGATTCAGGTTTAGAATTTGAATCAAAAAGTATAATTATTTCAACAGGAGCACAAGCAAGGTGGTTAAATTTAGAAAGTGAAAAAAAATTTAAAGGTTTTGGAATATCTGCATGCGCAACATGTGATGGATTTTTTTTTAAAGATCAAAATGTAATTGTTGTTGGAGGTGGAAATAGTGCTGTGGAAGAAGCTCTATTCTTAACAAATTTTGCTTCAAAAGTTACATTAATTCATAGACGAGATAAACTTAGAGCGGAAAAAATATTACAAGATAGATTATTCAATAATAAAAAAATTGAAATAATATGGAATCATAAAGTTAAAGAATTTATTGGCAATGATGGGCCAGTTTCCTTAAAAAAAGTTAAATTAGAAAATACAAAAGATGGTTCTGAGAAATTATTAGAAACCTCTGGTGCCTTTATTGCCATTGGTCATGATCCAGCGACCTCTTTATTTAAAGGTGAATTAGAAATGGATAATGAAAACTACATAATTACTAAACCAGATAGTACAGAAACTAGTATTAAAGGTATTTATGCAGCTGGAGATGTTAAGGATAAAATCTTCAGACAAGCAGTTACTGCTGCAGGTATGGGCTGTATGGCTGCTTTAGAAGCGGAAAAATTTTTATCTGAGATAGATTAACCTTGACGTGCCTTCATTCTAGGATTTTTTTTATTAATTATGTATATTCTTCCTTTTCTTCTAACTAATTTACAATCTTTATCCCTCATTTTAGCTGATTTTAAAGAACAACGAACTTTCATAATGATTGAGGCTAATAAATTCTAGGATTAATTTTGTCAAACATATATTAATATTCCTATTTTATGCGCAAAATTTATCAGTCAGGTAGATCAAATGTTCTAGCTCAAAATGGCCTAGCTGCTACTTCACAACCTCTTAGCACTCAAGAGGCTATTTCAATACTTAAAATGGGAGGGAATGCTGTAGATGCTGCAATAGCGGCTTCCGCTGTATTAGCTGTAGTAGAGCCTTCTTCCACAGGTATTGGGGGGGATTGTTTTGCCATAATATCAATGAAAGATAAGGCGCCAATAGCAGTAAATGGATCTGGTATTGCACCAAAAAAATATAACTTGGAATATTTTAAAACAAACAAGATAGCGAAAATAGGTTTAACTAGTCCGCACTCAGTAACAATTCCGGGTAGTGTTGATGCATGGTATAAAATGCATAATCGTTTCGGCAAACTGGATTTTCAACAATTGTTTATTACTGCAGAGAATTATGCACGTAACGGTTTTCCTGTTCATGAAGTTGAAGCTTTGGCATGGGAAAAAAATTTCAATAAACTAAAAATATATGAGGATACAAAAAAAAAATTTTTACCAAATAACAATCCCCCAAAATTTGGAGATATTTTTCGAAATATTCCACTAGCTGAAAGTTTAAAAAAAATATCAATAAATGGGCCGAAAGTTTTTTATGAAGGAGAAATAACAAAAGATATTGTAAAAACTCTTAATAATATAGGAGGTCTTCATAGTGAGGAAGATTTTTTTAATCAAAAAACACTATTTACAGATACAGTTTCAGATAATTATAAAGAATATAAAATCCATCAATGCCCTCTTAATGGACCAGGCATCATACAACTAATGATGATGGCTCTTTTAGAAATGTTTGACTTTAAAAATATTGAAGCCAAAAGTGCAGAAAGATATCACATTCAAGCTGAAATTAGTAAAGTTTGTTTTGAATTTAAAGAAACTGAGCTTGGAGATCCTAAATTTGTTGAGATGAAAATAAAAAAAATTTTATCAAATTCCTTTTTAGAAAAATTGTACAAAAAGATAAAACTAAATCAGATTTTTAAATCAAAAGCTGCGTATGTGACTTCACATCCTGAAACAGTATACTTAACAGTTGTAGATAAAGATCTTAATGCTGTATCTTTTATTAATTCTATATGTCATGCTTTTGGCAGTGCAATAACGTCAAAAAATTCAGGAATATTAATGCAAAATAGAGGAGTAAATTTTAGATTAGAAAATAATCATCCAAATGCAATTGATGGCCATAAAAGACCTTTGCATACAATTATTCCAGGTATGCTAACAAATATGGATAACCAAGCAATATTATCATATGGTGTCATGGGAGGTCAATATCAGCCGATTGGGCAAGCACATTTATTACAAAACATTTTTGAATATAATATGAATATTCAAGAGGCAATTGAGTTTCCGAGAACATTTGCACTTAATGAAAAACTGAAAATAGAAAAATCAATACCTTTAGAAATTGTTAATCAGTTAAAAAATATAGGTTACAGCATCGAATATACAGAAGATGCCATAGGTGGCGGTCAGGCTATTTATATAGATAGAAAAAAAGGTGTATTAATAGCGGGTTCTGACTCTAGAAAAGATGGTTTAGCTATTGGATATTAGTTAAAATTTTCCAAAAGTATCATTATATTGATTACTCACTCTAACAAAAGTCGTACACTTACTTAACTGCTTTAAAGTGGGTGCTCCAACGTATGTACAACTACTTCTAATTCCGCCTAGAATATCTTTAAGTGTCTTATCAAGTGAATCTCTAAATGAAATTTTTACTTTTTTACCTTCCGAAGATCGATAATCCGCTAATCCACCATAATGCTTTTCATTTGCTTCTTCTGAACTTGAACCATAAAACTCAATAAATTTTTCTCCATTAGTTTTTATAATTTTACCACCTCCTTCTTTGTGCCCTGCAAGCATTCCACCTAGCATTACAAAATCTGCACCTGCGCCAAATCCTTTTGCTACATCGCCTGGACACGTACATCCTCCATCAGCAATAATATGAGCTCCTAATCCATGTGCAGCATCAGCGCATTCCAAAACAGCGCTTAGTTGAGGATAACCTACTCCGGTTTGAATTCTTGTTGTGCATACGCTACCTGGCCCAATACCAACCTTAACAATATCAGCTCCGCTTAAAACTAATTCTTGTGTCATATCTGCAGTTACAACATTTCCAGCAATTATTGTTTTTTTGGGATGTTGCTTTCTGACTTCTGATACAAATTTACTAAAATTCTCTGAGTATCCATTAGCTACATCTATACATATAAATTGAAACTTAGGAAACTTAGATAGAATCTTATTAAGCCTCTTATAACTATCTTTGCTTGTACCACAACTTAAGGCTACTAAATTATGAATCAATTTAGTACTATTAATTTTACTTATATCTCTAGTCTGATGTTGTTTTGTAAGAGCAGTCATTAGTTTGTATAAAGCTAATTTTTTTGCAACTTCAATTTCGCCTACACCGTCCATATTGGCACCAATAATGGGGATACCTTCCCATATAAATTTTGAATGTTTGAAATGATATTTCCTTTTAAGATCTACCTCTCTTCGACTTTTGAGGGTGCTTCTTTTGGGTCTAAATAGCACATCTGAATAATCTAGTTTAATTTCTTCTTCAATTCTCATAAAAATATTCGATTTAAATTAATAAATAATTTACAAATTAAAACAAATATAAAATGAAATTAAATACCTTAATAAATTCTAATAAAGTCGAATTTGATATATTTTACAGAAAATTGTTATCTAAACAACTAAACAATTCAATTTTAGCAAAAGCGATGAAATATGGTTCTATGAATGGAGGTAAAAGAATAAGACCGTTTCTAGTAAGAGAAGCATGCAAAATTGTAAAAATTAATAAAAAAATTATGTTAATATTAGCTGCATCTGTAGAATCTATTCATTCTTATTCTTTAATTCACGATGATTTACCTAGTATGGATAATGATGATTATAGACGTGGTAAACTTAGTACTCACAAAAAATTTGATGAAGCCACAGCAATACTTGCTGGAGATGCTCTACATGATTTTGCATTTGAATTAATATCCAGTAACCTAAAAAAAGTTGATTCTAAAATAAATTTAAAAATCATTAATTTTTTATCAAAATCAACTGGACATAATGGATTAGCTGGCGGACAGTCAAAAGATCTTTATTATGAGAATAAGGATGTAAAAACTACGAATATTCTTGATATGTATGAGAAGAAAACTGGTAAACTCTTTGAATTTGCGTTTAGTTCACCTTTTATATTAGCAAATGAATCCAAAGACAGAATAACGTTTAGTAAAAAATATGGATTATTGTTTGGATTAATTTTTCAAATAATAGATGATTTATTAGATGACATGAATTCATTTGAAAATATAGGAAAAACTCCTGGTAAAGATAAAAAACAAGGCAAGAGCACTCTTCTAAATATTTTGGGCAAAGAAAAAGTAATAAATTTTTGTAATAAAAAAATAAAAAAATTCATAAAACTGAATAAAAAAGAATTTAATAATAATCCTAATCTAGAAGAATTGCTAAACTACAATTTAAAAAGAGCAAACTAACTTAAAATTTTTTTTGAAATTAAAATTCCTATGAATGCGGAAAAGGCTGTTAAAGAACCGCCCCAAATCATATCAACAATAACCACAATTGGTGACCATCCTTTTATAGTAGCCATATTTGTTAAGTTGTAAGTACCATAAGCTACTAAACCAAACACAAAACCACTGTAAATGGCTTTAAAAAAAGATCCAGAGTCAATAGATGGCTGAATTACTATTATAGCTAAACCAATAACATAAATTATATAAAATAAAGTAGCTGCCCATAACACAGGTTTATCTAAAAGTAAGTGGCCAATATTTGGTCTATAAAAATGTTTTACTGCAAAACTAAGCCAAATTACATCTATTAATAAAAATATTAATGAAGCTATTAAAGTTGAAAGTAATATAATTTTCATAATTTAAATTTTATTTAAAAAAATTTTTCTATAAAGAAAAATTCAAAGTGTCAAACCTATAATTACAAATTAAATTAATTAAACAAAAAATTAATACTTTCCTATTTTTTTAGAATCTTTATATAATATTTTTTGTAGTTCTTTGTTAGCCTTATCACGTAAAATTAAATCATTTTTATCCATAAATTTGGTCGGTTTCGATATATGTTTGTGATATTTATACTTGTCTATACCTCTGCCTAGTTGAACATAGGTATTTCCATTTTTTTGCTTAACATTAGCTCCTATATAACTTTGAATAGCAAAACCAATTCTTCTAGATTTACTAAGATTTGGACCAGAGCCATGTACAGTCATTGGATGATGGATTGATAACTGACCAGCTTTTAAAATAATAGGAACAGTTTCTTTTAAAGGAACATTTTCTATAGTTTGACCACGGGTCAATAAATTATTTTTATCAAATGTATCCTTATGTTTTTTAAACTTGTTTTTGTGTGAACCTGGCCACATTCTCATACAACCATTAGATTCATTTACATCAGTTATTGCTATCCATGCAGTAATAGAGTTATAGGGTTTCCATCCTTGATAAATTCCATCTTGATGCCAGCTAATAAATCCTTTGTTTTCTGGTTCTTTTAAAAATAAAACACTTCCTGCGACTAAAATATTATGACCTATAAAACTTTCAACTACATTTAAGATTTTAAAATTGTGAGCTAATTCACTAAAAAGAGTTGAAAAATAATGTATATTGTTTCTATTTAAGCCATTTATTTGATTTGGCCATTTTTTTTCAATATTATTGAGTTCTTCTCTCAACTGAATTACTTCATATGAAGAAAGTATATTTATTGGAGATAAATAACCATTTTCATTATATTTTTTGATTTTAGTATCTGTTAATCTATTATTTTGCATGAATACAAAATTAATATCATTAAATTTATAAAATGTTGACAAATTTAAAGTAATTAAATTTTAAATAATGGTGGGTGCGACAGGGATTGAACCTGTGACCCCTGCCGTGTCGAGGCAGTGCTCTACCGCTGAGCTACGCACCCTTTTTTATTAATTTAATTATTCTAAAATTAGAATAAATCTATAAAAAATATCTTATGCAATGTAGGATTAGAAAAGTGAGCCAAAAAGACTTAAGTGAAGCTCTTTATATATATAATTATTATATTGAGCATTCATTTTCTAATTTCGAAGAACACAAAATCACATTACAAAAATTTAAATCTGAGTATAAAAAAATCATTTCAAAAAAACTACCATATTTAGTAGCAGAGATAAATAATCGTGTCGTAGGACTGGCATATTTAAATAATTATAGATTTAAAAGTGGGTATAAATATACTTTTGAAAATTCAATATATATTCATCCAAATTTTATAAACAAAGGAATTGGAAGCAAATTGATAAAAAAATTAATATCTTTATCTAAGAAAAATAAAAATATTAATAATATTGTAGCTGTAATTGGTGATTCAAGGAATAAAATATCTATAAAAATACACAAAAAGATTGGCTTTAAGAAAATAGGTATTTTAAAACGAATTGGTTTCAAAAAAAATAAATGGATTGACTCAGTTTATATGCAACTTCAAATATGAAAAAAATAAATAAAATAAACTATAAAAAAACTTTATCAAAATTTCCTACTGGCGTTACAGTAATTGCTATTAATAGTGCTAATAAACCTATAGGTAAAACTGTAAATTCTTTTACTTCTTTATCATTATCTCCTCCATTGATTTTATTTTCTTTAAGTAAGAAGTCTTCTTCAATAAATAGTTTTAAAAAAACCACATATTTAAGCATTAATGTTTTAAGTAAAAAACAAAAAGATATATCCATAAATTTTGCTAAAACAAAATCTCAATGGAAAAATATAAAATTTATAAATAGCCAACTTAATACTCCAATTATAAAAAATTGTATTTCAAATTTAGAATGTCAGATATTTAAATTAATACCTGCAGGTGATCATATTATTTTTATTTGTAGGGTTATAAATATTTTAAATAATCACAAGTTAACTCCCCTAATATATTATAATTCTTCATATTTATAAAAAAATGTTTTTAAAAATAAAAATCATTAAAATATTTTTATTTATTCTTTTTGGTTATTTTATTTTTTTTTTAAATTATCAAAAAATTAATCTACAATTTAATCAATTTGAATTAGATATTTCTAAAAATAAGACAAATTACTCACCAATTAAAATACACGAAGAAGAGCCGCAAAATAAAGAACTTGATGTGTCACTAAACGATGTAAAGAAAAAGGATATTTACAAAGAAATAATTATAACTGTAAAAAAAAATCAAACTTTTGTAAATATTTTAAATCAATTTATAGAATCTAATAAAATTAAATATGAAATAATAAATGAAATAAATAAGATTTTTGATTTACGTAAATTAAATATTGGTCAAGAAATAAGTTTTTTCATAAATAATTTAGATAAACTAGAAAAAATTAAATTTCCCATAGATTTTCAAACAAATTTAAATGTAAAAATTGTTGATGAGATTACTGTAAAAATAGTAAAATTAGACAAATATACTGAAACACATTCAAAAGAATTCATTATAAAAGATTCTTTGTATTTAGACGGAATTAAGAATAAAATTCCTCAAGATATATTAATTAAAATAATACGATTGTTTAGTTTTGATTTAGATTTTCAAAGAGACATAAAAGCTAATACAAAAGTTTCAGTTTCATACGATGTATTATATGTAAAAGAGAGAAAGGAATTGAATTTTGGTGAAATAAATTATGCATTAATTTCAATTGGAAATAATAGTTTAGAATATTTCAAATTTATTACTGAAGATGGATATACTGATTATTATAATAGAGAAGGAAAAAATGTTAAAAAATCTTTGCTCAAAACACCTATTGATGGAGCAAAACTATCTTCAAACTTTGGCATGAGAAAACATCCAATCTCGGGATATAATAAAATGCATAAAGGCGTAGATTTTGCTGCACCAATAGGTACTCCTATTTATGCTGGTGGTAATGGTATAATTGAATATGCTGGTAGAAATGGAGGTTATGGAAATTATATTAGAATTAGACATAACAATGAATATAAAACTGCTTATGCACATTTAAGCAGTTTTAATAAAGGAATTAGTGTAGGTGTTAGAGTTACTCAAGGACAAATAATTGGCTTCGTAGGAAATACTGGAAAATCAACAGGACCTCATCTACATTATGAAATAATATTTCAAAATAAACAAATTAATCCATTAAAACTTAAATTACCTTCAGGAAAAGTTTTAAAAGATAATGAATTAAAAAGGTTTCAAAAAGAATACAAAGTAATTTATGCAAATCATTTAAACACTCTTTACGAGTAGCTTATTTGATTGATCTTGCTCTTTTCTTTTTAACTGGATCTGACAAAAAAGGCACTGACTCTATAGATTCATCAGAAATCTCAGTTTCTGCTTGAACTTCTTTTTTTATATCTGAGGTATCTGGTTCTTGATTAGTTGTTTGATTATCAATATTTTGCTGATCTTCAACTTTGTTTTCATTCAAATTTAAATTTGAATTTTCGTCAATATTAATTCCAAGTTCAACCATTAAACGATAATAATGATCAGTAAATTGATAGTAATATTCAGCCTGTATTCTGTCTCCTGAGCTAAATGCCTCTTTAGCAAGTTTAATATACTTGTTATATTGTTGATTAATATTGCCTTTATTTTTACCTTTTGGATTAGAGAAATTAATATTTCTTTTAAAGCCTGTGCGCCTACTTGACTTAAACGTAACTCTTCCATTTTTTCTGCTATACATACAATTTTTTTCGTAAATTTACCAAAAACTCTAAATAATGTTTTTACTAGAATTTTCTATAATCTTTTATTTATTTTTAACTCTATATCTTTGAAAATACAAGAATTCTATCTTTTTTTTGTAAATCTTTAGATTTTTTAATTAATTTAAGGCCAGAATTATTAAAAATTTTAATACAATTAGAAGCTTGTTTTTCTCCAATTTCTAAAATCAGAAATGCATTTTTTTTCATTATATTGGGCAATTTTTTTGCATAAGCTTTATAAAATGTTAGACCATCAAACCCTCCAAATAAAGCAATTTTAGGTTCAAATTTTTTGATATCATGATGGGTGCTTAAATATTCTTTTGTAGATAAATACGGTGGGTTTGATACTATTAAATCAAAACTACCATATACTTTGCTAAAAGATAAAACCTTTGCTTCTATTTGATTGTTGCAACCATGTTTTAAAATATTTTTTTTTGCTACCAAAATAGCTTTTTGAGAAATATCTATTGCTAGAATCTTAGAATTTAAAAACTCTTTAGCTAAAGAAACAGATAAGCAACCCGAACCTGTTCCAATATCCAAAATATTTAAATGTTTTTTTCTATTTTTTATATAATACAAACTCTCTTCAATAATAAATTCTGTTTCAGGTCTTGGATCAAGAACATTATAATTAACATAAAATTCATACTTCCAAAAATTTTTTTTATTCAGTATTTTTGAAATTGGCTCATGACCTAATCTTCTTGAAAGATATTTTTCAAATTTAATCTTATTTATTTCTTCTTCATTTAATGTACTCAAAAACAATTCATTGTTTTTCTTCTTAGAATTATTCAGTAAAATTCTAAGATCTAATTCTGGATTTAAGATATTTTGAGATTTTAGTTTTTTTAAACTTAATTTAACTAAATTACTCATTGCCTAATTCAGCTAATTTAACTGTTTCTTCATTGGTAATTAAGGGAGTAATAAGATCATCTAAATTACCTTCGAGAATTTCATCAAGATTATATAAAGTTAAATTAATTCTATGATCTGATACTCTGCCCTGGGGAAAGTTATAAGTCCTTATTCTTTCAGAGCGATCTCCTGAACCTACTTGATTTTTTCGTTCTTGAGATCTTTCTTTATTTTTTTCTTGAATTTCATTATCCAATATTCTTGATCTTAATATTTTCATCGCTTTAGCTTTATTTTTATGTTGTGATTTTTCATCTTGTTGAGAAACCACTATTCCTGTTGGTATATGAGTAATTCTAACTGCGCTATCGGTTGTATTAACTGATTGTCCTCCTGGTCCACTTGATCTAAATACATCAATTCTTAAATCTTTATCTTCTAGCTTTATATCTACTTCTTCTGCTTCTGGTAAAACAGCTACAGTTGCAGCTGATGTATGAACTCTTCCACTACTCTCAGTTGTAGGTACTCTTTGAACTCTGTGAACACCAGATTCAAATTTCAGCTTCGAAAAAACATTATATCCGGAAATATTACAAATTACTTCTTTGATTCCCTTTAGACCAGTTTCAGATAAAGATAATACTTCAAATTTCCATTTGTTGATATCAGCATATTTTTGATACATTGAAAATAAATCTGCTGCAAATAAAGAAGCTTCATCTCCTCCAGTTCCGGCTCTTATTTCAAGAATTGAATTTTTATCATCATTTTTATCCTTTGGTATTAATAAACGCATCAATTTATCTTCCAAAAGTTTAATATTTTTCTTTTTTTCTATAAGCTCTTCATCAGCAATTTTTTTAATTGAAACATCATCATCATCTAGAAGTTTTTTTAAATCAGCAATTTCTTTTAATTCATTTTTATAATTACTAATTGTATTTACAATTGGTTTTAGATCGGCATATTCCTTATTTAATTTAATTAATTTTTCTGATTCAAATCCTGATTGATTATTTAATGAATTTTCAATCTCATTATATTTTTTAGTAATATTTTCAAATTGCTTTTCAAAATTTAGCATTTAATAATATTAATAATAGAATTAAAATCAACTGAATGCTGTTCGCTATTTTTTAGATTTTTTATGGTAAATTTTTGTTCTTTAAATTCATTTTCACCTATAATAATTATATGAGTTGCATTTTCATCATTTGCTTTTGATAGTGATTTTTTTAAATTATACTTATAATTCCAAAAAACTGAAAAATTGTTATCAACTAGCAAGTTGTATGCAAGAAAAGCGTATTCCTTATATCTCTCATCAAGAATAGCAAAATGTATCAAATTTGAATTTATTTCTATATCTTTCATAAGTAAAATTATTCTTTCAATTCCACCAGCCCATCCTATACCCGGAATATTTTTTCCACCTAAGTTTTCTATTAACCCATCATATCTTCCACCACCGATTATTGTAGACTGACTACCAAGTGATTCTGTCTTAAATTCAAATACTGTGTGACAATAATAATCTAAACCTCTAACCAATGAATTATCTTCATAAAATTTAACTTCTAAGTCTTTAAGTGATTTTTTTATTGATTGATAATGTTTCAATGATTCTTGATTTAAAAAATCTAAAATTACAGGTGCCTTCTCAATTATTTTTCTATCTTCTGGAATTTTTGAGTCTAAAATTCTTAAAGGATTAGTTTGAATTTTAGTCCGACTCTCATCTGATAAATGTTTTTTATTATTATTAAAAAATTCAGATAAATTAAATTTATACATTTTAAGTGAATCTCTATCACCCAACGAATTTAAATATAAATTAATTTTAATATGAGGAAGCAAAAGTTTAAGTATTTTATAAGCTAAAAGAATTAATTCAACATCAGCAAATGAATTACTGGTTCCGAAAGTTTCAAAATTTATTTGACTAAATTGACGATATCTGCCTTTTTGGGGCCGTTCTCTCCTAAACATTGGACCTATACCAAAAATTTTGCATGGTAATTTATTAAGTAAATTGTTTGAAATAGCAGCTCTTATCATTGGGGTGGTGTATTCAGGCCTTAGTGTTAAAGATTCTCCCCCTCTATCAGCAAAGGTATACATTTCCTTTAAAACTACATCGCTTTGCTCGCCTAGTGGTTTTGTAAATAATTCTGTTGATTCAATTAAGGGAGTTTGTAATTCCCGAAAATCAAATGCATATGCTAAATTATGCACCGCTTCAATGATCTTATTATATTTTTCAATATTTTTTCCTAAAATATCGTGCGTTCCTCTGACTGGTTGAATTTTCATAATTACTTCAATGTTTTAAATTTTCAGATCTGTTTCTAATAATTTTTTCTAGATATGATACTAAATCAACATTTCTAACTCTGCGATCTTTTTTACCATCAATATACAACATATGTGTCCCATTACCTCCTCCTGTAATACCTATGTCTGTCATCTGAGCTTCACCTGGTCCATTTACAACACACCCAATTATTGATACTGTCATACTATTTGTAATATCTTGAAGAGAATTTTCTAATTTTTTTACTGTTTCAATTACTGGAAATTGTTGCCTAGCACATGATGGGCAAGCAATAATTTTAATTCCTCTATTTCTTAAACCTAAGCTTTTAAGAATTTCAAAGCCAACCCTGACCTCTTCTTCCGGCTCATCAGATAATGAAACTCTTATAGTATCTCCAATTCCATTTAACAAAAGATTACCAATTCCTATAGAAGATTTTATTGAACCTGTTCTTTTACCTCCCGCTTCAGTTATACCTAAATGTAAAGGATAATCACAAAGAGAAGCCAATTGTTTGTATGCTTTGATTGTCATGAATATATCTGAAGCCTTAACACTAATTTTAAAATTATAAAAATCATTATCTTCAAGAATTTTCATATTAAGCAAAGCACTTTCCACCAAAGCTTTTGGATTTGGTTCTGAAAACTTTTCTAAAACTTGTTTTTCCAAACTTCCAGCATTTACACCAATACGTATTGAGCAGTTATTATTTTTAGCTGCACTAATAACTTCTTTAACCCTGACCTCTGAACCTATGTTGCCTGGATTGATTCTTAAACAAGCAGCTCCATTATCTGCAGCTTCTAGTGCTCTTTTATAATGAAAATGAATATCGGCAATTATAGGCACTTCACTTTCTTTAGTTATTATTTTCAAGGCATGGGTAGATTCCTCATCAGGTACTGAAACTCTTACTAAATCAGCTCCAATTTTTGTTGATCTTTCAATTTGCGCAATTGTTTCTTTGACATTACTAGTAATTGTATTAGTCATTGTTTGAACTGCTATAGGATTATCTCCACCTATAGCCACTTTACCAACATTTATTACACGTGTTTTACGTCTATCTATTTTTTGATAGGATCTTAACATTAGTTAATTATTAAAATTACTATCTATAATAAAAGAATCAATTACTTGCCCAATTTCCCCAACTCTACCTTTAACTTGTTTGTTAATCAAAACTAAAATGTTTCCTCCGTTACCAGCGGTTATTGAGTAGTTAAGATTTAATGCATATGTAAATTCTTCGTTTTTATTCATAAGTTGGCTTAAAATAATATTATTATCTTTATCTCTTAATTGAAGCCATGTAGGATTAATCATTTTAAGAGTAATTAAATTATCATTAATTAAATCATTAGAAATATTTGAAGAAGCTATTACGCTAGAAGAAACTATTGATCTCTCAATTTCAATTAAATTTTTTTTATTCAAATCGTTAATATGATTTTGTTGACTTTGGATAATTTGAGCCTTTTCAATTATTGGATCAAACTCTTCTGGTAAATCTGGAATTAATGCATATTTTCTTGAAGAGTTTTCATTTTTTACAAAAAGAATATAAAAAGATGTAAAAATTATTATAATTGAAGTTAAAGAAAACATTTTTGTTAAATGCATACTGCTATTTTTTAAAAAAGGTTTCGGTATTTCTGTAATTTTAAAATTATTGTCATTTGAGTTTTGTAACTTAAATTGATCAACAATTTCTACTGAGTTGAGTTCTAAATATTTGGCATAAGATTTTATATGACCGACTATAAAAACTTCTCTAAAATCCTCAATTCTTTCATCTTTTTCAATTTTTTCTAAAATATATTTAGATATATTTAATTCTAAAGCTACTTTATCCAATGATAGTTTTTTGGATAATCTTTTCTTTTTAATAACTTCACCTACATATTTCATAAAATAAGAATTATTTATAAATTATAAACATCATGAAGAGATTTAACAGCTATATTTGTAAACTTTTCATCAATTAAAACACTAATTTTTATTTCAGAAGTAGAGATGGCTTGAATATTAATAGAATTATTTGCTAAAGTTTTAAACATTTTTTCAGCTACTCCCGTTTGAGACATCATTCCCATTCCTATTACTGAAATCTTTGAAACATTCTTGTCAGTATGTAAAGATTTATATTTTAGAATTTTGATATTTTCTTCTAAAACTAATTTTGCAATATCATGATCTTTGCTTGATACGGTAAATGTTATATTGGCAAAAATGCCATCTTGAGAAATATTTTGTACAATCATATCAACATTTATTTTATTTTGTGACATTAAACCAAAAATTTTTGCAGAGATTCCTGGTTGATCAGGAATGCCTGAAATAGTAATTTTTGATTCGTTTTTACTAAAACTTACAGCACTTACTATTTCTTTTTCAACTAAATTTTTCTCATCTATAATATAAGTTCCTTCTTTTTTAGTTAAAGAAGAAAGAACCTGTAAAGATAAATTATTTTTCATAGCTAGTTCAACAGATCTTGTTTGAAGTACTTTTGCTCCCATAGAAGCCATCTCTAACATTTCTTCAAAAGATAACTGCGATATTTTTTTTGCTTTAACTTCAATATTTGGATCAGTTGTAAAAACACCTTCTACATCTGTATAAATATCACACCTTTCAGCTTTAAGTACTGAAGCAATAGCAACTGCTGTTGTATCTGAGCCACCTCTTCCAAATGAAGTAATGAATCCCTTGGAATTAACACCTTGGAATCCTGCTAATACAATCACATCAAATTGCTTAAAAAATAAATCAATTCTTTTTTTATCTATATTAAGTATTTTTGCTTTTTCATAATTTTCATCAGTTATAATTGGAATTTGCCAACCAAGAAGAGGTAAGGAGTTAATTTTTTTTCTTTTTAAAACGGAAGATAACAAACCGATAGTAACTTGTTCCCCAGAAGTGAGCACTAAATCATTTTCTATTGAAGATTCAGAATGAATTTCATCTAAATATTTTTGGAGTTTATTTGTTTCTCCAGACATTGCTGATAAAACAACAATAATTTTATGAAACTTAACTTCTTTTTCAACAATGTGAGCTACATTCTTTATTTTTTCTATGTTAGCAACAGAAGTGCCTCCGAATTTCATTACTATTATGCTCATTGACTAGTATTATTAATAAATTAAAAGTGGCTAATATTATTAATAGCATAAAAAACAAGGTTTATGATGAATACAAGATCAAAATTGTCTGAATTTGAACATTTTACCAAACTTGCAGACCAATGGTGGTCAGAAAGTGGAAAATTTAAAATTTTACATGATTTACAGCCATTAAGAGTTCAATACATTATTGATCAAATATGGCCAAAAAAAATTAATAAATTAAAAATTTTAGATCTTGGTTGTGGAGGTGGATTGGTATGTGAGCCACTAGCAAAACTTGGTGCAAATGTTACAGGTGTTGATTTTGTTAAACAAAATATCGAAGCAGCTAAGATTCATGCAATGAAAAATAAATTAAAAATTAATTATATTCATAAAGATGTTAATGACATAAAATTAAAAAGCAGTTACGATGTAATTATTGCTTATGAAGTATTAGAGCATTTAAAAGATTGGCCCGATTTGATCAAAAAAATAAAGACACTTTTAAAAGCAAATGGGAAATTAATAATATCTACAATAAATAGAAATTTTTTTTCAAAAATTATAGCTATTTATTTTGCTGAAAAAATCTTGAAATGGATTCCTGAAGATACGCATGATTATAATAAATTTATTAAACCAAAAGAACTTGAAACAGTACTTCAAAGAGAAAATTTTAAAGTTAACAATTTTACTGGATTAGTATTTAACCCAATAGAAAATATATGGAAACTTAATGCTAATAAAACAAAAATAAACTATTTTTGTAGTGCAAAATTAATTTAATTGGTTTTTCGCGTAGTGGGAAAAGGTAAAGGTAAAACATCAATATCTTCATCGAGAAGTTCTTTGGTTTGTTCTATTGTTGCTTCACCATAAATTAGCCGATCTTTTACCTCTCCATATTTTATTTTTTTTGCTTCTTCAGTAAATTTTTCTCCTACATAATCAAAATTTTCTTCTATAATTTTTTTATATTTTGATAAATTTGTAGCAATTGATTTTTTAATTTTTTTATCCTTACTGTTACTTTTTTTTGATACATTTGGCGCTGTTAAAGTTTTTTTTACAGAGATACTATTGCAACTTGGACAATTGATTAAATTACGTTTTTTTTGTGTTTCAAATTCTTTGGAACTATCAAACCATCCTTCAAATCTAACAGAGCAAACAGCACATTCTAAATTGAAAACAATCATATAAATCCTATATTATATTATTTTTTGAATTTTCAATATCTTTTGCTTTATCAGCACATATTATTTCTAAATAATGAGAATTAGGTAGAAACTTAAAATTTACAATAGTTTTTTCAGGCAAACAAACTCCCATATAGGGTAAAATGGAAAAATTAATGAATTCTTTATTATTTTCTGGTTTGAAAATATCAATTTTGATAATTTCCTTTAATGAAATTAACAAAGTATCATTGATTAATTTTTTTTTTAAAAATGATGAAGGTTTTTTAATAAAGATTATATTTGCAATAATATTCATTTCTCCGAAGTTTGCTTCTAACTTGTGCAAACAATCATCTTTTTGTATAAAAGTATAATTTTCAATTAATGGTTTAACTTTATCAATCAATTTATATTTTAAAGATTCTAAAAAATTAATCCCTTTTATTTTTTCATTTAAAAAATCTAACTGTTCCTGTATTATATTTTCAATTTGCTTATTTAAATTTTCCATGTTTTAAGATCTGTAATCTGCGTTTATTTTAATGTATTTATAATTCAAATCATTACCATAAGCGGTTGAAGAGCAATTTCCAATTCCTAAATTTACATTAATTTTAATTATTTTATTTTTTATATATCTATTTATTTTTTTTAAATCGATTTTTTTATAAATAGCACCTTTAGTACAAACTATATTTTTTCCGAAAGATATTGTTATTTTATTTTGGTTAACTTTTTCAAAAGATTTACCAATTGCCATAATTATTCTACCCCAATTTGCATCTTGTCCAGCAATTGCTGTTTTTACTAAGGCTGAATTTATAATTGAAAAAGCAATATTATTAGCTTGATTTTTACTTTTTGCTTTAAATACATTTGCTTGAATTAATTTTGATAAACCTTCTCCATCTTTTATTACTTGTTGAGATAAGTTAAACATTATATCATAAATAGCCGCAGATAGAATTTTAAAATTTTTTTGTTTTTTTAAATTAATATTTTTTTTATTTAAAGAAAAAAGCATTAAAGTATCACTTGTAGAAGTATCTCCATCAACACTAATAGAATTAAAAGTACTATTAAGATTTTTTTTTAATAATTTTTTTAGATTCAGATTTGATATTTTGCATTCAATAAAAATATATGCCAGCATTGTGCCCATATTGGGCTGAATCATTCCTGAGCCTTTTGCAAATCCGTAGATATTAATAATTTCATTATCAATCAATAACTTATGAACAGATGTCTTAGGATAAGTGTCGGTAGTCATTATTGCCTTAGCTGCATCAAGTATATGAGTTGTATCTTTGAAGTGTAATTTATTTATTTGATTAATAATTATTTTCGGATCAAAAATTTCTCCAATAATGCCAGTTGAAGAAATTAAAATCTCATTTTTCTTGCATTTAATTTTTTTTGATAAAATGTTTGAATAATGTTTAATTATTTCTATACCCTTCTTACCCGTATGAGCATTTGCATTACCTGAATTAACAATGAGTGCTTTACATTTTCCATTGTTGTGTTTTTTATCCCAAATTATTGGTGCAGAAGGGGTTGACGTTTTTGAATATACACACTCAACATTTACTAGACTATCAAAAATAATTATCAAAAGATCGTCATATTTTTTTTTGAAACCTGCATGAAATGTATAAATTTTATTACCTTGGGGTTTAAAATTTTTATAATTCTTGGGTTTAAAAACTGAACCACTTTCAATAAATAATCTTTCGTTACTACTTAATTGTAAATCCTTAGTAGAAGTCTTATGTTTCATATGATATCAGCCATTTAACATAAAATGTTAAATATTGTTAATAAACTTTTTAGATCGCTGAGCTCTAATTCTTTAAAAAAATACTCTTCGACAGTTGAAAAAATTAACCAATTTGAAAAAGAAATTTCTTCATTATCTGATGCTGATATTAAAGAAAAAACTTCTTATTTTAAGGAAATAATAAATCAGGATAATTCATTAGAAAAAATATTACCTGAAGCATTTGCTGTTGTAAGAGAAGCTGCAAAAAGGACTGTTAATATGAGACATTTTGATGTCCAATTAATAGGTGGAATTGTTCTGCATGAGGGTAGAATTGCCGAAATGAAAACTGGGGAAGGAAAAACTATAGTCGCAACTTTAGCTGCTTATTTAAATTCTCTAGATGGTAAATCTGTCCATATAGTTACTGTAAATGATTATTTAGCAAGAAGAGATGCTGAATGGATGGGTAAAATATTCAATTTTCTAGATTTAAGTGTAGGATGCGTCAATTCACAAACAGACCCTAGTTCAAGATCTAAAGAATATGCTTGTGATATTGTTTATGCCACAAACAATGAAATAGGATTTGATTATTTAAGAGATAATCTTAAAGCAGACTATCATGATTTATGCTTTAAGAAAGATGCTTTCGCTATAGTTGATGAAGTTGACAGCATCCTAATTGATGAAGCAAGAACACCTTTAGTAATTTCAGCAGAAGCATCCAGTTCTATAGAAATTTTTCCAAAAATTAACAAAATTGTAAAATTATTTAAAGATTCAGATTATGAAATAAGTGAAGAAAGTAAAAGTGTACTACTAACTAATGATGGTATGGAGTTTGCAGAAAAACTTCTAACTGATAATGGCCTTATAAAAAAAGGAACATTGCAAGATTTAGAAAATATGGCTCTTAATCATAATATTATTCAAGGTTTACGTGCTCATAAACTTTTCATTAAAGATAAAGATTACATAATTAAAAACAACTCTATTGTAATCATTGATGAATTAAGTGGAAGACCCATGGAGGGAAGAAGATATGGTGATGGGTTGCATCAAGCAATAGAGGCTAAAGAAGGTCTTAATATTCAAAAGGAAAACCAAACAATAGCTTCTATAACATATCAGAATTTTTTTCGTACATATAAAAAGTTAAGCGGTATGACAGGTACAGCTCTGACTGAAGCAACAGAGTTTGAAGGTATATATAATTTAAGAGTTATAGAAATTCCTCCTAATTTAAATGTTAATAGAATTGATAAAAACGACCAAATTTATATGACAAAAAAAGAAAAATATGATGCAGTTATTGATCTTGTAAAAGAAAGACATTTAAAAAAACAACCTATCTTGATTGGAACTACTTCTGTAGAAAATTCTGAATTAATTTCTAAACTACTTTTAAAAAATAGTATTAAGCACAATGTTCTAAATGCTAAACAACATGAAAAGGAGGCTGAAATAATTCTTCAAGCAGGTATTCCAGGTAATGTCACAATTTCAACTAACATGGCTGGTAGAGGCACAGATATTAAGCTTGGAAACGAAAATGAAAATTTAAAAAAAGAAGCTATAAACTCTGGAGGTTTACTTGTTGTTGGAACTGAAAGACATGAAAGTAGAAGAATTGATAATCAATTAAGAGGTCGTTCTGGTAGACAGGGGGATATTGGTGAAAGTATATTTTTTTTATCTTTAGAAGATGATCTGATGAGAATTTTTGGATCTAAAACTTTAGAAAATGTTCTTGAAAAAATTGGCTTAAAAGAAGGAGAGGTGATAACGCATTCTTTAATAACCAAATCTCTTGAACGTGCTCAACAAAAAGTAGAAGCTCACAATTATGATATGAGAAAACAAATATTAAAATTCGATGATATTCTCAATGATCAAAGAAAAATTATTTATCAAAATAGAAAAGAAATATTAATAACTAAAGATCAGTCTAAAATAATTGAAGAAATGATTGAAGATAATATTGATAATTTAATAATGCAAACTATTCCTCCAAAAAAATTCAAAGAAGATTGGGATGCTGAATTATTAAATGAAAAAATCAGAGAAATATTTAATTTAAAATTACCGATTAAAGAATGGTTCGAAGAGGAAGGGGTTGATGAAGAGGAAATTAAAAAAAGATTATATGATCAAATAAATCAAAAATATAATGAGCAAAAATATAAATATTCATCTGATTTGTTAAAATTTGCTGAAAAAAGAGTAATGTTATATCAGCTTGATAAAGACTGGAGAGAGCATCTTGCTGCAATGGATATGTTAAGAGGAAGTGTTAACCTGAGGGCTATGGGTGGAAAAGACCCTTTCTATGAATATAAAAAAGAATCATTTGACTATTTTGATGAAATGCTTTCGAATCAAAATGAAAGAGTCCTTAAAACATTATTTAATTTACAACTGGTAAATGAAAACTCTAATTTAAATAAAAAACCTAATGAAAAAGAGCCAAATAGGATTGTTGCAAAAAAAATTGGAAGGAATGCAACTTGCCCATGTGGTTCAGGAAAAAAATACAAGTTATGTCATGGAGTTTAAATATTTGAAGTTATATTCAAGTATTTTTCTCTTCTTATATTTATTAGCTCTTCAATTGAAATTTTTTTTAATGATTGAAGACTATTTAATATGGATTTTTTTAAAATCAAAGCTTGTTCTTTAGGAAATCTGTGTGCTCCTCCAGGAATTTCTTCAATTATTTCGTCTATTATTTTAAACTTAAAACAATCCTCAGAAGTTAATTTTAATGTTTCAGCAGCCTTTTGCGTAAAATCTGTGCTTCTCCATAAAATTGATGCACATCCTTCTGGCGAAATTACTGAATAAATTGCATGTTGAAGCATAAGTGTTTTGTCAGCAGTTGCCAAACCAATTGCTCCGCCTGATCCACCTTCACCTATTATAATTGAAATAATTGGTGTTTTAACTTTTAGAGAAACTAATATTGAAGATGCTATAGATTCAGACTGACCGCGCTCTTCAGCCTCTTTGCCAGGAAATGCACCTGCAGTATCAACAAATGTTATTATGGGAAGATTAAACTTTTCAGCAATTTTCATTAATCTTTGAGCTTTTCTGTAACCCTCAGGTTTTGCCATTCCAAAATTATGATTAATTCTTGAATCCATTGAATTTCCTTTTTCAGTTCCTATTATAATTAAAGAAAAATCTGATATTTTGGCTAAACAACCAACAATAGCACGGTCATCAGCATATTTTTTATCTCCATGTAAAAAAACAACATCTTCAAAAATTGTATTAATATAATCCATAGTATGTGGACGGCTGCTATGTCTTGCAACTTGAACTTTTTGCCATGCAGATAAATTAGAATAAATTGTTTTGTATAACTGTTCTTTTTCTTGATTCAAAGAATCTATAATCTTTGAATTGTTTGACTTGTTTTGATCTAAAGATTCAAATTTCTTCTCCAATAACTCTAAAGATGATTCAAAATCAAAATATTTAATCATTATAGAATTTTATAATTATATAATATTTCTATAACTAAGGATTTAAATAATACAGAATTATTATATTCTTTAAATGATTGCAAAATTAATCTTAAATGATCAGGATGTAAATCACTCCAGTCTTTTCCATTTAATGAAACAAGTGCAAGTAATAAAATACTAAGATTATCATTGTCCTCAATTTTTTTCTGAATCAAAGATGTAAGAAAGATTGATGGCATTAGTCTTGAATCAAATACCTTGTTATATTCAATTGTCATTTCATAATTTTCATCAATATCAAAAGATTCTAATATCACATACATTACCTCTTTCTTCTCTTCAGAAATATTGTTATCAAGTTCTATATTGATTTTTAAAAAGTCACTTATTACACTTAATTCATTGGATATATATAAATCTAAGAGAAATTTTACTTTGTTTATGTCTTCTTTGTTTTCATTGCTACTTTCATAAAAAACTATCCACTTTAAGGCGTCTTCATAATTCATATTATAAATATGTGCTGTTGCTATTTTTGAGCCAAAACTGGAATAATCTAATGATGGGTCTAAAGAAGTAATTATGTTGTTTGTTAAAGCAAAAGCAATTTTTTCTAGTCCATTAAATTTTGCAAAATCCCAATAATCTAATACTACTTTGATACGTTCAGAAGGAAATATTTGCACATTGGCTAATTGATAATAAAAAGCCATCAAAATTTCCTCATTATTTTTGAGAGATGATATAGTTTCTTCTGATTTGTTTAATTCTGCGGAACTAAAATCTACTGATTGATAAAGCGCTGCCAAACTTTCAATAGATATGCTGTTATTTAAATACGATTTATTAGCTGCCTTCAATCTAGTACTGATTTCAGTAGCTGTACTAAGAATTACTGGTATTGATAAATTGTTTGGATCAATCTGGAGAAACTTTTCACTGAGAGGTAACTCACTAATACGCAACATAGCGCTATAAAGAAAAATTAAATTTGCTGAATAATTATCTGATAAATTAAAATTAGCATCTTTATAATCATTTTTGTTATTAATCATGTATTCATATAAGTGTTGGAAATATTCATCATTTTCAGTCTCTAACTCTAATAATAAAGAATTCAATAATTCTGATTCAGCAATTTTGCCTTCAATTAACAAACAAAAAATATCTGTTTTTTCTATTAAAAAATTAGGTAATGATATGTTTTTATCAGCGAGGTTTGTTTTTAAATCACATGCTTCACTAAGTTGATAAGTTGATAGCAGATAATTTAACTCTAAAGATTTATAAAATTCTATATGAGTCTTTTTTTCTAAAGTATCAATTTGGTACAATTGAAGTAAATTATATGCTTTTTGTATTTCACCAATTTTATATAATTTTTTCAAAATACTTAAAAAAATTTCACTTTCAATAATATTATCATCGTCACTTTCAAAATTTGATAATATGCTTATAAATTCTTTATACAAAACTTCAGATTTAATAGAATTAATTTTACTTAGATGCTTAAGAAGTAATGAAGTTTCATTTTCAGGCCACAATTTTTTACTTGTTAAAGATTGTTGATCAACTACATTTGATGATGAAGTGTTTTCAATTATTTCATCATTTTCTGATTCAGATTGCTCAGAACTCTCCTGTTTTATCTCTTCATTTTCTTCAATGTTTTCTGTTGAGACTTCATTGCTTTCATTTATTTCGTTTTTTGCTTCTAAACTATCCACCTCAAGAACAAGTTGATCTAGGCTTTTTTTTGCATGCAATTCAATAATGGTTGTTTCTGTTGAAACTATTGTTTTTGAATAAAATAATAAAATAATAATGCAGAGAAAATATTTCTTCATTTTATTATTAAATTGTAGTCTTCTATTAAAAACTTTGCAGGGGCTGGAATATCAACAAAATATAGACCAAGAGATAAAAAAACAATTAAAATTAATAAAAATAAAGCAATGTAAGTATTTTTCATGTATATTCCCTATTAGCAATAATTCTATTATAGATTTAATAATTTTTTTTAAGTAATTTCTTAGTGTAATTAAATTTTGTCAATAATAAGAAACTACAATAAATGCTAAAAAATATGCAAAAACTTGGTAAAAAAAACATATGTTTTGTTGGAATGATGGGTTCTGGTAAATCCGCAATAGGTAAGAAATTTGCAAAAATCATAAATTATAGGTTTTTTGATATTGATAAGTTAATACAAAATGAAACAGGCAAAACAATAAGTCAAATTTTTGAAATTCAAGGTGAGGATTTTTTTAGAAAATTAGAAGAAAAAATTGCCCTTAAGATTTTAAAAATAAACAATTCTGTCATTTCTCTAGGTGGTGGTTCAATATTAAATAAATCTATTAGAAATTTAATGGTAAAAAATTCTTTTACAATATATTTAGAAGTAAACATTGATGTACTTTATCATAGATTGCAAAAAACAAACATTAGACCTTTATTAAAAAATAAAAACATTAAAGAAACATTACAAAACTTACAAAAAAATAGAAATAAATATTATGAAAAAGCTAATTTAATTTTAAATAATTCAAATAAGATGGAAAACGTATTAAAGGAGTTAAAAGACTATTTTCAAAATTATGAGAAATAATATAACTATTAGAACTAAGGAAAAAAATTATTTAATTCAAATTAAGATTAATTCTATAAAAAATAAATTAAAAAAAATAATAAAAAATGAAGATAAAGTTTTTATTATAATTGACAAAAAGGTTGATCATTTAATTAAAGATTTAAGTGATAAAAAAAATTTATTTATTATAAGATTTGTTGGATCAGAAAAAATTAAAAATTATATTTTTTTTCAAAAAATTACTGAAAAATTACTTTCAAAAGGAATAGATCGGAAATCTTGTATTATTTCAATTGGAGGAGGAACTATTGGTGATATTTCTGGATTTATAGCAAGTACTGTATTGAGGGGAGTAAAATTCATTTTAATACCCACAACTCTACTTTCACAAGTTGACAGCTCTATTGGAGGTAAAAATGGAATTAATTCAATGTATGGAAAAAATTTAATTGGAACTTTTTATCAACCAAATCTTGTAATAATTGATCCATACGTCTTAATGACTTTACCTATAAAAGAACTTAAATCAGGTTATGCTGAAATCATTAAACATGCCTTAATCTATGATTCTAGTTTTTTTAAATGGCTAGAAAGTAATTATAATAAAATTTTTAATTTAAATTTTAAAACATTAGAAAAAGCTATCAATAAAAGTATATTAATTAAATCTAAATTTGTGCAAGAAGATACTAAAGAAAAATTAATTAACAATGATTCAAGAGCTATATTAAATTTTGGACATACTTTTGGTCATGCTTTAGAAACTTTTTATCAATATAAAAAAAAATTAACACACGGTGAAGCTATAGCAATTGGCATGATGATAGCTTCAAAAATATCATATAAATTTAATTACTTATCGAAAAATGATTTAATAAAAATTAATAATCATTTTAAAAAAGTTGGCCTTCCTACATCAGATAAAAACATGTATAATACAGCAATATTTTCTTTAATAAAAAAAGATAAAAAAAATATAGGCAACAATATTAATTTAGTATTATTAAAAAAAATAGGTAAAGCTAAATTTTCAAGAAATCTTAATATTAAAAAAATAAAAAAAATTATTTATTAAATTAATGTCTATAATTTCCTTAATACTAATAATATTACTTTTCATTTTAATTATTCTCTCAGCTTTTTTATCTGGTTCAGAAACTGCCTTAACAGCTGCATCAAAACCAAGAATTATTGCAAAGGTCAAAAAAGGAAGTAAAAGAGCGAATTTTGTTTTAAAAATATTAAATAATAAAGATAATGTTATTTCATCACTTTTATTATCAAATAATTTAGTAAACATTTTAGCTTCATCACTTGCTACTGCATTCCTTTATGATATTTTTGGTGTTAGTGGAATATTTTATGCAACTATAATCATGACAGCTTTGTTAGTAATTTTTGCGGAAGTTTTACCTAAAACATATTCAATTAACAGACCAACAAGAACATCCTTGATTATTTCACCCATAATTTATTTTTTAAGTAAGATACTTTATCCTTTTGTTTTTTTAATTAATTTAATAGTAAAATTATTTATAAAAAAACAAGACTATGATAAAAAACTTTCTGACCTTCAGTCTGAAGAAGAATTACAAGGTGTAATCGACCTATATAAAACTTCAAACCCAGATTCTGAGCATGAAAAAGATATGCTGCAAAGTATTTTAAAATTAAATGATACTACTGTTGAAGAAGTTTTTACTCATAGAAAAAATATCTATTCTATTGATAGCTCTCTAGATATAGTAGATATAATTAATAGTATTAACAGTTCAAGGTACACCAGAATACCTTTTTGGAAAGATAATCTAGAAAATATTATAGGTTTATTAAATGTAAGATCTCTAAATATTAATTTATCAAAACATGATGGTTCAAAAAAAATAATTTTTGATAAAATTTCAAAACCTTGGTTTATACCTGAAACTACAAATTTATTAGAACAACTAGTAGAATTTAAAAAAAGAAAAGAACACTTAGCATTTGTAGTTGATGAATATGGTGAGTTGCTAGGCTTGATCACTTTAGAAGATATAATTGAAGAAATTGTTGGTGAAATAGTTGATGAAATAGATATTCCAGAAAATAATTTTATTGAAAATAATCAAGGAATGATTGTTACTAATGGTGAAAAAAATCTAAAAGATTTATATAAACATTTTGATTTAGAACCTCCAAAAAGTGAATCTTCAACTTTAGCAGGTCATATAATGGATATAGCAAAAAAAATACCATTATTTGGAGAAACTGTTGATGATAAAATTTTTAGTTACAAAGTTTTATCCCATTCAAGAAAACAAATTTCAAAAATAGAAATTAGAAAAATTAAATAATTTTAATCTCTAAGGCATGTAGCCCTTGTTTAAATTCATCTTTTAGTAAATTATTAATAAATCTATGAGTTTCTAATCTGTTAACTTTTTTATCATAATTTCTTTTTAATATTACTAAAATATGAGTTTCGTCACTACCGTCAAAATTGTTGTGACCTTTATGTTTGTAAGAATTATCCTCAACTTCTATAGTAAAATCAACTAGTTTTTTTTTTAAAATTTCATAAATTCTTTTTTTACGTTCCATGATATATAATTTATATATCAGAGTATGAATAAATTTAAATTTGATATTCAAAAAAAAAACTTATCTTGGGAAAAAAAATTTTCAAAAATATGTGATTTTGTAAATTGCAAAGAAAAAGGTAAGTTTAAGGCCCCAAAGTCTAGAATTCGTTTGAATGAATATTATTTTTTTTGTTTAAAACACGTAAAGGAATATAATAAATCATGGGATTTTTATAAAGGTTTAACTGTAGATCAGATAGAAAAATCTATGAGAAATGACACTGTATGGGATCGACCTTCATGGCCATTAAAAGGCAATCCTAACTATGTAATGGAACAATTGCATGAATTCATCAATGAAGATTATATGAAATTTGATAGAAAAAATATGAAGAATAATTTTTTCAATTATAAATCAATTAACGAAACTCTTACTAAGGAGCAAACTAGGGCTTTAAAAATACTTGGTTTAAGCCTCCCCGTCACAATAGAAAAAATTAAAAAAAAATATAAAAAGTTAGTGAAAATATTTCATCCTGATGTAAATGATAATAATAAAATAGCGGAAGATAAATTTAAAGAAATAAATGAGTCATATAAGATACTTTTAAAAAAATTCGTTATATCAAAATGAAACAAAATATTGAACAATCTCCAAACAAAAAAATAGATACAAAAGAATTATTTGGAATAACATCTAATTTTGATGTTTTTGGTTTTGAAGAAAAAAATGATTACGTTCCTGAAATTGATCCAACATATATTTTTGATCCTCAAACAACCCAATCAATATTAGCTGGTTTCTCTAATAATCGAAGAGTGTTAATTCAAGGTTATCATGGAACAGGTAAATCAACACATATAGAACAAGTTGCTGCAAGATTAAATTGGCCTTGCATACGTGTTAATCTTGATAGCCATATTAGTCGGATTGATCTTCTTGGAAAAGATGCAATTGTTATAAAGGAAGATAAACAAATAACAGAGTTTCAAGATGGAATTTTACCTTGGGCATATTCTAATCCTGTAGCTCTAGTTTTTGATGAATATGATGCAGGTAGACCAGACGTTATGTTTGTGATTCAACGTGTACTTGAAACAGATGGAAGATTGACATTATTAGATCAATCAAGAGTTTTAAAACCAAACAAATATTTTCGTCTATTTGCGACTGCTAATACTGTTGGTTTAGGTGATACATCAGGGCTTTATCATGGTACTCAACAAATAAATCAAGGTCAGTTGGATAGATGGAATATAATCACTTCTTTAAATTATTTAAGTAATCAGGAAGAAGAAAAAATTATTCTAAGTAAAATAAAAAAATTAAATCACAAAGAAGGAAAAGAAATTATTAAATCAATGGTTTGTACAGCTGATTTAACAAGATCAGGCTTTATCAATGGAGATATTTCAACTGTAATGAGCCCTCGAACTGTTCTTACTTGGGCAGAAAATTATTTATTATTTAATGACATTGAATTTACATTTAAATTATCTTTTCTTAACCGATGTGATGAACTTGAAAGATCTGTGATTGAAGAATATTTCCAACGTGCTTTTGGTGTTGATATGTCAGATGCTAAGGTAGCGAATGTTAAAGAATGATAATTTTCTCGAAGATTTCAAAAAATCATTAAGTGTTACAATAAAATCAATTAGTAATAACAAAAAGGTTGAGGTTAATTTTGTAAAAGAAAATCCTTCAATTGAAGGTAATTTTATAAATGTCACTGAACCAAATATTACAAGTATTAAGAAAAATTTAGCTTATTTAAGAGCAGAAGCTGATGTAATGGCTCTTGAATTCCGTTTACACTCAAAGGAAATACATCAAGGCTTTATCGCAAAAAATAAATTTTCTAATGAAATTTTTAATTCAGTTGAACAGTCGAGAATAGAAGCTCAAGGAGCAAAAATATTTAAGGGTATTAAATCTAATATTACAAAAAAACATTTAATAGACTTAGAAAAAAATAAAAAAAATAATAAAAAAATAAATATAAGTGAGGCATTTAAATATGTAACTTATGAAAAACTTTTAAATATAGATTTAGGTAAATTAAATAATGATTATAGAAAAATTATAAAAGATAAATTGGGCAATAATTATGATTTTTTTTTTAAAGATCTAAAAAAATATATTAATAATCAAGAAAAATTTGCCCTGAAAATGATGGATGTGCTTAACGATTTGGGATTACTAGAGAATAACAATAACAAAAAGTCTAAAGAAGATTTGAATGAAGATACTGATGCTCAAGATAATAATAACAATCAAGATAATAAAAAAAATGATAAAGAAATCAAAAGTGATATTGAAATAGATAGCACTTCAACAGATACACAACAAGCAATATCAGTAGAAGAAAATGACCAAATAGGCGAGGATGATACTGAAAGTGAAATAAATTATTTGCCTAATATTGATAAGATAGAAAAAATAGGAAATTATAAAATATTTATAAAAGATTTTGATGAAATTATAAATGCAGAAGAATTATGTGAACATAAAGAATTAGAAAAACTGCGTAATAACCTAGATCAGCAAGTTTTTGCTTTTCAACCATTAATAGCTAAAATTGCAAATAGATTACAACGTAAGCTTTTGGCTCAACAAAATAGATATTGGGAATTTAATATGGAAGAAGGTTTTTTAGATACTTCTAGGCTTTCAAGAATTGTCGCTAATCCAAATAATAAACTGACATATAAAAAAGAAAAGGATGTAAAATTTAAAGATACTATTGTATCGTTATTAATTGATAATTCAGGTTCTATGCGCGGTAGACCAATTACTGTAGCAGCTTTGTGTTCTGATATTCTTGCAAAAACATTAGAAAGATGTCTAATAAAAACAGAAATATTAGGCTTCACAACCAAAGCTTGGAAGGGAGGAGAATCAAGAGAAAGATGGATAAAAGAAGGAAAGCCTTCAAACCCGGGAAGATTAAATGATTTACGTCATATTATTTACAAGTCAGGTGATGCAGCATGGAGACGCTCAAAAAAAAATCTAGGACTATTATTGCGCGAAGGAATTTTAAAAGAGAATGTTGATGGAGAAGCATTGTTATGGGCTTATAATAGACTTAAATTTAGACAAGAGAAAAGAAAAATATTAATTGTTATTAGTGATGGTGCTCCAGTTGATGATTCAACTTTATCTGTTAATCCAGGAAATTATTTAGAAAAAAATTTAAGAGAAATTATAAATCAAATTGAAAATAAAAATGAAGTTGAATTAATGGCAATTGGAATTGGGCATGATGTTTCACGTTATTATTCAAAGGCTGTAACTATTATGGATGTGGATCAGTTAGGTGAAGTTCTTCTTAAAGAATTATCAGATATTTTTTCTAATTAATATTTTTTATTTAAACCAATTTTTTTCTTCATCTTCCAACTTATCATATTTTATAGCTTCTCTTATTTTTTTCATAAGATGATTCATAAAATATACATTGTGAACATTTAAAAGTTGCAATCCTAATAATTCATCTGATTTAAATAAATGATGAAGATAAGCTAAAGAATAGTTTTTGCAGGTTGAGCATTTACATTCTTTATCTATAGGCTCCAATTTTGATTGATAAATAGAATTATTTATATTTATTTTTCCTAATTTAGTACGAACTAATGCAGCACCGTGACGAGCTAGTCTTGTTGGACTAACACAATCGAAAGTATCTATTCCATCTTTAACTAATTTCCAAATATCATTTGGCTCACCTATACCTAATAAGTGAATAGGATGTAATTGACCCAATTTTCTTGAAGTAAATTTTACCACTTTGTGCATTTCCTCCTTAGAAGAACCTAAACTTCCTCCAATAGCCAACCCAAATGTTTTAATTGTACTCAAATTAAAATCTATACTTTCTTCTCTTAAATCTTGATAAACTCCACCTTGAATGATTCCGTAAATTTGTTGATTGCCGGACGATCCATGTTCTGACTTGTAAGATATTTTTGCATTAAATCTATTTATAGATCTCATAGCCCAACGATGACTTCTATGCATTGCTTTTGCGGTATAATTTTTTTCAACATGAAATGGAGTACATTCATCAAAAACCAATAAAAAATCCGCGCCAAGATCTCTTTGAATTTCAATTGATTTTTCAGGTGTCAGTAAAATATAATTACCATCTATATAAGATTTGAACAAAGTACCTTCTTCATCTATCTTTATCAAAGTTTTTTTTCTTTTTGTGTTTAAGCTCCTGCCTTTAATTTCATCTGCAACAGACCCATATCCTAAAGAAAAAATTTGAAAACCTCCACTATCAGTCAACATAGGGCCATCCCAATTCATAAATTTATGAATTCCCCCGTGTTTTGCAATTATTTTACTACCAGGTTGCAACATTAGATGATAGGTGTTTGAAAGTATTATTTGTGTATTGTTAAGCTTTGCTTCTATTGTAGAAAATGATTTGAGTGCAGCTTTAGTACCACAAAAAATGAAAGCTGGTGTATCAATAATTCCATGAGGAGTTTTAATTTCTCCAGTTCTTGCTAAAGATTTTTTGGAAGAATATTTAATCTGCCAAGAAAAATTAGGCATTATTGTTTTTTGGTAAGAAAAATTTAGATAAATATAAAAATGGTGTATCTATTATTGCTATTGAAATTCGAAGAATATAAGTCCCAAAAATATAAATCATAATAACGTTATACATTGTTTCTGGAGAAGGATTCAGTACTATCCATGCTAAAATACTAAAAACTGTATTGTCAATGAGTGATGACAAAATTGTTGATAAATTATTTCTTAGCCAAAGAGATTTTTCTAAAGTTAGTTTTTTTATTAAATTATAAATCCACACATCAAAATACTGACTTATAAGATAGGCAATCATACTTGCAAAAAAAAATCTAGTCATTGGCGTAAATATTGAAGATAGGCTTTCTTGTGAAATATCAATATTAGATGGTTTAAATCCAAGAGTGAACAACATCAGCAAAGTCATCAATAAAAAACCACAAAAACCTATTAAAACATTTGTTTTAGCTTTTTCTTTTCCAAAATGTTCTGAAAGAATATCCGTACATAAAAAAGTTGATGCAAAAAGAATTGTACCTAAAGCTACTGGTTCTGGAGAATAAAAAAAATCAACTGTTTTTAGCACTTGAATGTTGCCTGCAATGATAGCTATTGTGGTATATATGTAAATACCAATGTATCCGAATAATTTTAAAAAAAACAATATTGAAAAAAAACAAAACATTAACATTGCTAACCAAAGTATTATAGGATTGATAGAATTTAAGAAAATTGTAAAATCAAAAAAAAATCCCATTAACGGATTTAGTTATTTTTATTTAATATAGTTTTTTTTAATTTTTTTGCTTTTTCTGGTAATTTAGAATTTGGTGTAGAAATTAAAAAATCATCAAGACCACCTTTTTTTTCAACAGTACGAATTGTGCTAGTAGCTACTTTTAATTGAATCTTTTGACCTAATTTTTCACTTATAAAAGATATATTTTGTAAATTTGGCAAAAATCTTCTTTTTGTTCTATTTTTTGCATGACTAACATTATTGCCTGTTTGAAAGGTTTTGCCTGTCAATTCACATTTCATTGCCATAATGAACTGGGTTACTAAATATATATGTAAATTTGTCAAGTGTTGTTAAATTGCAAAAATATTACATATATAAGTTGGAGGTATATCAAGCTTTTTATTAATTTTTATATGATTATTCCAACTATAATTTTTTTGCAAAAAAATTTCTTTATGAATACCCGAAGTAATTAAAACACTATCAATTCCAAAATTTTTTGCTCCTTGGATATCATGTAACAATGAATCTCCTATGGCAACAATTTTAGATAAATTCTGATCAAGATTTTTAGTTGCTTCTTGATATATAATTTTAGAAGGTTTACCTAAAATGACTACTTTACCGCCCATATGTTCATAAAGATCAGCTATTGTTCCCATGCAGAAAGAATGATCTTTCTCAATTGTTTCAAAGTCAGGATTTGCACAAAACATCAATAAATTTTTATCACTTGCTAGCTTTAATGCAGGAATGTAATCAATCGGTGTCGAATTTTCATAAGGTGTACATGCCAAAATAAAATCTGCATTTTCAATATCTGCAACAAAAGTTATGTTGTTTAATCCATCTCTAAATTCAAAACCATCTTCTTTTGATTCGTTAAACATATGAAAACATTTATTTAAATCTTTTCCATAGTAATTTAGAGAAGAAGAAATTTGTTGCCATACCATTTCTCCACTTGTTATTAATTCATCAAACATATTTTGATTAAATCCTAAATTTGGAAGACGCTTTATAGATGATAATTTTCTTTTTGAAGAATTAGATATAATAATTAAATTTTTATTATTTTTTTTTAAATAATTAACACATTCAATTGCATGATCATAGCCATTACTACCATCATGCATCACTCCCCATTGATCTAATATAAATGTATCATATAATTTAACTATATCTTTAATACCATTAAT
>PTKZ01000009.1 GCA_002938205.1 Alphaproteobacteria bacterium MarineAlpha5_Bin5
ATTTTAAAATTAGGAAAAAAACCTAAAAGTAGTATTAAATTTAATTGGAAATTATACAATTTAAGTTCAGGTGAATTAATGGATGACAATGATTATACTTTTTCTCCTGGTAAAGCTATGACTAGTCTGAATGATAAAAAATTATAAAAATTGTTTCTAACTTTCATGACGTATAAACGACGTATGGCTAGGTTGTATTTTTTAAATAACGTTGCTACAGCAAACTTAATTAACAAATGAGTAGGGGGAGGTTCTGTTGCCAGGTTCCTTAACTTTAGTTAATATAATTGAATGTACGAATTTTTAGCCAATCTAACTTTATTCATTCATTTAATTTTTATTTTATTTGTCATTTTTGGGGGGCTATTATTTTTTATTTTTTCAAAAATTATTTATATTCACCTCCCAGCATTAATGTGGGGAATGTATATTGAATTAACTAGTTCTATATGTCCGTTAACTTATCTTGAAAATTGGTTTTTATACCAAGGTCAACTCACAACTTATTCGAATAGCTTTATTCAAAATTACATTTTACCAATTATTTATCCTGAAAACCTTACAGCTGACTTACAAATATACTTAGGGACAACACTAATAATTATAAATATGTTTATCTACGGATTAATTTTATTAAAATTTAAAAAGAAATAGTAAGAGGCGTTCTGTTACTCACCCCTAGTTGAAAATACAAGAGAAACCAACACTTTGCCAGAACCTTCTTGCAAAACTTCGTGCACTCTTTTTAACTTTTTGATGATTTCTTGACTTTGACCTTCGTGCAAATGTGGTACAAAAATATTATATTATGAAAAAGTTACTTGTCATATTCGTTTTCTTGTTTTCATCTTCTGTTTTTTCAGAGGTCACAAAGGATTTAATAGGAAAAAAAGTAAAAGTTATTTTTCCTGATTTTGATCTTTCTTGTGAATACAGTTTTTTTAAGAATAGGGAAGTTTCCTCTAGTTGTTTTGATGAAGGGATATCTTGGCAAACAGGATCAATAAACAAAAATGAAAAAAATGTTAATTTTTGGATAGGCAAACGCTCTCAATCTGGAAAAAAAATTCCTAAAAGATTTAATAAAAATTTAAAATTTTATGAATAAAACGATTTTAATTACAGGAGGTTTGGGAGGAATAGGTTTAGATTTAGTCAAATTTTTTTATAATAAAAAATTTAATGTCATACTTTTAGATAACAAAAATAAAAAAGAATATTTAAAATTAAAAATAAAAAATAAAAATTATATAAATTTTTTGATTTACAAAAAAATTGATTTATCAAAAAATTTTTTAATAAAAAATTATTTTTCAACTTTAAAAAAAAATTATAAAAATATTGATATTTTAATAAATTGTGTGGGAATTCAACATATTGATCCAGTTGATTTTTTTTCAGATTTTAAATGGGAACAAATAATAAAAATAAATTTATCAAGTTTTTTTTATACAAGTAAATATATATTACCTTTAATGAAAAAAAATAATTGGGGCCGTATTATAAATATAGCGTCTGTTCATGGAAAAGTAGCTTCTATAAATAAATCTGCATATGTTGCATCTAAACATGGCATTATAGGTCTTACAAAAACTATTGCCTTAGAAACTGCTACTTTACCAATTACTTGCAATGCTATTTGTCCAGGATGGGTTAATACACCTTTAGTACAAAAACAAATAATTTCAAAAGCAAAAAAGAATAATACAAATGTAAAATTGGAAACTAAAAAACTTTTAAAAGAAAAACATCCTAACTTAAAATTTATATCTGGAAAAGCGATTGCATCCTTAGCTTACTATCTTTGCTCTGAAGATGCTTCTGAAATAACAGGATCATCAATCAATATAGATGGAGGTTGGACTTCTCAATAATTAAAAATTAAGAGATATATCCTTATGCACAGATCTACATGCGGAAACATATTTAGCCTGCTCTTTTGTTAACTTTTCTTGCAACCTTAATCCTATTGTATTTATAATAGAATCATCAAAATTAATTAATTGAGGTAATAAATTTTTCTCTGCTATCTTGCGCCATTCTTTATCTTCCACATATTGCATTAGCTTCTCTTATAAGAAATTGACTTTATAAAAAAATTCTTCCATATTTGATTAAGTTAGCTTTTGATTTAGAGGGTTATTATAAAGTAAAGCTTCCAAGGGAAAACTAACTTTTTTTTATTTTTTTTAAAGTAATCAAAATAATAAAACAAAGTTATTAACTAATATTTTACTTAAATATACCGTTTATAATTGACAGTAATTTATCCATATAATTCAATTATTTTACATTAATTTTTTTGGAGGAAAAAATGAAAAGTAAAAATAAATTAATCAAAAATCTATCAAACATCTCTAAAACCCGTAGATCTTTTCTTAGGTCTACACTTGCGATTGGAGCAGGTGGTACTGCTTTGAGCCTATTTCCAGGATTAGCAGCAAGGGCAGAAAACGTATCAGGGACCATTCGCTATTCGAATTGGATTGGTGGGCCCGGCGATATTGAAATGTGGGAAAATGTTATTGCCGCTTTTGAGGCTGCCCACCCTGGCACAAAGATTGAATATGAACCCGTAGCGTGGACTGAATACTGGACCAAACTAAATACACAGTTTGCTAGCCGTTCTGCTCCCGACATCATTGGTTTTCAGATGCAGAGCCGTACCTGGGGAGTAGAAGGTCGCTTTGAGCCTTTGAGTGAGCCTTTTGCTGATTTACTTGACGGTATTGTAGATTCACAATTGAAAGTCACACAAGCGCCTATTAACGGTGGAATGGAGCAATACGGTCTGCCCTTCCGAATGGTTGGAGCGTCGTTGTTCGGCAATATTTCATCAATGAAGGCGGCTGGAATTGATTACCCATCGGAAGATTGGACCATTGATGACTTTGTGGCAGCTGCCAAACGATTGACTAATGCTGATCAGTGGGGCACAGCCGTGACTGGTGGACCCGTGGATCTAAATCAGGCATCTACCTTTGGTGCGCGCCCGACTACGCTCGACTATTCAACTGCTACATTTAATAGTCCTGAATATACTGAGTTTATTAAATGGCAGCACGATCTCATTTACAAGCATAAAGTTGCTCCAGCACCAGCCGACTTGTCGACCCAGAAAGAGCCTTTCTCATCAGGAGCAGTAGCGATGTTTCCTAGTGCAAGTTGGATGTACCCCGGATATCGTGAAATCGAGAGTTTTGAATGGGACATCTTGCCTGACCCGATAGGTAGTCATGAACCTAAGACCTACGCAGGTCCCGATAATCTTGGGATTACTACGGATAGCAAGAACAAAGCTTTAGCAATAGCATTTTTGCGCTTTGTTTTCACGAGGGCCTCTCAGACTATAATTGCGTCTACTGGCATGCCAGTTGTTATAGACTATCTGTTGGACGAAAGTCGCATTGCAAAAGAGGCGGCTAGTGGTCCAGCAAACTATGGCTACTTTGTCAAAGGTGCTGTTGAACGTGGTGAAGGGTATGCTTTTGCACCACCGTTCTTTGAAATTCTTGGTCACATCAACGATGCGTATGCGTTGATTATGAATGAAGAATCACCTGATATCGATGGAATCCTCGCGAACGCAAATGCGAGAATCCAACAAGCTCTTGACGCTTAAGTAAATTTTGCGTTTTAAAGTAGGGGGAAAGTTTGAGCAAGGTGTCACAAATTAAGTCGCCAAAAGCTACTGTAATTTGGATCTTAGTCTTTCTCTTTCCTCCAACTATCGGCCTAGGACTCGTCTACTACTCAGCTGTCCAAGGTCTGACTATGGGCTTCACGAATTGGAACATGATTTCTTCTCCGAAGTGGATTGGGTTCAAGAATTTCGGGCAGATTTGGAATGACTACCGGTTCTGGGCGTCTGTCTCCAACACCTTAGTTATAGTACTGGTCACTGTCCCAGCACAAATTGGCCTTGGCCTTCTAGCTGCCGTGCTCGTTCACAGAACAAAAGGAAAGACAAGCACGATACTAAGGTTTGTGTACTTCTATCCCACGACTTGTTCAGTAGTGGCACTGGGACTAATGTGGTTGTTTATATACGACGCGGGAGGTCTGCTTAACCAAGGACTCGAGTTCGTAGGGCTGGAATCGGTGCGATGGCTTGGTTACGGAAACGCTTTGTTATCCGTTTGCATACTTATCATTTGGACGGGTTTTGGTTACATCTCTCTGATTTATGTTGCTGGACTTGCAGCTATCCCCGAACAATATTATGAAGCAGCACATTTGGACGGAGCCAATAGTTGGCAACAATTTTTCAATATTACGTTACCCATGCTCACTCCGACGACTTTTTTCCTCATCATTGTAACTACCATAGGTGCGATGCAAACTTTTGGTCAAGTCTACATCATCAACGGTCGAGCTGATTCCACCCTGACAATTGTACAGTACATCTATGAAAAGGCTTTCACGCAATTCAATATGGGCTATGCTGCCGCGCTATCGTGGATCCTGATAAGTTTCATTCTCATTTTAACTGTTATTCAAGTACGGTTACAACGCTATTGGGTGAGTTATGACATCTAAATTAATTCAGTCTGCAACCCACATGCCGCCCGACTCAAATCAAACGGTTAGGAAGTTTTCATTAGGCGACATTACCGCGAACACAATTCTGGTGGTTTTGTTTGTCGTTATCGTTGTTCCTTTCATTTGGTCGGCTATTGCTTCATTTCAAACGCCATTAGATTTCGTCTCTGGAAAAGGTTTTTTACCGTCTGAGTGGACGCTCACAAATTATGAAAAGGTCTTTACTGATATTCCTATGACGCGAATGATATTTAACGGATTGTTTATCGCTGGAACAGCTTCCATCGGCGGTGTTTTCGCGAGTGCAATAGCTGCCTTTTGTCTGGCCAAAGTAAGTTTCAAGGGACGAGCCTTATATCTCTCGATCGTAATACTCACCATGATGATTCCACCTGCAGTACTCCTGATCCCGTTCTACACAATCATGTACGCACTAAGTCTGATCGACACGCCGTGGGCGTTAATTCTTCCACATCTGACGGGTAGCGCATTCGCAATCTTCTTCTTGCGCCAGCATATGCTGACCATTCCACATGAACTGCACGATGCCGCGATTATGGATGGTTGTTCTATCGCATCGATTTTCTTCAGAATCTACTTGCCGTTGGTAAAGGGGCCAATGAGCGTGCTCATTATTATAAACTTTATGCTTCACTGGAACGACTTGCTGGGCCCGCTGATCTATCTCAACTCCGTTGAACAAATGACACCTACCGCAGGCCTTTCGTTCTTCCGCGGACAGTTCGCTACAGAATATCCAGTGCTTTTGGCGGGATCTCTTGTTTGCATTGTTCCAACAACAATCGTGTTTCTTCTCTTTAACCGGCAGATACGTCATGGACTGCTTATTACTGGTCTGAAATAATGTACTCAATTCAAATCAAAACTCCACTTTGTGGATTTCAGAAAACTAGAAGGTGATAAAATGTCCATAATATCTTTGGCATTTGGTCGTTCAGTTGACAATGGAGAGATCACTGTCGTTGGCGGATTTATAAAGTCAATGAAGTTCGTTTCAGATGATGGGGTTATTTCCGACGGAAAGTTTAAGATCTTATCAACCGCAAATCGTCTTTTAGTTGATGTTAAAGAAACTAAAAATACAATCCTCAGAATTAAATTAGACGGTGATGGTTTCAGCGTCCGCTTATTTGATGTTTTTGGCTCAGAGTTTCCCATAATCATTCGTGAATTTGATATGGCAGTTTCAACGTCAGATGATAAACGGTCTTTTGCAGAAATTGAAAGAGTAAGGCAGCATAAAATGCAGGGTAGGCTAACTGCATTGGAGCGAATTGATGCAGAGCCAGAAGAAACTTTTGACAAAGCAGCAATGGCTACCCGCGTTCTTAGTTCTCCAACATGGCTTGGGCTCTCAAGAGATATCCGGTTGTTTTCGATGAATTTTAGAGGTGTAGGTGCAGACGAACTCCTGCAATTTCAATGGGATTGGATTCAACCACTACTAGCTGGTGTGCCTCTAAGTCTCGAGGAATCTGATGGGTATTCACTACTTTACCACTACTTTTTGGGCCGAGGGCTTGCTGCTTCTTCAAATATATCTCGCCGACTAATAGACGGAGTGACGCCAATTCTTGAAGGTCGCATCGAGGAAGGCGACATTGTTTACGAAACAACAAGTTTCGTCAGTCTAGAGCAACAAGTTATAAGCGAGAAGGCAATCAAGGGCACCAATTTTCTCCTTGCAGACGGACACACTCGTGGACACATGTTTACCGAAGAGCAACAATCTAGATTCAATAAGTTACAGGAAAAACTTGACCCTTCTGATGAACAACCAGTACATTTCACTCGTATCAGCATAATCAACAAGGGTGTTGTGCCGCGTTATGCGTTTTTCAAGGCGCCGATACCTCAATGTTTTGTACCGAAGAAGTCTGATATTTGGGGAGGCGGTCCAAGACAACTTACACATGTGTTTAATAAGTCAGAGGGATTTAGTAGTTTCTCCCACGACAGGGTTTTTTGTGTTAGCAAGAGGGATGGCAAGCCTTTAGATAGAAGTGAATTCAGCAACTTAATCAAACCGGGTGAGACTGTTGAGATCGAGTTTCGAATACCTCATAGCCCATTGACGCACAAGCGCGCCGAAGCTCTTGCTGTAAAAGACTTTACACAAGAGCTTGAGTTTTGTCGTAAATATTGGAATGGTAAAAAACTTCAAGCAGCTGAAATTAAAGTGCCTGAGCCTCGTATCAATGAGATGATTCAAGCAGGACTTCACCATCTTGACTTGGTAACTTATGGAGAAGAACCCAATGGACCACTTTGCCCAACTCTTGGACTTTATAGTCCAATTGGATCTGAATGCGGACCAGTCATTCAATTCTTTGACAGTGTTGGCCTACACAACAGGGCGGAACGTGCATTAGATTACTTCCTTGAAAAGCAACATGAAAACGGGTTCATACAAAACTTTGACTACTATATGTTGGAAACTGAAGCACTACTGTGGACGTTTGGTGAGCATTACAAATATACAAAAGATCATGTGTGGGTAAGGCGTATACAATCGAAACTGCTTCTGGCATCTCAATATATTTTAAACAACCGTGCGAAACGAAAAGATCTCTCAAAAAGTTCCGGAGGATATGGGTTAATTGCTGGTAGAACTGCTGATCCAGAAGACCCGTTCGAAGCCTTTATGCTGAATGGATTTGCATATCTTGGCCTTGCTCGTTTGGCAGAAATGTTGAAAGGAATTGGCGAGGAAAGAGAGTCGAAACGTATCTCTTCTGAAGCTTTAGCGTTTAAAGAAGATATTAGGTCTGCATTTTTTGATGGCGTAGCTCGTTCACCAGTTATTCCGCTAGGTGACGGGACATGGGTTCGCACTGCGCCGCCTTGGTCAGAGAACAATGGACCACTTTGTCTCGATCCAGAAGCGGACAGTTTTTACACTCACTGCACAGTCGCAGCACGAGATTCCTTGTTAGGACCACTGTGGTTGGTTTTTCAAGAAGTATTTGATTCAAATGAGCCAATCGTAGACACGTTACTTACTTACCATGCAGAGCTATTTCTGGATCGAAACGCGGCATTTTCGCAACCGTACTATAGTCAACATCCGCTCATACATTTGAAAAGAGGTGAGGTTAAAAAATTTCTTAAATCCTACTATAATATGGTGTCAAGTCTTGCGGATCGTGAAACTTACTCATTTTGGGAACACTACTATCACTGCGGCCCTCATAAGACCACCGAGGTAGCTTGGTTTCTTATGCAGACTCGTTGGATGCTATATCTAGAAGGACTTAATAAACTAAAAGTTTTACCAGGCATTCCACGTGCTTGGTTACATCCAGGTGCCTTGTTAGAACTCAAGAATGTGGCAAGTGCGTTTGGTAATTTCAGTATCAAAGTCACTGTTTCTGATGATGGAGATAGTTTCCGAGTGAATTATAAGGCTCATTCCGACCACGCGGCCAAAAAAGTTTTGATAAGACTTCCTCATCCGGACGGAAAACGCATCGTCTCGTCGAGCCAAGGTGAGGCAAACCCGGCAACTGAATCGGTAGAGATAGTGGGCAACGAAGTGGATTTTGAAGTTTGGTTTCGAACGTGAAATCTTATAACAAGTTAAGAATTGACCTTCTCAATGCGTCCTGGCAAAAAGGCACAAATGAATAGTAAAATGATTCGAATTTCTATCGAGAATTTACACAAATCTTTCGAACTCGTGCAAGTCTTGCACGGCATAGACATAGAAATAAACGATGGCGAGTTTGTTGTACTGGTAGGTCCATCTGGATGCGGTAAGTCAACCCTACTTCGCACCATCGCTGGGCTTGAACAAGTCAACAAAGGTACCATCAGTATTGGCGGCGTCGTCGTTAACAATGTACCCGCTAAAGAGCGGAACGTAGCTATGGTTTTTCAAGCTTACGCTCTATATCCACACATGACCGTTGAACAAAACATTGGTTTTCCCTTGAAAATGAACGGAGTAGCCAAAGAGGTAATCGCGAAGAAGGTTAGAGAAGTTTCCAACATACTCGAATTATCCGAGCTACTCGGCAGGCGTCCTAAGCAACTTTCAGGTGGACAGAAACAACGCGTCGCTATGGGGCGCGCCATTATCAGAAATCCCGCAGTCTTTTTGTTTGACGAACCTTTATCAAATCTTGACGCCAAACTTCGTGTCCAGATGCGGTTCGAACTAATTGAGCTGCATAAGCGGTTAGGTGCGACATCAGTCTATGTCACCCATGATCAAGTCGAAGCGATGACTATGGCCGACAAAGTTGTAGTGATGCGTGATGGCAATGTAGATCAAATCGGTTCACCACTCGAACTTTATGACAAACCATGTAATCGTTTTGTTGCAGAGTTTATTGGTTCACCAGGCATGAATTTTTTTGATGGCAAGGTTGCGGAAAATGATGGCACTAAATTCATAACTTCTGATGGTTCATTCGTCGAATTGAAATCTAAACCAGCCGATGGAAATGGTGTGAAGCGGATTTTAGGAATACGACCTGAACATTTCGATATTGTACCTGCCGAAACTGTAGGAGCATTAACTGTTGAAGTAATCAACATACAGACTACAGGTTCCGAGACTCTATTGTTTGCTAGACATGATGACAACGAAGTTGTTGCTAGTTTCCGAGAACGCTTAGAACTGCGGAGTGGCGAAAAGCTAAACTTGAAACCACGAAAGCCAAATGTGCATATTTTTGAAGCGGAGCCACAAACAGGGATTCGATTGCTTTAGAGTAGCCACAGAGAAAGATTGAACTTGTCTCATCTTTTTAAAAAAGATACTGTATATTACTTGTAGGAGTAGACTGGAAAGAGAAAAGTGATGAATGTTTTGGCAATAGGTGCGCATCCAGATGACATTGAAATCTTGTGCGCAGGAACACTGGCTTTGTATAAGCAACAAGGTCATAACGTTTTCATGGCAGTTGCGACAGATGGTGGTGCGGGTAGTCCTACGCTTTCGAGATCTGAGACTGCTGAAATACGTAGGCGTGAGCAAGAAAAATCATGTGCCATTCTTGGAGCAGAATTGATTTGGATGGGCTTCGAGGATGAATGGCTTTTTGACGATCGCCCTACGCGCACTCGATTTCTTGATGCCATACGCCAAGCAGACCCTGATGTCATCTTTGTGCACTCTCCAAACGACTATCTGTCTGATCATCGAATCTCTGGACAGATTGCAGTTGATTGTCGGATACCGGCAACGATCCGGTTAGTTGAGACGAGTTTAGGAGAAATCACGCGCGTGCCCCATATATTCTTTATGGACAATGTTTCTGGGCTTGACTTCGAGCCAGAGCATTATGTTGATATTTCTTCAGTCATTGAAACAAAAGAGGAGATGCTTAAAGCACATGATAGCCAGAATAACTGGACGAGAGAAATTTTTGATGAAGATCTGTCGGCTTTAATGAAGCGGCTTTCATCGTTTCGAGGACTTCCTATCGGCTCTCACTACGCTGAGGGATTCCGTAGTCTTCGAACCTATCCATTAAATGACCCAATGGCACTTCTGCCAAAGAATGTAAAATGAGTGCAACCATTTTTGGCGAAAGAAATTGTGGTTTAGGCGAAGGGCCGTTTTGGGATCCTATTAAACAGCAACTGTTCTGGTTTGATATTCATGCGTATAAGTTTTACAGTCGTTCTGGAGATAAGACATTTGAATGGGACTTGGGGGAACATGCTTCAGCAGCAGGCTGGGTTGATCGAGACACATTATTGGTTGCGACTGAAACTGGGCTTTATCGTTATGGATTGACTGACTACTCGAAAATGTTAGTCGTCAAGCTTGAGGCAGACACATCCCAAAATAGGGCAAACGACGGCGGTTTAAGTGCGGTGTTTTAGTTATCTTTGTGGATTTTGGATATAATTTTAATAAATTTAAAAAATTCTCTTAGAGTTAATTAAAATTTCAACATCCACTTTGTATTGATCTAATGCTTTTTCATTAATTTCCATTCCATGTCCAATTTCAAGAGGAGTAGTGATATAACCACTATCATCTTTTAAAATATGATTTTTAGAAATATCCCACGCTAACGGTTTTAATTGCATTGGATATTCAGCCAATGTACTTTTAACTGATCCTGCATAAGCTTGAAGTGAGGCTGATAGTTGAAGATGTGAAGTAAAGGTATGATTAACATATTGCACATCCATCTTTTCAGCAAATTCACATATTTCTTTTCCAGCTATTATTCCTCCTGCAATTCCTGCATCAATTTGAATATACTTAACACCACCATAACGAATTAAATTTTTTGCAGATTCAACAGAGTGGCAAGATTCACCACCTGCTAAAGATATAGAACTTTGTCTAGCTAATTCTGAATATTCAAAAAAAGCATCGGAATAAAAAGGCTCTTCCAACCATGTTACTTTTGCTTTTGATAGAATATCATTCCATTTTAGTGCTTCATTAATATTGTTGCCCCAAATTGCTCCGACATCTATCATTAACATTGAATCTTTGTCTAATCCTTCACGTGCGGCAACTAAATGTTCTTTGTCTGAAATTAAATTTAATCCAAAATTTTGCCAGCCAAATTTAACTGCTTTAAAATTATTTTGATTCATTTTTTTTGCAATTTGCAATGTCTTTTCAGGAGTATTTCCAAAAAGGACTGAAGCATAAGCCAATTTAGGTATCGATTTTTTATAACCTAATAGCTCATATATTGGACATTGATTCTTTTTTGCTAAAAGATCTAAAATTGCTACTTCAATTCCAGAAAAAGTATGGGGTGTTTGAGCAATCATTAATGATCGTGATTTTACTCTACGAATAATTTTTTTTATATCTTCCAAATTATTTAATTCTTGATTAATAATACTATCGCGAACTGGATTTGCTGCTCCGTGGGATTTTGGACAAACAAAATTTGCTATAGAAGTTAATGGGGAAGTTTCACATTCTCCCCAACCTGTAAATCCTCCTCCTTCAACCTTAACAATTAGCGAATCCTGGCTTCCATCAACTTCATCAAGAATTTCCGGCATTGACAAATAAAATAATTCAATGTTTTCAATACGCATAGTTTTTAACTAATAGCAAAAAATCTAACATTTTTTAAGTTTTAAATTTAAAAAAATTGAATTGAGCGTAACTATATTGTGATCACCTGACTATCAATTTAGTTTTTAAAATTATTTATTTGATTTATATTATTAGAATATGAATAACTATGAACATTTAAAGGGAAGTTGTGCATGTGGTAAGGTGATTTCTCTTGGTAATGTTAGCCATATTTTTCACACTTTCTCTTTCTGACTGTGTACACAGCGTGAACAGTTTTTCTTTTCTGAGAAAAAACTGAGCAATAACAACAAGAACATGAATCTTTAGTGGGGCGTTCTGTACAACGATCTTAAGTTCAATATTTACAGATAATAAAGACTTTTGGAAACTTCTTCGTAGAAACTTCGTAGTAAGTTTTCATTATTTGTCAGATTTCTTGTTTTGGTTCTTCGAAAAAATGTTATATTAAAATTTTTATGAAAAAAATATTTCTAATAAATCATAAAGGTTTTCAAAATATAGGTATAATGTTTGGTTTATTCTGCCTTGTTTTATTATTCGGAAACAATCCTATTCAATCGTCATTTTACTTCTTCATTTACAATGATAATCCTCCTGATGTAAATTTTTTATTCAAATATTTATACTTGAATTATAGAATGGTATTACTTTTATTTTCTTCTGAAATATTAATAGGATTATTCATCCTAATAATTGGAGTGTTGGTTCAAATTATATTTTTTATAATTTTTTATTTATTTTATAAATTTATTGTAATGGGGTTTATCAAAAAAAACTGATGAAAAAAACACTCATCATCTGACCACTTTAGAGTAAGCAAACTTCGTAGACAGGTTTTTATTAAAAACAATTGATAACATAAGATAATATTTGAAAAGTGGGGCGTTCTGTTGCTCGGTGCCCCAAACCGCGCTTACCTAGAATCTAGGCAGCAAGTGCTAATCTATTATCGTTAGCGTTTATAAAATAGCCCGATAACGGCGGTACAATGCCGAGCAAAGTCTTTATCTTTAAGTCAACGTCAAACCTATTTCACCCCCATAACTTTTGGTGGAGGTGCCGGGTACCGCCCCCGGGTCCGCACAACATATTACATAAAGCATTTATCGCTATAGTTGTTAAAACAACTTTGCTATTATAATATATATTATGATTAAAGCAATTATGGCAGTTGATGAAGAGGGAGGTATTAGTAAAAATGGCAGTATGCCATGGCCAAAAAATACTAATGATCTAAAATGGTTTAAAGAAAATACATTGCATAATACTGTAGTAATGGGAAGATTGACATGGGAAGATCCATTTATGCCTACTCCACTGAAAAATAGACAAAATGTTTTAGTAACCAGTAAAGACAAGATAAATTACCCTGGTGCTGATCATTATATTTCAGGCAACGTTAGTAACTTTATTTTAAATGATTTAACTAATTTTTATAAAAATAAAGATATTTATATTATTGGAGGCTCAAAACTCATTGAACAAACTTTTGAATTAATAGAAGAATTTTATTTAACTCGTATCTATGGCAACTTTAATTGTGATAAAAAAATAAATTTAAATAAAATAGAAGATGAAATGAAATTAATTAAAAAAATACAAGTAGACAATACCTGTCATTTTGAAATTTGGGAACGATGAAACAATATTTAGAAGCTTTAAAAAATTGTTATGAAAAAGGAATAGATGTAGAAAGTAGAGCAGGTAAGGTTAGAAAATCTTTTGGTTATCAAATGAAGTTTGATCTTAACAAAGGATTTCCAGCAGTTACTACAAAAAAGCTTGCATGGAAGGCAGTTGTTTCAGAGCTATTATGGTTTTTAGAAGGTTCAAATGATGAAAGAAGATTAGCTGAAATTTTATATAATGATAAAAAAGAAAATCTTATTGACAAAAAGACTATCTGGACTCAAAACGCTGAAGCTGATTACTGGAAAACTAAAGCTAAATTTAAAGGGGATGTTGGAAAAATATATGGGGTGCAGTGGAGAAATTTTAATGGAGTTGATCAAATTAAAACTTTAATTGAGAGTTTAAAAAAAAATCCAAACAGCAGAAGACATATACTTACAGCTTGGAATCCTTCAGAACTTCATTTGATGTCGTTACCCCCATGTCATGCCTTTTCACAATTTTTTATTTCAAATAATCAACTTAGCTGTCAACTTTATCAAAGATCTTGTGATATGTTTTTAGGAGTTCCCTTTAATATAGCGAGTTATAGTTTGTTAATACATATTATAGCTAGAGAATGTGATTTAAATGTAGGAGAGTTTGTTCATACTCTAGGAGATTATCATATTTATCATGAGCATTTTCAACAAGTTGAAATACAACTTTCAAGATTACCTAAAAAACTTCCAGAAATTGAATTTGCTACTAATCAATTAAATAAATATAAAATTGATGATTTTAAGTTAAAAAATTATGATCCACATCCAGCTATAACAGCTGAAATGAATGTTTAGTTAATTTAAAGATTTATCTAAAGAATTAGCTATTTCAAAATAAGATTGTGAAATATTTCCCTCAGGATCATCAATACATGATGGTTTACCTTGATCAGATTGTAATCTCAAATTCTTATCAAGAGGTAATTCACCTAAAAAAGGAATTTGAAATTTTTCAGCTTCTTTTTTTGCACCTTTATTTGAAAAGATAAAATGTTTTTCATTACAATTTTCACAGATAAAATAACTCATATTTTCAACTAAGCCTAAGATTGGAACATTAACTTTCCTAAACATATTAATTCCTTTTCTAACATCTATTAAAGCTATATCTTGAGGTGTAGAAATTATAATTGATCCTGATAATTTTGAATTTTGTGCCAAAGATAATTGTGCATCACCTGTTCCTGGCGGTAAATCAATAATTAAATAGTCAAGTTCTCCCCATTCAACTCCTCCAAACATTTGCTCTAAAGCTTTCATTATCATTGGTCCTCGCCATATAGCAGGTGCATCAACATCAATTAAAAAACCAATAGACATACATTTAACTCCAAAATTCTCCAATGGTATTAATTTTTTGTCTTGATTGGCTACAGGTTTTTTGGAAATTCCCATCATTCTAGGTATACTTGGTCCGTATATATCAGCATCAAGTAATCCTACTTTTTTTCCAATTTGATTCAAAGCAACAGCAATATTTACTGCAAAAGTAGATTTGCCCACGCCTCCTTTACCGCTTGCAATAGCAATAATATTTTTTGCATTTATTTTAAACCTGGGCTCTGATTGATTTTTCGTTTCACTATCTTTTTCAGAAGTTGTAGCAATATTAACTGAAAGTATTCCGTCTAATTTCTCAATACCTAGCTTTATTAATGATACTAGTTTTTCAGCTTTTTCAGCATTACTGGGATTTATAGATAAAATAATATTAACATTCCCATTTTTGACTACAACTTGAAAATTTTGATTCTTTTCATCTAGGGGTAAATTAGTCTTCAGATCATTATAATTTTTTGTAAAATCATAAATTGATTGTAAAATTTGCTTGGACATACTTGATTTTTTCAGAATAACTCAAATATAGGTTAATAATTAGTTTATTTAATGGTAGTAGCTAAAATCGATTTTATCAAGAAATATATGAATTGGAACAAAAATAATAATGATAACAATCCATGGGGCTCTGGTGGAAATAACAATCCATGGGGTTCTGGTGGTGGAAACTCGAATAATATGGATTTTGAAGAATCCATAAAAAAAGCTAGGGACAAATTTGGAAAATTTAAAATAGGTGGTCCAAGAAACTTATCCTTACTTATTATTATTGCTATTTTAATTTGGCTAGCAACTGGTTTTTATAGAGTAGAACCTGATGAACAAGGTATAGAATTACTTTTTGGGAAATGGAATGAAAAGACTACACAACCAGGTTTGCATTATTTTTTCCCAACACCAATTGGTCAAACAATTACACCTAAAGTAGAAGTTATTAGAAAAATCAATGTAGGTTTCAGAAGTGCTAGCGATCTTGGTTTTAGCTCCAATACAAATGCTGAAAGAAAAGTTATTGAAGAAAGCTTAATGTTAACAGGCGATCAAAATATATCGGATGTGGCTTTTACTGTTTTATTTAAAATAAAAGATGCTGGCAATTTTTTATTTAAGTTAAGGAATCCTGAAATTACAGTCAAAGATATGTCAGAAAGTGTTGTGAGAGAAGTAGTAGGTCAACGTGATCTTCAATTTTTATTAACTGAAGGCAGACAAGAAGTTGAGCAAGTAGTTAGAAATGAATTACAAGAACTTCTAGATTCTTATGAAAGTGGAATTTTAATTCAATCTGTTCAGTTACAAAGTGTTGATCCTCCTGATCAAGTTATTGATGCCTTTGATGAAGTTCAAAGAGCTCGTCAAGATAAAGAGCGATTGGTTAACGAAGCAAATACTTATCTAAACAGAATAGTTCCTAATGCTAGAGGTGAAGCAGCAAAGTTAGTGGAGAGTGCAAAAGCTTATAAAGAGCAGGTTGTTAAACAAGCAGAAGGTGTAGCACAAAATTTTATCGATGTTTATAATAGTTATAAAGATGCAAAAGAAGTTACTAGAAGAAGAATATATCTTGAAACTTTGAGAGAAGTTTTAGAAGGAAAAAATAAAATTATCTTAGATGATGCTGGAGGTAATCAAGGTGTTGTTCCTTATCTTCCATTAAATGAATTAAAGAAAGGAAGTAATAATTAAAATGAAATTTACTCCTAGAAATTTAATTATACTATTGTTAATATTTGTAGGTTTTTTAACTTTTACAGGTGCTTTTTTTATTGTTAATGAGACTAAACAGGCAATTGTTTTGCAATTTGGTGATCCAAGAAAAGTAATAACAAAACCAGGCTTGCAATTTAAAATACCATTCATCCAAGATGCTGTATTTTTAGATTCTCGTTTATTAAATTTGGATCCTCAACCAGAAGAAATGATCTTGTCTGATCAAAAGCGTATAATCGTTGATTCTTTTGCTAGATATAAAATAACAGATCCATTAAAATTCTTTCAAACAGTAAGAAATGAAATTACTTTTTCTGATAGATTTGGTAGAATTATTAATGCGGCAGTAAGAGGAGTGATTGCACAATATTCTTTGACATCTCTTTTAAGTGATCAACGCATTAAAATAATGAATGAAATTCAAAATCAAATAAAAGGCAATGAAGCCTCATTTGGAGTAGAAATTATAGATATTAGAATAGGAAGAACAGATTTAACAGAACAAGTTTCAAATAATGTATATCAACGTATGCGATCAGAAAGGGAAAAAGAGGCTAATTTATTAAGAGCTGAAGGTGAAGAATTATCAAAAGAAATTAGAGCTTCAGCAGATAGACAACAAACCGTTATTATAGCAGAAGCAGAAAGAACTTCTTCAATACTTAAAGGAGAAGGAGACGCATTAAAAAATAAAATTTTAGCTGATGCATATAGTCTTGATGAGGAGTTTTTTGATTTTTTAAGAACTATGCAAGCATGTAGAGAAACTTTCGGTGATACTGAAATGTCTATGGTCATTGCACCTGGACAAGTTTGCGAAAAGTTTTTTGGAGAAATTGAAATAAATAATTAATGTTAAAACTATTACTTCTTGGTATTGGCTTAGTGCTAGTATTTGAAGGATTACTATATTTTGTTTTAGCAAGTAAATTACACTCAATATTAGAGAACCTAAAAAAAATTGATTCCCAATTAATTAAGACTATATCTGTAGTTATGATTGCGATAGGTACTTGCCTTATTTATTTCACGTTTAGATTATATGGAGAATTGTAGATGAAAAAGTTATCTTATTTTTTTTCATTTATTTTTTTATTACTTATAACCCAGTCTTTAAATGCTATTCCAAATAGCTTTGCAGATTTGGTTGAGAAATTATCTCCATCTGTTGTAAGCATAGCATCAACTACAATCATTACAAATAACAATAATCAAAATCAGATACCTCGCTTTCCAGAAGGCTCACCATTTGATGAATTTTTTAAGGATTTTTTTGACAATGAGCAAAGACGATCCCCTTCTCAAAGACCAATGACAGGACTTGGATCAGGCTTTATAATTGATGATAGTGGGATTGTTGTTACTAATAATCATGTTATTGAAGGAGCTGATGAAATTACAGTTATCCTTTCAGATCAGCAAGAATTTACTGCTGAACTTCTTGGAAGAGATCCAAAAGCCGATCTCGCAGTATTAAAAATTAATTCAGGTAAAACAAAATTGCAATCAGTAAGTTGGGGAGATTCAGATAGAATGCGTGTTGGAGATTGGTCCATAGCAATAGGTAATCCTCTTGGATTAGGGGGCACAGTTACCACAGGAATAATATCAGCAATATCAAGGGATATTGGAAGCGGGCCTTATGTAAAATTTCTTCAAACTGATGCTTCAATTAATAGAGGAAATTCTGGGGGACCATTGTTTAATGTTGAAGGTGAAGTTATTGGGATAAATTCAGCTATTATTTCTCAAACAGGTGGAAGTATAGGTTTAGGTTTTGCTATTCCTTCTAACAGCGCAAAAAAAATTGTAAAACAATTAATTGATTTCGGAAGAACGAAAAGAGGTTGGCTTGGAGTTCAAATACAACCTGTTTCACAAGATTTTGCTGAAAGTTTAGGTCTACCTGATCAAAAAGGAGCCTTTGTATCTAATGTTAATCCAAATGGACCTTCAAATGAAGCTGGCATTAAGGCAGGAGATGTAATTCTAAAATTTAATAATATAGATATTGAAAAAATGATTGATTTACCAAGAGTAGTGGCTGAATCTGATGTTGGATCTATAGCAACTGTTGAGTTGTGGAGAAAAAATAAACTAATTGAAATTAAAGTTAAATTAGGTGAATTGCCTGAAGAAAGATTTATGAACAGTAAAAATTCTAATACTAAGAAAACAATCCAAGACATTACGATTGAAACTTTAGGTTTATCTATAGTGCCAACAGATAATAACAATGGAGTAATTGTTACTGATATAAAAGCTGAAAATTCTAATATTAAAATTGGAGATATTATTACTGAAGTAAATATGGAAAAAGTTAACGATCCAAACTCTTTTAAGTTGATTGTTGAAAAATTTCAAAAAACAGGACGATCCTCATTACTTCTAAAAGTAAATAGGAATGATGATATGCTTTGGGTTACAATTCAGTATTTAGATAATTGATACCTTCAGTTTACATTATTGCAGGACCGACAGCTATAGGGAAATCAGAATTCGCATTAAATCTAGCAAAAAAATTAAATGGTAATATTATTAATGCTGACAGCATGCAGGTTTATAAACAGTTAAAAATTTTAACAGCAAGACCAAAAAATGAAGAAACAAAAAAAATTGATCATCATCTTTATGGATACATTGATGCAATTAATAGATTTAATGTTGAAAGATGGTGTAACGATGCTAAAGAGAAAATAAATCATTGTCATAAAAATAATATAACCCCAATTTTAGTTGGTGGTACAGGAATGTATATCGATAAACTAATTAATGGAATTATTGATATACCATCAATTCCTGAATCGCTTAAATTAGAATCAGAAATATTAATTGAAAAAAAGGGTTTAAAAAATTTTTATAATTTAATTGAAGAATTTGATCCTATCGCATTAAAAAAAATTAATACAAATGATAAAAATCGATTAAGAAGAATTTGGGAAGTGTATATTCATACTGGCAAAACTTTAAGTGAGTGGAATAACTTAGGTACAAAATTTTTTTTAAAAAATATTAAATATAAGTTAATAATTTTTCTTCCTGATAGAGAAAAAAATTACCAAAAAGTGAATTTAAGATTTGTATCTATGTTTAAAAAAGGCGCAATTGAAGAGGTAAAAAAACTTTTGAAATTAAATTTAAATTCATCTATGCCTATAATGAGAGCTCATGGCGTTCCTGAAATCAAGAAATATTTGGAAAATAAAATTGATAAAGACACTTGTATTCATCGTAGTCAGCAAGTAACTAGAAATTATGTAAAGCGGCAACATACCTGGTGGAGATCTTCTAAATTGCAGATTTTTAAAAAATTTAGTCAATTTCCTAGTGAAATTGATATAAACTTAATGAATTTTAGCTGATTTTAAAGTAAATTATTGATTTTATTTTATCCACAGCCTATGAGTTGTTCGCAATGAAACAAGTCATTACTGGAGCGGAAATTGTACTTAAATCTCTTGTTGAACATGGAGTAGAAGTCGTATTTGGATACCCTGGAGGAGCCGTTCTTCCTATATATGATACTTTGTTTAAACAAAATGCAATTAAACATGTATTAGTAAGGCAAGAAGGTGGAGCTATTCATGCAGCTGAAGGATACGCAAGATCAACTGGAAAAACAGGAGTTGTTCTTGTAACTTCTGGTCCTGGAGCAACAAATGTGGTTACTGGATTAACAGATGCAATGATGGATAGCGTTCCTGTTGTTTGTATAACAGGTCAAGTTCCTCAACATTTGATAGGTAGTGATGCTTTTCAAGAATGTGACACAACAGGCATTACTAGACCATGCACAAAACATAATTATTTAGTAAAAGATCCTAATAAGCTATCTTCAGTATTTCATGAAGCATTTACCATAGCTCAAAATGGAAGACCTGGACCTGTATTAATTGATATACCAAAGGATGTTCAATTCGCTAAGGGTAGTTATATTGAAAAAAATAAAATTAAAATTCCTGCACATCGCTTATTTCAGACTAAAACAATTCAAAATAATAAAAATATAAATGAAGCAGTAGATCTTATAGCTAAATCAAAAAAACCAATTTTTTATATTGGTGGTGGTTGTATAAATTCAGGAGCCAATGCTTCAAAAATAGTAACAAAATTTGTTGAAGAAACTGGCGTACCAGCAACAATGACATTGATGGGATTAGGTGTAATAGCATCTTCTCACAAAAATTCTCTGGGAATGTTAGGTATGCATGGAATGTATGAAGCAAATATGGCTATGCATGAGTGTGATGTAATGGTTAATATTGGAGCTCGTTTTGATGATAGGGTTACAGGTCGCTTAGATGCTTTTTCTCCAAATTCAAAAAAAATCCATATTGATATTGATGAGAGTAATATTAATAAAACAATTAGTGTTGATATTCCAATAGTTGGTGATGTTGAAAATATAATTTCTGAAATGCTTAATCTTTGGAAACAAAAAAATAATAAAATTAATTCTAATAGTTTACAAGAATGGTGGCAGAAAATTAATAAATGGAAACAAGTAGATTGCTTGCAATTTAACAATAGTAATGAAGTAATAAAACCACAACATGCCATTCAGAGACTATATGAATTAACTAAAAATAAGAAAACTTTTATTACAACAGAAGTAGGTCAGCACCAAATGTGGGCAGCACAATTTTATAAATTTGAAAAACCAAATAGATGGCTTACTTCAGGCGGATTAGGTACAATGGGATATGGATTTCCTGCCGCAATAGGTGCGCAAGTAGCTAATCCAGATGCTTTGGTAGTTGATATAGCTGGAGATGCGTCAATCTTGATGAATATTCAGGAGATGAGTACTGCAATTCAATATAGACTGCCTGTAAAGATTTTTATTTTAAATAATGAATATATGGGTATGGTGCGTCAATGGCAGGAACTTCTTCATGGAGGAAGATATTCTGAGAGTTATACAGATAGTTTACCAGATTTTGTTAAATTAGCCGAAAGTTATAAAGCTGTTGGACTTAGAGCAAAAAATGCAAAGGAAATAGATGAAGTTATTAAGGAAATGATTAATATTGATAAAACTGTAATTGCTGATATCTGGGTTAATAAAGAAGAAAACTGCTTCCCAATGATTCAGAGTGGATCAGCTCATAATGAAATGCTTCTAAATAAAGAGCAAAAACAGGATAAAATGGCAAAAGAAAAAGGAAAAATTTTAGTATGACAAACAAATCCGTTTATGAAACACCTGAAAAAATATCAGAAAATAAAAGACATATTTTAACTGTTTTAGTTGATAATGAACCAGGAGTTTTGGCACGTGTAATAGGTATGTTTTCAGGAAGAGGTTACAATATCGATAGTTTGAATGTTGCAGAAGTTAGTAATGATGAGCATTTATCAAGAATTACAATTGTGACTGAAGGAACTTCAGAAGTTGTTAATCAAATAGAAAAACAATTACTTAGAATTGTTCCTGTTCATAGTGTAACAAATCTTAATCAAGAAGGTAGTGCTGTAGAGGCTGAAGTAGCTCTTGTTTATATTGAAGTTAATGAATCAAATAAGAAAAAAATTTATGAAATATGTGATTTTTATAGAGCTAGAAAAATAGAAAATGAACATAATGCTATTATTTTTGAAATTGCCGGAGCTTCAGAAAGAATAAATAGATTTATTAAGGAAGTTGATGAAATCACAAGTATTGAAATAGTTCGAAGTGGTCCAGTAGCAATATTCACCCATCAAAAAAAAGAGGAGGAATGATGAGAGTTTATTATGATAGAGATGCTGATATTAATTTAATTAAGAATAAAAAAATTGTCATAGTTGGATATGGTAGTCAAGGACATGCCCATGCTATGAATTTAAGAGATTCAGGTATAGAGAATGTTACAATTGCTCTAAGAGAAGGTTCGCCCACTCGTGAAAAAGCTATGAATGCAAATTTTAAAGTAATGACTCCTGCAGAAGCAGCATCGTGGGGTAATATATTAATGATTCTAACACCAGATGAACTTCAATCAGAAATTTACGATAACGATATTGGACCAAATATTAAAGAAGGAACAACAATAGCTTTTGCTCATGGTTTAAATATTCATTTTGATTTAATTCAACCTAAAGCAGGTATTGATGTTATTATGGTTGCGCCAAAAGGTCCAGGTCATACAGTACGTGCTGAATATGCAAGAGGTGCAGGAGTACCTTGTTTGGTAGCAGTCGATAAAAATCCATCAGGAAATGCTCTTGAAATTGGCATAGCTTATGCTTCAGCTATCGGTGGTGGAAGAGCAGGAATTATAGAGACTACATTTAAAGAAGAATGTGAAACAGATCTTTTTGGAGAACAATCAGTTTTATGCGGAGGATTAACTCATTTAATTTTAGCTGGATATGAAACACTCGTAGAAGCAGGATATGCTCCGGAAATGGCTTATTTTGAATGTCTTCATGAAGTCAAATTAATTGTGGATTTATTATATGAAGGAGGAATGGCTAATATGAGGTATTCTATTTCAAATACTGCAGAATATGGGGATTATTCAAGGGGACCACGTTTAATTACTGATGAGACAAAAAAAGAAATGAAAAAAATTCTTTCGGAAATTCAATCTGGTCAATTTGCTAAAGAATGGATTGAAGAACATAAAAGTGGTCAAACTAAATTCAAAGTAATGAGAAAAAAACATGCTGACCATCCAATTGAAGCCATTGGTGAAAAGTTAAGAACCTTAATGCCTTGGATTGCTGAAGGTAAAATGGTTGATAAATCAAAAAATTAGAAGCTTATTTAATATTGATAATATTAGTGTATAGATAAAAAATGACTGAAAAAATATTTATTTTTGATACAACTTTAAGAGATGGTGAACAATCTCCAGGTGCTTCAATGAATTTGGAGGAAAAACTTCAAATTGCAGAAGTTTTAGATGATATGAAGGTCGATATAATTGAAGCTGGTTTTCCAATAGCTTCAAACGGAGACTTTGAAGCAGTTCAAGAAATAAGTAGAAAATTACATAACTCAACAATAGCTGGTTTAGCTAGAGCAAGTTTAAAAGATATTGATAGGGCTTGGGAGGCTGTTAAATCAGCTAAATCACCTAGAATTCATACATTTATTGCGACAAGTCCATTGCATATGAAATATAAATTAAAAAAATCAGAGGAAGAAGTTTTAGAAGCAATTCAAAAAACTGTTTCATATGCAAGAAATTTATGTCCTAATATTGAATGGAGTTGTGAAGATGGAGGTAGATCAAATTTAGATTTTCTATATCAATGCATAGAATTAGCTATAAAATGTGGTGCTTCAACTATAAATATTCCCGATACAGTTGGATATACTTTACCTAATGAGTTTGGTTCTATTTTTAAATCTGTGAGAAACAATGTACCAAATATTGATAAAATAATTTTATCTACTCACACTCACAATGACTTGGGTCTTGCTGTGGCAAACAGCATGGCAGCAATTAAAGAAGGTGCCAGACAAGTTGAATGTACTATAAACGGTTTAGGAGAACGGGCTGGTAATGCAGCACTAGAAGAAATAGTTATGACTTTAAAGGTAAAAAAAGATTTAATGCCTTTTCATACAGATATTAAAACAGAGTCAATTATTAAAGCTTCACGATTAGTCTCTTCTATAACTGGTTTTCCAGTGCAACCAAATAAAGCAATTGTTGGCGCTAACGCTTTTGCACATGAAGCAGGAATTCATCAAGATGGTATGCTAAAACATGCTGGAACTTATGAAATAATGACACCTGAATCTATTGGCTTAAATAAATCTTCCTTAGTTTTAGGTAAACACTCTGGTAAGCATGCTTTTTCAGAAAAGTTGAAAGAATTAGGGTATGAGCCAGGAAATAATGCTTTAATGGAATTATTTGGAAGATTTAAAGATTTAGCAGATAAAAAAAAGGAAATATTTGAGGAAGACTTAATAGCATTAGTTGAAGATCGAGCAGCTTCATACAATGAACATATTAAATTTGTATCATTAGCAGTTAATGCAGGATCATTTGAAAAACATGAAGCTAATTTATCAATTCAAATAGACAATGAACCAAAAATGACAAAAAGTAATGGTAATGGTCCTGTTGATGCTACATTTAATGCTATAAAAGAATTAACATCAACAAATTATAGACTTAAACTATATCAAGTTCATGCAATAACTGCTGGCACAGATGCTCAAGGAGAGGTAACTGTAAGGTTAGAAGATGATGAATTGTCTTCACAGGCAAAAGGGAGTGATCCTGATATAATAGTTGCATCAGCAAAAGCATATATAAACGCTTTAAATAGGTTGATATTTAAAAAATCGAAATCAATTGTAGAAAATTCTGCAGAAATTAAAATAGAAGGAGTATAAGTTATCATGGTTATTGAAACATTATTTGGATTATTTTCAAAAGATATGGCAATAGACTTAGGCACTGCTAACACTCTTGTATATGTAAAAGGAGAAGGTGTGGTTTTAAATGAACCATCAGTTGTTGCAACAATTGAAGATCAAGGAAGAACACAAGTTCTAGCTGTTGGAAATGAGGCAAAACAAATGCTAGGACGTACTCCTGGAAAAATTAAAGCTATTAGACCAATGAAAGACGGTGTAATTGCAGATTTTGAAGTTGCTGAGCAAATGATTAAAAGTTTTATTAAAAAGGTACATAAAGGCAGAACTATTTCAAATCCTCAAATAGTTATATGTGTTCCTTCTGGCGCTACAAATGTTGAAAGACGTGCAATCAGAGAATCAGCTGATGCTGCTGGAGCAAGAAGAGTTTTTTTAATAGAAGAGCCAGTAGCAGCAGCTATCGGTGCTGGTCTTCCAGTTGCTGACCCTACAGGTTCTATGATTGTTGATATTGGTGGAGGTACAACTGAAGTAGCTGTTTTGTCATTAGGAGGTGTAGTTCTTTCAACTTCAGTTAAATCTGCTGGAGATAAATTCGATGATTCTATTGTTGAATATATGAGATCAACCCATAAATTAGCAATTGGTGAAACAACTGCTGAAAGAATGAAAAAAGATATTGGTTCAGCGTGCCCACCAGATGATGGAGATGGTCAAAGTATGCATGTTAAAGGTAGAGATTTAATAACTGGTCTTCCTAAAGAAATTGCAATTTCTCAAAGACAAATTGCAGAAGCTTTGTCAGAGCCAGTAGCTCAAATTATTGATACTATTAAGCGCGCACTTGAGCAAACACCTGCAGAATTATCTGCTGATATTGTTGAAAGAGGTATAATGTTAACGGGAGGTGGATCTTTGTTGGGTAATCTTGATAAAGTTCTTCGAAGATCAACAAGTCTACCAATCTCAATAGCAGAAGATCCTTTGCTATGTGTAGTTATGGGAACAGGAAAAGCTCTTGAACAGAAATCCAGATTAAGTGATGTGTTTGAATCTGATTAATATTTTGTATGGCTAAAATATTTCACGTTAAAACATTATCAAGCTCAAAATTATTTAAAAATATATTAGTTTCTTTTATTTTTTTACTAACCTTTATTTTAATTTATTTTTCAAAAACAGATTATTTTTTCATTAACAAACTTAAAACTGTCTCTAATACATATATTTATTCAATTACTAAAATAGTTTCGATTCCTATGAATTTTGTATCTAACATGTCTATTCAAATAAAAGAATTTAGAAATTTAAAAAATCAGAATAATATTCTGAGAGAAGAAATAATGCGTTTAAAAAAATGGCAGACATTAGCAATTCAAAATTCTAGTGAAAATAAAGTTCTAAAAAAATTATTAAATGCAACAGATAATAATTTAGAATTAATTAAAACTGCAGCCGTTATCCAAAGAAATGATTTATTATTTGCTAAGATTATTAATATTAATGCAGGCATTAAAGATGGTTTAAGAAATCAAATGGCTGCGATTAATCATCGGGGTATGGTAGGTAGAACTATAAATTTATCTAAAGATCATTCAAAAATATTGTTAATCACAGATCCTAACTCATCAATTTCAGTTAAAACTGTGTCTAATGAAATTTTTGCTCTAATAAAAGGTTCAGAGGATGGTGTTCATTTAGTTAGTTCTTTTATCAAAAATGAAAAAATGCCTAAAATTGGAGATTTAATAGTAACAAGCGGATCAGCACAAATTTTTCCATCAGATCTTTTAGTTGGGAAAATAGTAAAACTATCAAAAAATAAGTTTTATGTTTTACCTTTTGTAGATTTTAATAATATTGAGTATGTTCAAATTGTTAAATCTAAATAATGGCATCATATCGATTATATAATCCTGTAATCTTTTATCATTTAATTTTATTTTTTTTATTTTCTATAAGTATTAATTACTTCATAGAGTTAAAGTATGTAAACTTAGTTTGTTATGTTATTTTTCATATTACTTTTGTTTACTTAGCATTTTATTATTATAATTATTTATTATTTTTAACAGGTTTTATTTATGGAATTTTTTTTGATTTAATTTTAATTAACTATATTACTCCTCATTTATTAACTTTTTTATCATTGTTATTAATAATTACTTTAATTAAAAAAAATCTTATAAATTTAAATCCTAATAAAATATCTTATATTATATTTTTTTTTTTATTTTCATCTATATTTTTAGAAATGATAATTGCATCTATTATATTTAATTATTATTTTAATTTTTATAATTTTTTAACTTTAATTTTTATTGGATTAATTTTTTTCATACCTATTATTTATTTTTTTTCAAAATTAGATAATTTATAAAAATGTTTTATTACACAGAAAAAAAACGGATATTAACTCTTAATAGAAGAAGATTTTTTTTATATCTTTTTAAATTATCACTTTTTTCTTTAGTTGGATGGCGTTTATATAATTTACAAATAATTGATTCTAAAAAATATAAAACTTTATCAGCAAAAAACCAAATAGATCTTGAGATTATTTTTCCATTAAGAGGGGAAATCAAAGACCGTAACAATACAATAATCGCCACTAATTTAAAGGTGTTTGATCTTTATCTAATTCCTGAAAAAACAGATTCAATTAATGAATCATTAAATGCCTTGTCTAACTTCATGCCAATAACTTTTACTAAAAGAAGAAAAATTATCGATTTAAGCAAAAAAATTAAAAAATTTCAAAAAATTAAAATTTTTGAAAACTTAGACTGGGAAACATTAGAAAAAATTGAAACAAATAAATTTAAATTGCCTGGAATATATATTGTGCAGGACTTTACTAGAATATATCCTTACAAAGATATTTTCTCTCATATGTTGGGTTATATTAGTAAGCCTAATCAAAATGATTTATCCTTACCTTATATTTCTCAAATGCCAAATTTAGATATAGGAAAAGGCGGATTAGAGAAATCATTTAATCCTACATTAATAGGTAAAGCAGGAAAAAGAGAAGTTGAAGTAAATTCAAGAGGAAGAATCATAAGAGAGATTTCTAGAATCGATAGTAAAAAAGGTGAAGAGGTCATAATTACTATTGATGGAAGAATACAAGAATATGCTTTAAATTTGCTTAAAGCGTATCGCGCTGGATCAATAGTGGTTATTAATATTAAGAATGGAGAAATATTATGCATGGTTTCTATACCAGCCTATGATCCTAATAAAATTATCAAAAAACCTAACAAAGAATATTGGAATAGTCTTTTAGAAAACAAACTATCACCCTTAACATTTCGAAGCATTCAAGGCTTATATGCTCCAGGCTCTACATTCAAAATGGTTGTTGCTATAGCTGCTTTAAAATATGGAATTATTGATACTAAATCAAAAAATTTTTGTGAAGGAAAGATTGAATTTGGAGATAAATTTTATCATTGTTGGAAAACAAAGGGTCATGGTAGTATGGATATTTATGAAGCTATAAAACAATCGTGTGATGTTTTTTTCTACGAAATTGCAAAAAAATTAGGCATAGACAGAATTGCATTAGTTGCTAAAGATTTTGGATTGGGAGATACATTTGATATTTATTTCAACAATCAAAATGCGGGTATAATACCTTCAAAAAAATGGAAAAAACTTAAGTATAATGAAAGTTGGTATGCTGGTGAGACTTTAATCGCAGGTATAGGACAGGGTTTTGTGCTAACAAATCCACTACAGTTAGCAGTAATGACTTCAATCATTGCTTCAGACGGAAACTATATAAGACCAAAAATAATAAAAAATAAAAAGCAATTTATTGAAAGAAATAATAAATATTTAAATGAAATTAAAATTATTAAAAAAGCAATGTTTAAAGTAGTAAATGAAAATAAAGGTACTGCATTTAAGTCACGATTAGAGGAAATTAAATTTTCTGGAAAAACAGGCACTTCTCAAGTTAAGAGAATATCTCTTTCTGAAAGAGAAAGTGAAGATTTTAGAAAAAAAGAACAAGAATGGAAAAATAGAGATCACGCACTTTTTGTGGGTTATATGCCTGATAATGATCCTACATATTCAATTTCAGTTGTAGTTGAGCATGGAGGATCTGGAGCATCAACAGCAGCACCACTTGCCAAGCAACTTTTTAAATTTATCAATCAATTAGAGACATGATTATTAATAAAATCAAAAATTTAAATTACTTATTAATTTTTTTATTAATACTTCTTTCTTTTATTGGTGCTGCAGGATTATATTCAGCTGCTGATGGTTCATACAGTCCCTGGACTTCAAAACATTTATTTAGATTTTATTTTTTTTTATTTATAGCAATCATAATAAGTTTAATGGATCTTAAATTTATTTATAAGTATACTTATGTTTTTTTTATTTTAAGTTTGTGCCTTTTGTTATCAATTGAATTATTTGGAGTATTAGGTAAGGGAGCTACTAGATGGATCAGAATGTTTGGTTTTAATTTACAACCTTCTGAATTAATAAAAGTTTCGATAATATTAGCTTTAGCCAAATTTTATCATGAAATCAAATTTCAACATATTAAAAAGATAATTTATTTATTTTTTCCATTTTTATTTATTTTCCTTCCTTTCCTTTTAGTATTAATGCAGCCTGATTTAGGAACATCAATTAGTATATTGTTTTTAGGGATTATTATTTTATTTGTAGCCGGAGTAATGTTTTGGAAGTTTGTATTAGGTTTTATAATTTCGATTTTAAGTGTTCCTATATTATTAAATATTATTGAACCATATCAGAGAAATAGGATTATTTCTTTTTTAAATCCAGAATCTGATCCATTAGGACAAGGATATCAACTAATACAGTCCAAAATTGCTTTAGGGTCTGGAGGTGCTTATGGAAAGGGTTTTTTACAAGGAACTCAATCTTATTTAGAGTTTTTGCCAGAGAAACAAACTGATTTTATATTTACTTTAATTGGTGAAGAATTTGGTTTTATAGGAACAGTTTTTATTGTTATTTTATTTATAATTTTAATTACGGTATGTTTTTACATTAGCATTAAGTCCAATCATATTTATGGCTCAATATTATCAATAGGTGTTGCTTCAAATTTATTTATATATGTAATAATGAATGTAGCTATGGTATCAGGATTAATGCCTATAGTAGGTATTCCACTCCCTCTAATTTCTTATGGCGGATCAGCAATGTTATCAATAATGCTTTCTATGGGTTTAGTTTTAAATGTAGACTTAAATTATAATATTAAGAAGTTAAATAATGCTAAATATTAAAAATGTAGATAAATTTTTTGGAGGTTTAAAAGCAGTAAATGATGTTAGCCTGAAGGTAAATAAAGGATCAATAACTGGTTTAATTGGACCAAACGGTGCTGGAAAAACAACACTATTTAATACAATTGCAGGAGTTTATAGACCTAGCAAGGGAAGCATTCATTTAGATGATGAGGATATTTCAGGGCTTAAACCTCATGAATTATTTTTAAAAGGAGTTTTAAGAACTTTTCAAATTGCTCATGAATTTTCTACATTAACTGTTTTAGAGAATTTAATGATGGTCCCAAACAGTCAATATGGAGAAAAATTAATTTATGCTTTATTTGATAATAAAAAGGTAAAAAAACAAGAAGAGGAAATACGTGCAAAAGCAGTAGAAGTAATTGATTTTTTAAATCTTAATCATCTCACACAAGAACTCGCTGGTAATTTATCAGGAGGTCAAAAAAAACTTCTTGAACTAGGAAGAACAATGATGGTTGAACCAAGTATAGTATTGCTTGATGAGGTTGGTGCTGGAGTAAATAGAACTCTTTTAAATGAAATATCAGATGCAATTATAAGACTTAACAAGGAAAAAAATTATACTTTTTTTGTAATAGAACACGACATGGACTTAATAGAAAAAATTTGTGATCCAGTAATAGTAATGGCAGAAGGCGGAGTTTTGTTTGAAGGAAATTTTAATCAGGTTAAATCTAATGAAGAGGTAATTGAAGCTTACTTGGGTAGAGGCATTAAATCAAAAAAAAATAGAAAATGAGTAGTTTGGTTGGAAAAAGCTTAACAGCTGGATATGGAGGAGCTGATATAATTAATAATATCAGTCTTATTATTAATGAAGGAGAAATAGCTGTGATTGTTGGACCAAACGGTGCAGGAAAGTCAACTGTAATGAAATCACTTTTAGGTATGCTTAGTTTGACAGAAGGTACAGTATTTTTTTCTAATAAAGAAATAACAAAGATGCTTCCTCAAGATAGGGTGAAATTAGGTATTGCATTTGTTCCCCAAAATCAAAATGTTTTTACTGGCATGACTGTAGAGGAAAATTTGGAAATGGGCGGCTTTTTAAGACAAGACAATATATTTGAGACTATTGAAGAAATCTATCACCTGTTTCCGGTATTAAAAGAAAAAAGACATCAGCATGTGGGTGAATTATCCGGGGGTCAGCGTCAACAAGTTGCATTTGGAAGAGCTTTAATGACAAAACCAAAAATTTTAATGTTAGATGAGCCCACAGCAGGTGTATCACCAATTGTTATGGATGAATTGTTTTCTAGAATAATTGAAGTTGGAAAGACTGGGGTAGGAATTTTAATGGTTGAACAAAATGCAAAACAAGCTTTAGCCATAGCTGATAGAGGATATGTTTTAGTTAATGGAAAAAATAATAGAGAGGGAACGGGTAAAGACCTTTTAAACAATCCTGAAGTAAGAAAGTCATTTTTAGGTGGTTAAATGATAGATATTTTTAATGCTATAGTTTTATTAACGAATTTTATTTTTATTCCTGCAATTACTTATGGATCTCAATTAGCATTGGGGGCTTTAGGTATAACTTTTATATATGGAATTTTACGATTTGCTAATTTTTCACATGGTGAATTTATGTCTTTTGGTGCAATGAGTTGTATTCTTGTTACATGGTTCTTTCAGTCAAATAATATTAATCTTGGGTATCTTCCTACTGCTCTTTTAGCATTACCTTTTGCTATTCTTAGTACGATTATACTATCTTTACTATTTAACAAATTTGTATTTAGTTATTATAGAATTCAAAGAAGTGCACCAGTAGTAATTGCTATGGCTTCTATTGGAGTAATGTTTGTTATAAATGCGATTATCAGAATAGTAATCGGACCAAATGATATCAAATTTTTTGATGGTCAAAAATTTATTATTAAGGCGAAGCAATTTAAAAATATGACAGGTTTAAGTGAAGGTTTAGCTTTAAAATCAACTCAGGTTATTACCGTTTTTATTACTATTTTTCTTTTATTTTTAGTTTTTTGGTTTCTCCAAAAAACTAAAACTGGAAAATCAATGAGAGCTTTTTCTGATAACGAAGATTTGGCTTTATTATCTGGAATTAATCCATCTAAGGTTGTTTTTATTACTTGGTTAATAGTAGGTACTTTAGCATGTGTAGCTGGTACATTATATGGGTTAGATAAAGGGTATAAACCATTTACATATTTAGGTTTAGTTTTACCAATATTTGCCGCAGCTATTGTTGGAGGAATTGGTAATCCAATCGGTGCAGTTGTGGGTGGTTATACTATAGCATTTTCAGAAATTATGATTACTTATGCTTATAAAAAATTTTTTAAATACCTGCTTCCTGAATCGCTTGAACCAACAGGAATGATTCAATTATTATCTACTGATTATAAATTTGCAGTGTCATTTACTATTTTAGTTATAGTATTACTAGTGAGACCTTCAGGTATTTTTAAAGGAAGGACCTTATGATTACTTCTAAAAGAACTGAAATTCTTTCAATATTAATTATGTCATTACTTTTATTATTTGTTGGTTTTATGCAGTCATGGTCATTAAGTTTTTCGATTTTAAATATGTGTATCATTTCAGCAATAATGAGTATGGGTATTAATATGCAGTGGGGCTATGCAGGCATATTTAATGTTGGAATTATGGGATTTACAGCACTAGGAGGATTGGCCGCTGTGTTAGTTTCGCATGCCCCTATTAACGAAGCTTGGAGTGCAGGCGGTATGGGAATAATGATTAGTTTTTTAGTAATAGTTCTAATTTCATTGATTGTTTATTGGGTTAATAAAAGATTTAAAACCAATAAAAAGAAATATTGGATAATTACATTAGTAATTATCATAGGCTTAATATTAGTAAAATTAGTTTATCATCCTTCTGTAGAAGCGATTGAAGCGGTTAATCCAACATTAACTGGTTTTTTAGGTGGAATGGGTTTACCAATTATTTTTTCTTGGATTGTTGGAGGTTTATTTGCTGCTGGAGTAGCATTTGCAATTGGGAAAATTACATTAGGACTTCGTTCTGATTATTTAGCAATAGCTACGTTAGGAATATCAGAAATTATTATTGCAGTATTAAAATCTGAAGAGTGGCTTGCAAGAGGAGTAAAAAATGTTGTAGGTTTAAAAAGACCTGTACCTTATGAAATTAACCTTCAACAAACAGAATGGTTCATATCTGCAGTACAATATTTTAATCAATCATACTTATTAGATATAGTAGATAAATTAGAATATGAAAAAGTTCTAAACCAACTTGTTATAGAATCATCAATAATATTCGTAAAAATTTGTTATGCGGTTTTGTTTTTTATTGTTTTATTAACAATACTTTATTTAGCTAATAAAGCTCAAGTTTCACCTTGGGGTCGAATGATGAGAGCAATTAGAGACAATGAAGTATCTGCAAATGCTATGGGTAAAGATGTAGTTAGAAGACACTTACAAGTTTTTGTTATAGGTTCTGGGGTAGTTGGTATTGCTGGCGCAATGCTAATTACTCTAGATAGCATATTTACACCTGTTAGTTTTCAACCTCTTAGGTATACTTTTTTAATATGGATCATGGTAATTGTTGGAGGTAGTGGAAATAATCTTGGAGCCATTTTAGGAGGTTTTATAATTTGGTTTGCATGGATTGAAGCTGCTCCAGCTTCTCAATTTGTAATTAATATTTTAACATCAGGTTTAGAAGATAATAATACTTTTAAAATACATTTACTTAATAGTATTCCTTACTTTAGATATTTAATCATGGGAACAATATTACTTCTTATAATGAGGTATAGACCTAAAGGAATTTTGCCTGAAAAAATAAGATATTCATAATAAAAAACCCCGATATTCATCGGGGTTTTAAAATATAATTAATTAAAATTATCTTTGTTTAACTGTAGTGAATTTGCCACCGCTAACTTCTTGCTCAAGGAATGCTCCATAAGCATCACCGAAAGCATTAAATTCAACATCAGTAGCACCATCATAGTCAATATCATTTCCAGCAGCTAACATTTGTAAGCCATAAGAAAGTTGACCTGGCATAATTTTAATACCTGGCGCATTTCCAACTTTTAAAATGTTAGTTAGTATTGATGTTTTATCTGCTGATCCTCCAGATTGAATTGCTAATGCAATTAAAGCAGCTGCATCATAAGATTGAGCAACATAAGGAGCAGTACCATCCATACCATTAGCTGCTGCTAGATCATTAAATTTACCAGCACCTTTAGAAGTTGAACCTGGAACAGATCCAAAAGATCCCTCAAGATCACTTCCAATGTTATCAACTAATGCTTGACCAATCATTCCGTCACCAAGTATGAAAAGATCAAAAGCACCTGAGTCTAAAGCACCTTGCACAATTTTTCCACCAGCTTGATCAAGATAACCAAGAACAGCTAAGGCATCTCCACCAGCTGAAGCTAAAACTCCAACTTCTGCTGAATAGTCACCTTTTCCATTTTCATGTGGATCATTAGTAGTAACAGTTCCGCCACCAGCTTCAAAAGCACCAGCGAATACTTCAGACAATCCTTTTCCGTAGTCACTATTTTCATATGTTATTGCAACAGAAGTTAATCCTCTATCTAGAGCGATCTGTGCAAGAATTTGACCTCCTTTTGCGTCAGAAGGAGCAGTTCTCCAAAAAGTACCTGCGTCAGGAACTTTACTTAATGCAGGGGAAGTAGCAGATGGTGATACCATTAAGATACCATTAGGAACTGCAACACTTGCATTGATTGCTTTAGTAACACCAGAGCAATCTGCACCCATTATTGCAGCAACTCCATCAGCAACTAAGCCTTCAGCAGCAGCAGTTGCAGCAGCTGCATCAACACAAGTAGAGTCAGCTTCAAGAATTGTAAATGTTTCTCCACCAAGGAGATTGCCTGAGTCTGATGCTTCTTGAAAGGCAAGTTTAGCACCATCTCTCATAGCAGGAGTAAGTGATTCAATTGGTCCTGTGAAACCTAGAATAATACCTACTTTAATTTCAGCTAATGCAGCTGTCGAAATTGTTGACAAACTTACAATAACTGCAAGAAGTAATTTTTTCATATTTCCTCCGAAAGAAATTATTTTTTTTATATAGATCAATTCATATACGAGGTACAGTAATCAATCATGCTGTTTTTTCAAAAAAAACACTATAAAATGAAAAAAAATGCAAGAATTTAAGACAAAAACCATAATTGTAGGTGCTGGAGCAGTTGGTTTGGCTGTAGCTAGAGAGCTGAGCCTAAAAAAAATGGAGACTATAATTATTGAGGAAATGGGTGAATTTGGGACTTTAACTAGTTCTAGAAATTCTGGAGTAATTCATGCTGGCATTTATTACAAGACTAATTCATTAAAATCTAAATTTTGTGTTAAAGGAAATAATCTTTTATACGAATACGCAAAACAATTTAACATACCACACAAAAATACTAAAAAAATTTTAGTTGCTTCAAGTGAAGATCAAATTAATGAAATTGATAGAATAAAAGATCAAGGATCTACCAATGGAGTTAAAAATATAGAAAAATTATCTGAGGTTCAAGTATCGAATTTAGAACCTCTCATAAAATGTAAGGAAGGATTGTTAATACCATCTACTGGTATTATTGATTCCATTTCATATATGCGTTCTTTAGTTGGTGAAATTGAAGAGAATGGTAATATGATTGCTTATAATTGTTCTGTAGAAAAAGTTTATTTAGATAATGAGGATTTTATCGTTATTGTAAAAAGTATAAAAGATAAAGAAATATATAAATTAAAAAGCAAGAATTTCATTAATGCTGCAGGATTAAAAGCAAGTGATTTGGCAAAAAAAATAGAAGGACTAAATGATAAATTTATTCCTAAAACTTTTTTTGCAAAAGGTAATTATTTTTCTCTATCAAAAAATCCAGGCATAAATCATTTAGTTTATCCTATTCCAGAAGGTTTTGGATTGGGTATACATCTGACACTTGAATTAGATAATTCTATTAAGTTTGGACCTGATGTAGAATGGGTTGAAAATATGGATAATTATGAAGTTGATATAAATAGAAAAAAAAGCTTTGTTGAATCTATAAAGAAATACCTTCCTTCAATTGATGTTAATCTTTTATCACCTTCATATTCAGGTATAAGACCTATAACCAATAAAAAGGACAAATCTATGAGAGATTTTGAAATTAGTGACTTTAATCAGCACCATATTAGAAATCTATTCAATCTATATGGTATTGAATCTCCTGGTTTGACGGCTTCTCTTGCGATAGCTAAATATCTTTCAAAGCAAATAAATTAAATGAATATAAAATTTAAAGAAGAAATATAAATAAAAAATGAAACTAGATTTAAATTTAATTAATAATATTAAAGTTAATCTCAGTGCTATTGAAAGGCGAACTTCATCAATAACAAAAAGAAGATCAGTAAAGAAGGAATTTCAAGCTGCCTGGCTTCTTAAAGCTATAACACTAATTGATCTTACAACTTTAAGTGGTGATGATACTTTTGGAAAGTTAGAACGTTTATGTGAGAAAGCGAGAAAACCAATTTCTCTAGATTTACAAAATCATCTTGAAGTGAATCAAGATTTAATAAAAGTAGCTGCAGTTTGTGTCTACCATCACCTTGTATCGGAAGCCAAAAGAATTTTACCAAAAAATATACCAGTTGCGGCTGTTTCAACAGGTTTTCCAGCTGGCCTCTCTTCTTTTAAAACTAGAAAACTTGAAATTATTGAGTCTATAAAAAATGGAGCTGATGAAATAGATATAGTAATAAATCGCGGATTTGTTTTACAAAACAAATGGGATCAACTTTATAAGGAAGTTAAAGATTTTAAATTAGCTGCAAAAAATAAACATATAAAAGCAATTTTAGGTGTTGGAGATCTTGAAACATTAAGGAATGTTGCAAAAGCTTCTATGGTTTGTATGATGGCTGGAGCAGATTTTATTAAAACATCCACAGGAAAAGAATTAATTAATGCAAATTTAAATAACAGTTTAGTTATGCTTAGAATGATTAGACAATTCTATGAAATGACTGGTAAAAAAATTGGTTTTAAGCCTGCAGGAGGAATATCAACTGCAAAAACTGTTGTAGAATTTTTAATATTAGTCAAAGAAGAACTAGGAAATAATTGGATTAATCCAAAATTATTAAGAATTGGTGCATCAAGTTTATTGATTGATATAGAGAGACAATTGTATCACTATGCTTTAGGGAGGTATGCTAATAAAGACAAATTAGCTCTAGGTTAATGAATAAAATAATTAAAAATTTTAAAAATATTAAATATGGTCCAGCGCCTGAGGACAATAAAGACGTAGTGAAATGGATAAATGAATTGGAAAAACCAAATAAACTATTTATTGATGGAAAATGGACAAAATCTTCATCTAATAAAAAAATAAAAAGTATTAATCCTGCTAATAATAACAAACTAGCATCTTTAATTGTTGCTAATGCTAAGGATATTAATTTAGCAGTAAAAGCTGCCAAAAGTGCATATAAAAAATGGTCAAATACTTCAGCTAATACCAGATCGAAATATCTTTATGCTCTAGCAAGATTAATTCAAAAACACTCTCGTTTTTTGGCTGTTTTAGAAACAATGGATAATGGGAAACCAATTAGAGAAACAAGAGATATTGATATCCCTTTAGTAGCTCGTCATTTTTATTATCATGCTGGTTGGGCTGCAAAAATAAACAAGAAAAAAGTTAAATCAATAGGTGTGGTAGGGCAAATTATTCCTTGGAATTTTCCTTTACTAATGCTGGCTTGGAAAATTGCTCCAGCAATTGCAACTGGGAATACTGTAGTTTTAAAACCAGCAGAGTTTACTTCTTTAACTGCTTTGTATTTTGCCGAACTTTGTCAAAAAGCAGGAATTCCTAAAGGGGTAATAAACATTGTTACAGGAGATGGTGGTACGGGTGAATTGATTACTAAACATCCTGATATACAAAAAATTGCATTCACTGGATCAACACAAGTTGGTAAAAAAATTATACAATCAACAGCTTCTTCTGAAAAAAAACTAACTATGGAGCTTGGAGGTAAATCACCATTTATAGTTTTTGAAGATGCAGATTTAGATAGTGCAGTAGAGGGTGTAGTGGACGCAATATGGTTTAATCAAGGTCAGGTATGTTGCGCAGGATCACGTTTATTAGTTCAGGAAAGTATAGAAAAAAAATTTATTAAAAAATTAAAAAAAAGAATGGAAAAACTAAGAGTAGGAAATCCTCTAGATAAATCAATTGATATTGGAGCAATTGTTGCATCTGTGCAGTTAAAAAAAATTAAACAAATAGTTAAAAAAGGTGAAAAAGAAGGTTGTTCATTGTGGCAACCAAGTTGGGCTAGTCCTAAAGAAGGTTTATTTTATCCTCCTTCATTGTTTACAAATGTTTCACCTTCTTCATATATTGCACAAATTGAAATATTTGGACCCGTTTTAACTGTTTTGAGTTTTCGTACTCCAAGTGAAGCTGTATCAATAGCAAATAATACACCATATGGTCTTGCAGCAAGTGTTTGGTCTGAGAATATTAACTTAGCATTAGATGTTGCACCTAAAATTAAAGCAGGTGTTATATGGATTAATTCAACAAATTTATTTGATGCTGCTTGTGGATTCGGTGGATATAAAGAAAGTGGTTTTGGAAGAGAAGGAGGATCCGAAGGAATTAGAGCCTATGTTGATGTATCTTTACCTGAAATATCTCTAAAACAAAAAAGAAAACATAAAGCGACATTAAAATTACCAATAATTGATAGAACACCAAAGCTTTATATTGGTGGAAAGCAAAAAAGACCTGATAGTGGATATTCATTTAATCAATTAACTTCAAATAACAAGTTTATATGTGATATTGGAAGAGCAAACAGAAAAGATGTTCGAGATTGTGTAGAAGTTGCTGCCCAAGCCTATTCTAAGCAGCCAAATAATTTCAATCGTTCCCAAATACTTTTTTATTTAGCTGAGAATTTAGAACAGAGAAAAAGTACATTTATAGATTTACTTATAAATATTTCTGGAACAACTAAAAATAATGCTGAAAAAGAATTTGACATGTCGTGCGAAAGAATTTTTTACTATGCGTCTATGGCAGATAAATTTGAAGGTAATATACATAATCCTCCGATGAGAGGATTAACCTTAGCAGTAAAGGAATCATTAGGTGTGATTGCTTGCCTTTTAGATAATAATTATCCGCTTTTGAGCATATCTACGATTTTATCTTCACTTTTTGCAAATGGAAATGCAAGTATAATTGTACCTGCAGAGCAGTCGTCGTTAATAGCAACATCAATGTATCAGGTTTTTGAGACTTCTGATATTCCTCCAGGTTATATTAATATTCTTACAACAAAACAAAATGAGTTAAATACTACACTGGCTCAACATGAAAATGTTGATGGTATATGGTGTTTTTCTTCCAATTTAAAAACAAGATCTGATGTTACAAGAAATACTATTTATAATTTAAAACGTTATTGGTGCCCAAAGATTAAAAATCTTAACTGGATCTCAAACTCGGAAGATTTTTTGTTAGAATTTCTCTACCAAGGATCACAGGTAAAAAATATTTGGATACCATACGGTGAATAATTAACATAATTTTTTTTATATGAATAAAATAACTATACTAGGTATTTTTGTAGCAGATTTAGCATTTTTTGGAAAAATTCCAAAAGTAGGTGAAACAATTTTAGGAGAAAATTTTGTCGTAGGTCCAGGAGGCAAAGGTTCGAATCAATCAGTTGCAGCGGGTAAAGCAGGAGCTGATGTAGAATTTATTACAAAAATTGGTGGTGATGATTACGGAAAAATGGCAATTAAAATTTTTAAAGAATCTAATGTGGGTCCAAAAAATGTTTTTGTAACAAATGATCACAACACTGGAGTTGCTGCAATTCTTCTAAATAAAAAAACAGGAGAAAATGCAATATCAGTAGTGCCAGGAGCAGCTGGAACTTTAACTATTCAAGATATTGAAAAAGCAAAAGAGACAATAATTAATTCAAATTTTTTTTTAACTCAGCTTGAAGTTCCTATGGAAATAGTTGAACATTCTTTAAGAATTGCAAAAGATAATGGAGTTAAAACAATTCTTAATCCTGCACCAGCTACAAAACTTGATAAAAAAATTTATCCTTTGATTGATTATTTTATACCCAATGAAACTGAAGCGAGTTTTTATTTATCAAAACATATCAGCAATGAAACTGATGCAAAAAAATATACAAAGGATTTATTAAGTTTAGGAATTAAAAATGTAATTATAACTCTTGGAGACAAAGGTGCTTATTTTGAAAACAAAATTGAAAGTCATTTTGAACCATCTCTTGAGCTTGGAGAAAGGGTTGTAGATACGACGGGCGCAGGAGATGCTTTTTGTGGAGCATTTGCTACATATTTGTGTGAAAATAAATCAATTATAGAATCAATAAAATTTGCTAATGCTTTTGCAGGGATTTCAACAACTCGTATTGGTACTGCTAATTCTATGCCTACAAGGGATGAAATTGAAAAAATTTTAAAATAATATAGAATATAATTATGCAAGAATTTCTTGAAAAATTACTTTATTTTTGGGCAGCAATTACGGGAATAGGTCTATTAGTTGTTATAGTATATTGGGCAATAGCAACAATTATTTATGTCGCCTTTATTTCATTGTTTGTTGCTATAGCAGCCACAGCATTTTATCGTTTTTATTGGTCTAAAAAAGATTAATTATAATCCTACTAATTTTGGTAAATCAGCAATTGATTCAATTCGCTTATAAGGTTGAATAGAATTCTTATGATCATTTTCTTGAAATTTTCCTGTTTTCACTTGAATGGCTTTCAAGTTTGCATTTATTGATCCTTCAATATCAGAGGTTATATCATCACCTATCATTAATATATTCTCATTATTTATATCTAAATCTTTGACTGCTAAATCAAAAAAATTTTTCTCAGGCTTACCCATTAAAATAGATTTTTTATTACTTGCATATTCTATAGCCTTGATAAACGGACCTAGATCAAGAGAAACTTTATTATCACGTATACAATATTTATTTTGATGAAGAGCTATAAGTGCTGCATTATTAAGATAAACCAATTTAAATACTCTATCTAATATTTCCCAGTTAAAATTTTTATATATATCGCCCATAATAACGGCGTCAGGATTTTTTTGAGTAATTTCATATTCTTTAAATTCTTCAATAATTTCAATATTTGTTACTAAAGAAATTTTTTTAACCGCATTATCTCTTAGATAATTCTTAGTAGCAATTATAGGCGTAAAAATTTCATTTTCTTCAATATCAAAACCAAAATTTAATAGTTTCTCTAAAATATTTTTTCTTGTAGTTGTGGTAGTATTTGTTAAAAATCGTAATTTTAGTCCTTGTTTTTTTAACTCTTTTACAACCTCAATAGATCCTGAAATTAATTTATTATCACTATAAAGCACACCTTCAAGATCAATTAACAGTGCTTGAATTTTTTTTATTTTAGTCATTTATTTAATTATATCATCAAATAAATAGTGTTATTAATCATTAGAAAATTATTAAGATTTATGCCAAATAATTAATATTTAATCAGAATCACTATATTAAGGAATACCTTTAGATATTATTTAAAAATTATGACAAAAAAATTGATATCTAATAAGCAAGTTTTTTGGGATTTAGAAACTTCTGGTGCTGGTAAAAAAGAGCACTCAAAGGCTTTTGACAGTACTCCTAAATGGGAACAAATAATGCAAATAGCTGCTATCTTGGTTGATGAAAATCTAAAGCCTACAAACCAAAATATGAATGCATTTTGTAGACCACGTTCATCAATTATTGCACAACCTGGAGCGTTACTTGCAACGCAACAAGGAATAAGAAAATCTCTTGAGGCAAAATATTCTTCTTATGAATTAATATCGATGATTAATAATCAATTTGAAGAATGGAAAAATGAAAACAATAACTTAGTTTTTATAGGTCATAACGCTATACAGTTTGATAGCACTGTTTTAGAATATAATTTATTTAATAATTTATATTTTCCTTACATTGATAGAAAAAGTAGAGGGGATACGCTTAATTTAGCAAGAGCTATTTATGCTTTGAATCCTTCAAGTATTAAAACTCCTCTTACAGCTAAAGGAAATCCTAGTTTTCGTTTAGAAAAACTTGCTGAATTAAACAATCTTCCAGTTGAATTTGCCCATGATGCATACAGTGATGTTAAAACATCCATTGCCCTTACTAAATTTATTTACGACTCTGATCCATCAAATTGGAACCAATTATCAATGACAATGGATAAACAAAAAGCAATTGAATATATCAATAATAATAAAGGATTTTGTTATATGACAACTTTTGCTGGAAGAATAAAGTTAGAAGCTCTTTCAGTAGTTTGCGAATCTTCCTATAGTGGTTGGTACAATGCATTTAATTTGGCTTATGATCCAAAACCTTTATTAGAAGCAAATACAGAAGAGTTTAAGACTTTAATCAAGAAAAAAAATAGATATGTCATTACAAATCAACACCCAATACTTTTACCTGGAAAGTTAGCTACTAATTATGAACCTTATGATAATATTGGGTCAGATGTTTTAAATGAACGTGCAAAAATAGTTTATAAAAACAAAACTTTAGCTGATAAATTTAAACATATGGAGATTGATCGTCAGATTGAAAAAGAAGATGAATCCTCACAAGATAATGTTTTCCCAGAAAGTAAAGCAAATAAATTTACTGAATTTGGTCAACAAGATGTAATTAAAAGCTTTCACGAAAAAAAGAGTTGGGAAGAAAAATACAAAGTTGCTCTTTTATTACGTGATCCTCGAGCTCAATTTATAGCAAAGCGTCTAATATTTGATGAAAGTCCTCAAACTTTATCTGCTGAAGACTTTAAAATGATGCATAAAGAATTGCATGATCGATTGGTTATTAATCAAGAAAGGCCTTTTACTACTATTCCCGAAGCTATGAATTATATTGATGTAGAATTTAGTCGTCTTGAAGATAATGATGATGAGATGAAAGCTGAGAAGTTACAAATATTAAAGGATTATAATAAATATTTAATTTACATGGAAAAATATTTTTCAAATAAAAATGCTACACCACTTCCAGTTGGGTCAAAATTAAGTAAACATATTTTTGGATAATTTTTTACACTTAAATTCATTGTATTTATGAAGAAATTTATTCAGATATCTATAATCAACCTTTTTATTATAGAATTCTCTTAGGTTTTCTTCTATTATTTTTTTATGGTTAAAATATCTGGTGTATTTAGTGCAGCATTAACTCCCTTAAATTCTAATTTATCTATTAATCAAGATTTGTATTTACGCCATTGTCAATATTTAATGAGACAAGGTCATGACGGGTTAGCAATTTTTGGCACAACCGGAGAAGCAAATAGCTTATCAGTAAAAGATAAAAAAGATAACTTAGATTTTTTAATCAATAACCGTATTGATCCTAAAGTACTTATTCCTGGAACAGGCTCTTCTTCATTAAATGATGCAATAGATATGACTAAACATTCAGTTAAACATGGTGTAAGAGCAGCTCTTCTTTTACCACCTTTTTATTATAAAAATGTGAGTGATGATGGTGTAATAAATTATTTTCGCCATTTAATTGAAACTGTTGGTGATTCTGAATTTCACTATTTACTTTATCATATTCCTCAAACATCATCAGTAACAATTAATTTTAATATTATTGAAAATTTACTGAAATTATATCCAAAAAATATTGTTGGATTAAAAGATTCAAGTGGCGATACAGACAATATGTTAAAAATAATTAAGTACTTCAATAATTTTGCTGTTTTTTGTGGTCATGATTCTTTAGCTCTTCATGTTTGTAAAAGAGGAGGGGCTGGCGCTATTACAGCTGGTACAAATATTGCAGGTAAACTGCTATGTTTTATTATTCACAACATTCATAAAGAAAAACAAATTGAGAATTTTGAGAAATTACAAAATCTAATGCAACAAATTCGCGAAACTTTAACATCTGACGAACCTATTAGTGTGATGAAAGCTTATTTATCTCTTATAGATAATATACCGGAGTGGAATAATCTTCTACCACCTTTAAAAAAAATAAAAAATCCTAATAATCATAAAACCATTATCGCATTGAAAGAGTTGATTAGGAAAATTGATGATTTAATACCGTTTACGTGATTGAAAATAATTTTTTGCTTTTAATAATATAAAGTTCTGAACTGGTTTAAGAAAAACTGCAAAACCAATACAATCAGTAAAAAATCCTGGCGTAATAAGAAGCAAGCCTGAAATTAAAAGAAAAATACCACCTTTTATTTCCTCGGTAGGCATGATTCCATCTGATAGATTACGTTGTGCATTAACTAGTAAGTTTAAACCTTGGCGTCTAACTAAAAAAATTCCAACAAAAGCTGTTAGTAAAATAATTGCTATTGTATTTAATATACCAATATTAGACCCTATTGTAATAAAAATACTTATTTCGATAATAGGAATAATAATAAAAGCCAGAAAAATCATTTTCCTAAAATTTCATTATTATTTTCTTCTATGTTAATATTAATTTGATTTTCAAATTCCCTTAATCTTTTATAAACACTAGCTAATTCAACCAATGTAGGCCACGCTCTAAAAAGATATTGAAGAGATCCCTCAACCCTACCAAATGCTCTAACGATTTGTTGCATAACACCAAGCGTCATTACACCTGCTACGATTGCTGGAGCAAGAAAAATATATGCTGCTAAAACATTTGCCTGCAAATAAGCTAATCTGCCTATGTTAAAATATAAATAATACAAGTAACTTTTAAAATGAATTTTTCTAACACCATCAAATAATTCCTCAAGTGTTTTAGGTCTTACACCTCCATCATCTTCAGCAATAACAAGTATTTTTCTATATGCCGCTTCTTTTTTTTGTAGATCATATTCAATTCCAACTAATTTTAATATCCAAGCCAAAACAATCATTAATATTGTTCCACCAACAGCCCATATTAGAGCACCAGATACCAATCCATACTGCCATTCACCAAACCACAGGATAGGTATACCAACAGAAAGTCCCATTAGAAGTGGAAAATATTCTACTAAAATTAAAACTGCCTCAATTAAACTAGTGCCCAAGCCCTCCATAATACGACTAAATTTAATTGTATCTTCTTGTACTCTTTGACTTGCTCCTTCTATGGTGCGAGCTTTATCGTATACACTATGATACCATTCAACCATCGATGTTCTCCATCTAAAAAGAAAATGAGAAGTCAGAAAACTTATTGCGAGTCCAAGACAAATTGAAATTGCTGCTAATTGAGCAAAACTTAATAATTGAGACATATATTCCTGCATAGTTATGGCATTAGGAGTACCTAGTGCTTTTTGGATCATGTCATAAAATTCACCAAACCATTCATTAATTTTTACATCAATTTGTACCTGTACCCAAATAGAAGTGAGTATTACAACCGAGCCAAAGTAAGCCCATAGATACCATTTTGGGTTTGTGAAAAATTTAAACATGGAATCACTATTATTTAAATATTCAAATATTACAATTATTATATAAAGATAATTTAAAAACGTTTTTTAATTAATGTCATTGCAATAAATATATAAAAAATTATTTCATTTTAAAAATTCATCCACCTCTACTTGATATGATTCAACTAATCGATTTGTTTCATTGGCCATACCTACAACTGCAATTAACTCTTTTAACATTTTATCTGACATACCTTTTTTCTTTGCTGAAGCACTATGTGAACGGATACAATATTCACAACTATTTGTCATAGAAACTGCTATATATATTAATTCTTTTGTAAGAGTATCAAGAGCTCCTTTTTTCATAATTTGATTAAGTGTTACCCAAGTTCTTTCTAAGGTATCTGGGTCATTTGCAATACTTAGCCAAAAATTTGGTATAAATTTAATTTTCCGTTCTTTTTTTATGTTCTTAAAAATTTTCTTTACTTTTGCTTTAGCGGTTTTCTCATTTACAGGTTTAAATAAAGTCATATTACCTCCTAGTTGGAGAACATAATGTATAAAATATATATTAAAAGTTTTTAATTAGACTTATTTCTTTTTTTGACGTTTTTTGTTTCGTCTATACTTCGATCCTCTTTTACGACGACCCCTATGCTTTTTTGGATATCCCATAATTTTTTAAGATATATACAAAATCTATTTCTTAAGTCAAAGGCTAATAATGCCAATCTTTAGCTTCATTAAATAGGAACTCTCTAAATACTTCTAATCTTCTGTCATTTTTAAATGATTCGGTATAAACAAAAAATGTTTGATAGGAAGGACCTTCCAAATTTGGAAGTACTCTAACTAAGTGAGGTTTTTCAGCAACCATATAATCTGGTAGTGACGCAAGTCCAGCACCTTTTTCAACAGCGAGCGACATTCCATAAATACTATTTACTCTAAATTTTGGCCTTCTTTTTATGCCGGTTTTACCTACTTTTAATATCCAATCAATATTTGAAATAGGTGAAGGTAAACCTGATCCAAAGCAAATTAAACTATGTTTATCTAAATCATTAGAGTTTCTTGGTATTCCATTTGATTGCAAATAATCTGATGAACCATAAATATGATTATGAAAGTTTACAAATTTTTTAAAAATAAGATTAGCTTGAGTTGGTTTTTTTACTCTTACAGCTACATCAGCAATTCTATTAGATAAATCAACTTCTTCATCACTCATAAGTAAACTAATTTCCATCTCTGGATATTGATCAGTAAATTTATTTATTCTTGGAGTTAACCAAGTTGAACCAAATCCAACAGTCGTACTAACAGTTAATTTTCCAACTGGTTTTGTTTTTTTTTCAATTAATTTTTTTTCAAATTCAGAAATTGATGAGTTTATTTTACTAACTGTTATAAAAAGATTTTCACCTTGTTCAGTTAACCTTACCCCTTTTTGATGCCTTATAAAAAGAGGAGTCTTTAGATCAAATTCTAAATCTTGTATTTGCCTGCTCAGCGCCGATTGACTGATATTTAGTTTAGCACTTGCTTTTGATATACTTTTTGAGATTGCAATTTCATAAAAAGATTTCAACTTATTCCAGTCCATTATCTAAGAGAGTCAATTAAATGTTTGTATTTCTCTTCTTTTTTTGAAAATATATAAGTTCCAGCAACTAAAATATCAGCTCCATAATTTAAACATTTTTTTGCAGTGAGATCATTTATGCCTCCATCAACCTCAATTTCAAAATTTAGACTATTTTCTTTTCGATATTCAAAAATATCTTTTATTTTAGAGAGTTCTGAATCCATAAACTTTTGACCACCAAATCCTGGAACAACAGTCATAACTATTACTAAGTCTATTTTATTTAATAAATGTTTTATATCTTGAAATTTAACATTTGGATGAATAGCTATTCCAGGTTTACAATTTGAATTTCTTATTTTTTCAATTATTTTTTGGTGATTTTGATCTGCTTCGGGATGAAAACTAATTATATTAGCACCTGCATTAAGAAATGAATCAATATAATTTAAAACTGGTTTAATCATTAGATGAACATCTAAGATTTTATTTGTAACTGATCTTAAAGATTTTACTATGTTTGGTCCAAAAGTTATATTTGGTACATAATGACCATCCATTACATCTATATGGATATATTCTGCTCCACATGCATCAATCATTTTTACTTCTTTTTTGATCTTTAGTAAATCAGCAGCAAGAATTGATGGTGCAATTTTAGTCATTTAGATTTTAAATATATAATATATATAGGGTAACATTCATAATGAAATCTATAGTTAACAAACCTTGGGGATCCTTTGAAGTTTTAGAACAAGATAAAAAATATACAATTAAAAAAATTATAGTTATTCCAGGCGGTATTTTATCCTATCAAAGCCATTCTCATCGTTCAGAACATTGGATAGTTGTAGAGGGTAAAGCAGAGATCACCCTTGAAAATAAAGTATACAATTTAAGTGAAAATGAAACTATCTTTATACCACAAGAATCTAAGCATAGGTTGGCAAATAAAAGTGATAAAAATCTAGTAATAATTGAAATGTGGTATGGTGATAAATTAGATGAAAACGATATTATTAGGTATGATGATATTTATGGAAGAAAATAATGTTAATTAAAACTCCAATCTCATTAGCTGAACTTCTAGATAAAATTTCTATTCTAATTCTTAAAGAAAAAAATATCAAAGATGAGAATAAACTTATATTAATCAGAAAAGAGCTAAAATATCTTAATGCCGTTCTTGATAAAAATATTTCAAAAAATAAGATTCATAACTACTTAGAGAGTTTATTAGAAGTTAATACTAAGTTATGGAACATTGAGGATGATATAAGAAATTGTGAAAAAAATAAGCAATTTGATCAAAAATTTATAGATCTTGCAAGATCAGTATATTTTACGAATGACAAAAGATCGGAAATAAAGTTAAAAATTAATAAAGAATTTGGGTCAGAAATTGTTGAGGTTAAATCGTATGAAGAGTATTGATTTATCTAAACCTGCTAATACTAACTTTAATTAATTTTATTAAAGTATTTTTAAATAAATTATTTTCAAAAATACTTAAGGAATCAATTGCCACATCAGCAAAATGTTTAGCTCTTGTAATTGTATCTTCTATACAATGATATTTATTTATTATTTTTATTGCTTTATTAAAATCACCCGTTTCTTGTTTTAAGTTAGAGATGACACGTTTCCAAAAGTTTTTCTCTTCATCATTTGAGCGTCCATATGCAAGCAAAATTGGTAGAGTAATTTTGCCTTCTTTAAAATCATCACCTAAGTTTTTACCCATACTATTTGAATCTGATATATAATCTAATGCATCATCAATTAGTTGAAAACTCATTCCAAAGTTAATACCAAATGATTTTAATGCTTCAATTTCATTTTTTTTAGCTTTAGCACTTATTCCTCCTACTTGACATGCAGCACTGAAAAGTGAAGCAGTCTTTCCATTAATGATTTTAAAATAAGTATCTTCACTTATTTCTAGATTTTTTTCATTACTAATTTCAAGAACTTCACCTTCTGAAATTACAACACTGGTATCTGAAAGAATCTTAAGAGTGTCTAAATTGCCATACTTTGTCATTAACTGAAATGATCTACTAAATAAAAAATCACCAACCAATACGCTTGTTTTGTTACCCCATATCTCATTAGCTGTTAGATTTCCCCTTCTCTCTTTGCTTGTATCTACAACATCATCATGCAATAAAGTGGCAGCGTGGATAAATTCTACTGCTGATGCTAAGCCTATATGATTATGGGTACTAAGATTTTTACCTTTTAAAAGATGAAAACTAGAAATTGTAAGCAAAGGTCTTAGTCTTTTTCCTCCAGATAAAATTAAATATTTACCTATTTCTTGAACAAGGGGTACATTACTATCAAGTTTTTCTATTATTAAAGTGTCAACAGAATTTAAATCCTCTTTACATAATTCTTTTAAAGAAAGAATTGATTCTTCAAAATTATCTTTATTGTTTTCAAGAGGTATTATTTTAGCCATATTCGATAAATAATATTTATTTTCATTAGTTTTTTTACAGCACTTAAACCGTTTTGATATAAATTACAAACCCTACATCAATAATTAAGTCTTTATGTAAACTTTAAGTTTTGATATGGAAGCATATGTTTAAAAGGTTATTTTCAAAAAATATAAATATTCCAACTTTACGACTTTCAGGAGTAATAGGTCAGGCTGGATTTATGCGTTCTGGTCTTTCAATTTCTTCATTAAATAAACTAATAGATAAGTTATTTGCTGATAAAAAAGCTCCAGCAATTGCTTTAATTATTAATTCACCCGGAGGTTCCCCTACCCAATCTTCTTTAATAGCAAAAAAAATTATTGATTTGGCTAAGAAAAAGAACAAAAAGGTTCTTTCCTTTGTTGAAGATGTAGCTGCTTCAGGCGGATACTGGTTAGCTTGTGCTGGAGATGAGATATATATTGATTCAAATTCTATTGTTGGCTCTATAGGAGTAATTTCACCTGGTTTTGGATTTGTAGACTTACTTAAAAAAATAGGTGTAGAAAGAAGGGTTTACACCTCAGGTAAAAGTAAGAGTTTTTTAGATCCTTTTAAAGAAGAAAAAAAAGAAGATATTGAAAGACTTAAGAAAATTCAAGAACAAATTCATGATAATTTTATTGATTATGTAAAAAAAAGACGTGGTAGTAAAATTAATGATTCAAAAATTGATGAAATTTTTTCGGGTTTATTTTGGGTAGGTCAAAAAGCAATTGATCTTGGATTGGCAGATGGTTTAGGGTCAGTAAATGAAATTATTGAAATGAAATTTGGAAAAAAAGCAAAAGCAAAAATTATTGATCAAAAGAAATCCTTTCTTCAACGACGTCTATCTTCTTCATTGATTGATAGTGATGAAATATTACAAAAAATTGAAGAAAAATTTATTTGGTCAAGGTATGGTTTATAATGAAACTAATTGTCTTATTTATCATTATATTAATTATAATCGTTTTTATTAGTTTTTTTAACAAATCAAAAAATGCAAATCGCCAAAAAAATGTTAATTCAGACAAAACAATTGATTTAGAGATAGATCCTGAAACCAAAGAATATAAACCTAAGGATTAAATGACGGCAAAAACTATGGATGAACTAGTTTCTTTGTGTAAACGAAGAGGTTTTATTTTTCAATCCAATGATATTTATGGCGGCATAAAAGGACTATATGATTATGGTCCAATGGGTGTTGAATTAAAGAATAATCTAAAACAAGCTTGGTGGAAATCTATGGTTTATGAGCGAGATGACATTGAAGGTATTGATGCTGCTATATTAAGTGCACCTATAGTTTTAAAACAATCTGGTCATGAAGATACTTTTAGCGATCCCTTAGTTGATTGCAAATCTTGTAAATCTAGGTGGAGAGCAGATCAGTTAATTGATAAAAAATGCCCTAATTGTAAATCAACAGATTTAACAGAGCCAAGACCTTTTAATTTGATGTTTAAGACAGTCATTGGACCTGTAGATGAAGGAAGTTCTTTTGCTTATTTAAGACCGGAAACTTGTCAGCAAATTTTTACAAATTTTAAAAATATTTTAGATTCTACTAATAGATCTATTCCTTTTGGAGTTGCACAAATAGGGAAAGCATTTAGAAACGAAATTACACCTCGTAATTTTATCTTTAGAGTTAGAGAATTTGAACAAATGGAATTAGAATTTTTTGTTACACCTGGTACTGATGATAAATGGCATAAATACTGGACTGATAATAGATTGGAGTGGTGGATTTCACAGGGAATAAGGAAAAATAAATTAAAACTTTTAACAATACCTAGTAAAGAACTTGCTCATTACTCGAAAGCTACAATTGATATCATGTATGAATTTCCTCATGGTGAAGAAGAACTAGAAGGTATTGCTAATAGAACAGATTTTGATTTAGGATCACATACTAAAAATCAAAAAGAATTTTCACTAACATCAAATGTTTTAAAAAATAATACATCAACAACTAAATTATCAGTCCAAAATTTAGAAGAAAAACAAGCTTATATACCATATGTGATTGAGCCATCTGCAGGGGTTGATAGGGGTGTGTTAGCTGTATTAAATGAAGCTTATAAGGAAGAAAAACTTCATGGGGAAAACTCAAGAATTGTTTTGAATTTAAAACCACATCTTTCTCCAATAAAAGCAGCAGTCATCCCTCTGAAAAAAAACAATGAAAAGATTGTAAATTTATCAAAAGATATAAAAATGAATCTTCAAAAAATTGGATTAGGAAGAATAATGTTAGAAAATTCAGGTAATATTGGTAAGAATTATAGACGCCATGATGAGATAGGTACCCCAATATGCATTACTGTTGATTTTGAAACTTTAGAAGATAAAACGGTTACAGTTAGAGATAGAGATACTATGGAACAAAAAAGAATAAGTTTAGACGAATTAATAATATACTACACAAAATACTTTAATTAATTTACAATCAATAATAATTTATTTAATTTAGTTAGTTTTTCAGATTGCATATTTTTTATGAAAAAAATTGATGACATCCTTGCATGCAGGGGTCTTTTTTTTGTTATGGCCTTCTCGATAGGACTGTGGACTATTAGAATTCCAACCATAAAAGATCAAATTTTGACAGATTATTTAGGCATTGGTTATATAATGGCCACATTCTCTATAGGTTCGATTATAATGATGCTTTTAGCTAACTATATTATAATTAGAACTTCTTCAAAATTTGTCTTAATTTTTGTTTCTGTAGTACAGTGGCTACTATGGTTGCCGGTTCCTTTTATAAATAGTTTGGAAACTTTTATGTTTTTAGCTTTTTTATTTGGAATATGTTTTGGGCTTTTTGAAATTGCACTCAATTTGCAGGCCTCTAATATAGAAATTCGCGAAAAAAAATCTATGATGACAGTTTTTCATTCATTTTGGAGTTTAGGCGTTCTTATTGGCTCATTTTTAACAAGTATTTTTCTTCAATTTGAAATTTCTATGCTTAACAATATATTAATATATGTAATAATAATGTTGCCATTGAATCTTTGGTTTACATTTAAGTTAAACGTAGATGAAAAGTCTTCTATAGAAAACAAAAAGAGCATTTTTTTTATTTGGCCTATATTAGTTATATTATTAGCAGTTGTTTCTATGGCTAGTGCTTTATCCGAAGGAAGTGTAGATTCTTGGGGAGCTCTTTATATGAGAGATATTGTTAAAATCGATGGTTTTAAAATAGGAATTGCAACTATCAGTTTTAATATATTTATGGTTATTGGTAGATTTTATGGAGATCAGTTCAGAGATAAAATTGGTGTTTTTAATTTAATATTATGCTTATTTTCTTTAACAATATTTAGCTTAATAATTCTAATTAATTTTAATTCAATAATTTCGTCAATTATAGGATTTGCTCTTTTGGGAATTGGTACTTCTTCTGTTATACCAATAGCTTATAGTTTAGCAGGAAAAATAAAAGGAATTGATAGCGGTGTAGGTATCGCAATTGTGTCAGTTGCAGTTTATGGCACATTTATGGGAGCTCCAGCTGCATTAGGTTTGGTAGCAAACATCTACGGTGTTAATAATATTTTTTTACCAATATTAATAGTTTTTGTTTTATTATTATTTACAATGATTGTTTTTAAAAAAGAGTTTAAATCATAAAAAATTTAAAATTATTGAATCATTAATTTCTAAATTTGTTTTATTCTCAATTATTGTATTTGCTGATTTTATGCTTAACATGCAAAGAATATAATTATTAACTTTAGAAATAACATAACCAACTTTATTGTTATTTATTTCAATGCTATCTCCTATATTAATATTGCCAGAAATGATCTCAAGATTATATATTTGTTTTTTTATTAACGATCTATATTTCATTCTTGCTGTTATTTCTTGACCAACATAGCATCCTTTATCCCAATCTATCGCATTTAAGTTTTGAAAATTATTTTCTAATAAAAGTGATTTGTTTTCATTCAAATCATCAGGGGTAAATGGAACTAAATTTTTCATTAATATTTCTTTATATTTATTAAAATACATTTCTTCTAAATTATCTATCTTTGGTAAATTTTTATTATTTATATATACTTTTTTTCCAATATTTTTTTTTCTTGGATCAATGAACTTAATTATAGTATCTTTTATTTCGAAATCTTTATTAGTAAATAATATAATAGAGGTTATATTTTCATTATGCTTTAAAATAACATTTGATCTCAGTTTATATATTTTTAATTTTGATAAAAATGATTCAAAATACTTTTCATGTATTTCTATTACATAGTTATCATTTTGACGAAAAATAAAAAAATCAGCTAGAAATTTGCCTTGAGGAGATAAAAAGCAAGAGTAAATTGGTTTGTCATTTTTACATTTATAAATATCATTTGAAATCAAACCTTGCAAAAATTCTGCTTTATCTTCACCTCTAATTTCGATAAATTTGGAGGAAGAATCTTGAATGAAAAAATCTATATTCATATATTAAATTATATATATTCTATTTATAATAATTTTGTATATTAGTAACTTGTGAAAATACTAGTTATATCTTCAAACTTAATAGGAGACACCATACTATCTACTGGAGTTATTGAACATTTTTATAATATCTATCCTTCCGCCAAGTTTACTTTTTTAATAGGTCCCAAAGCTTCGCAAGTTTATCAAAACTTCCCAGGTCTAGAGGAAATAATAATCATTAAAAAAAGGAAGTATAATTTACATTGGTTTGACATGTATTCTAAATGTAAAAATAAAAAATGGGACAAGATTATAGACTTAAGATCTTCTTTGTTATCTTATTTTTTTAAAACTAAAAAAAGATATATTTTTAAGAAAAATAATTTTTTGCATCATCTTGAGCAATTAAGTAATTCTTTTAAAATAAAAACAAATCAACCTCATATTTATACAAATCAATATGAAGAAGAAAAAGCAAATCAAAACATTGATAAAGATTTTAAATATATAGTTATTTTTCCTGGAGGTAATTGGAATCCAAAAATATGGTCAGTACACAATTTTAATAAATTATTAATTAGAATAATAAAAAATAATAAAAAAATTAAATTTATAATTGTAGGCTCAATTAATGAAAAAGCAAAATATATAAAAAAAATTCAAAAAAATATATCAAAAGAACACTTTATAGATTTAATGGGAGAAAGCTTAACTCTTACTTCAGCTTATATGAAAAAAAGCAATTTATTTATTGGAAATGATTCAGGCTTAATGCATTTAGCTGCAGCAAGTAATTTAACTACTATCGGTTTGTTTGGGCCAACAAATGACAAGATATACGGTTATTCAGATCATAAAAATATAGTCATCAGAACTAAAGAAAGTTATAAATATTTTCAATCAATTAAAATTAATTCTAATAATTCTTATATGGAATCAATTACTCCTGAAGAAGTATATGGAAAAATTCAAAAAATAAATTTTGATGAATAAAAATATCATAATTAAAAAACCAGACGATTGGCATGTACATTTTCGTGAAGATGCAATGCTAGAAGTTATTACTAAATATTCTGCTAGAATAAATAACAGATGTATAGCCATGCCCAATACTAAAACTCCAATTACTAATTCTTTACAAGCTATAGATTATAAAAAATTAATAGAAAAAAACTCAAAAAACGAAAATTTTCAAGCTTTGATACCTTGTTATTTAACCGAAAATTTAGATTTAGTAGATTTTAGAAATGCTTTAAAGAACAACATTTTCATAGGAGCAAAATTATATCCAACAAATGTAACAACAAACTCCTCTTTTGGTGTTTCAAATATAGAAAAAATTTATGATGTTTTTGAAATTTTAGAAAAAGAAAATAAAACTTTGTTAATTCATGGAGAAAAAATTGATAAAAATATAGACATATTTGATAGAGAAAAATATTTCATTGATGAAGAACTAACAACTATAAGAAACACTTTTCAAAATTTAAAAATTGTTTTAGAACATGTTTCTACTAAATATGGTGTCGATTATATTAAATCAAATTCAAATATAGCTGGCACAATTACACCCCATCATATGCTTTTAACTAAAAAAGATGTCTTCTTAGATAATATTATAAATCCGCATCACTATTGCATGCCTGTTGTAAAAAATGAAAATGATCTATTAGCTCTAAGAAAAGCTGCATGTAAAAATAATACAAAATTTTTCCTAGGAACAGATTCTGCTCCTCATGAAATGAAACATAAATTTCCTAATATGAAACTTAAGCCAGGTATATTTTCTGCCGCTTGCTCAATAGAATTATATGCTAAAATTTTTGAAGAGGAGAATTCTTTAGATAAATTAGAGACGTTTGCATCAATTAACGGACCAAAATTTTATAATCTTCCTATAAATGAAAGCACAATTAGATTAGAAAAAATTGATTGGATTGTTCCAGAATTTGTTAAAGAAAAATCAATTAAAATAAAAAATTTTTTTGGTAATAAAAAAATTAATTGGAAAGTTGTGGATTTAAACGTATAGAGTTTAAATAATGAGTATTGGAATTAAAATTTATACTTGGTTTTATGGAAAATACGTTGGCAAAGATGAATTTGAAAATATATACTATTCAAATTCTAATAATTTTAATGATCAAAAAGCAAAAAGATGGGTTATCTTTAATGGCGAAATAGAGGCATCTAAGATTCCTCCACATTGGCATGCGTGGCTTCATAAAATTGTTGAAGAACCTCCTTTGAATTATAAACAAAAATATTCTTGGCAAAAAATACATAAATCGAACATGACTGGTACAAAAGATGCATACTACCCATCTTCTCATCCTTTATCAAAAAATTATAATCCTGATCAAATAAAAGATGACCATGAATCTTGGACTCCATAAATTCTTATTTTTAATTATATTATTTTCCTCATCTGGATTTGCTGAGCCTATTAAAAAGCAAAGTGCAACTTTAAAATTACTTGATAAAACTTCAAATAAAGTTTTAGAAAAAAATGTTAAAGTTAACTCTAGTATTTCATTAGGTTCATTAGATATTAAAATTTATTCTTGTTATAGTTCACCACCTGATGAAGTTCCAGAAAATTATATTTTACTTGAAGTAATTGATAAATTAAATGATGAAAAAGAATATATTTATAGAGGATGGATGATTTCCTCTTCGCCTGATATAACTCCTTTAGAGCATCCCATTTATGATTTATGGCTAGTTGGATGTATTAGCGATAATGCTTCTTGAAAATTTTTAAGAGATTTAAAATTACATTTTTTTTCTATACTTTTTTTTAATTTTTGCATGTAATTTTCTGTTTCAATTTCATATGCTCCAAACTGAGTTAAGTGAGAATTATAAAATTGAGAATCTAAAATATTAAAGCTATTTTTTTTTAAAATTGCAATTAAAAATAATAAACAATATTTACTTGTGTTTGATCTCATACTAAACATACTTTCACCAAAAAAACACCCCCCTATCTGTAAGCCATACAAACCCCCAACCAAATTATTTCTATCATAGCATTCAACACTATGGCATTTATTAGCTTTAAATAATTGGATATATGTATCTAAGATAATATTATTAATCCAAGTACCGTTACTTTTTCTATTAGTGTTTTGACAATTGAAAATTACTCTTTCAAAATCAAAATTTATTTTAAATATATATTGAGATTTTTTGAATAAGCGAAACAACTTTTTAGGAACATGAAATTCATTAATAGGTATTATAAAACGTTTTTTTGGTTTATAAAAAATAACTTTATTACTTTGCTTACTTTCAGCCATAGGAAAAAAGCCTTTTTTATAGATATTAATTAAATCATCTATTGGTAAGATTTTTTTCAATCGAATTTTGTCATATAGTTAATGTCGTATTTGCCTTCTATAAATTCATCAGATTTAAGTATTTTTTGATGAAGTTGTAAGTTTGTATTTATTCCCATAATCACATATTCTTCAAGAGCCCTTCGCATTTTTGCTAAACATTCTGTTCTTGTATCAGCATAAGTAATTAATTTACCAATCATGCTATCATAGTGCGAAGGTACAATGTAGCCTTGATAAACCGCAGAATCAACTCTCACTCCTAGACCTCCTGGTTGATGGTATTGAGTGATTTTACCAGGAGATGGTATAAAACTAATTGGATCTTCAGCATTAATTCTACACTCAATTGCATGCCCTTTAATTTTTACATCTTCTTGTTTAATTGTTAATTTCTCTCCACTTGCTGAGAGTATTTGTTGTTTTACTAAATCAATGTCGGTAACCATTTCAGTTACTGGATGCTCTACTTGAAGTCTAGTATTCATTTCCATGAAATAAAATTTATTATCTTGAAACAAAAATTCTAAAGTGCCCACTCCTTCATATCCTATAGATCTAACCGCATTGGTGCAAAGATTACTTATAGCATTTCTGTTTTTTTCAAGCAGGATAGTACTCGGACTTTCTTCTATTAATTTTTGGTGTTTACGTTGAATAGAACAGTCACGTTCACCAAGAGATATAACGTTTTTGTAAGAATCAGCTAGTATCTGTATTTCTATATGTTTTGGATTAATTAAGTATTTTTCTAAATACACCGTATCATCATTAAAAGATTTTTTTGATTCAATTTTTGCTGATTCTATTGATTTGATAATTTCTTTTTTTTCAGATATAACTCTCATACCCTTGCCACCACCTCCACTTGCCGCTTTAACAATTAATGGTAGTCCAACTTTCTCAATAAACGAATCAATTTTGTTTTTATCACTTAAATCATTTAAACCTGGTACTGTAGGAATATTATTTTCACTCATAATTTTTTTAGCTTCAATCTTGTTTCCCATCATTTTTATGTGTTGAGATTGTGGACCAATGAATTTTATTTGATGTTCTTCAATAATTTCAGCAAATCTCTGATTTTCACTTAAAAAACCATATCCAGGGTGTATAGCATCTACATTAGTTAAAGTTGCAGTTGTAATAATTGCAGGTATGTTAAGATAACTTGATTGAGCAGGAGGTGGACCAACGCATATACTTTCATCAGCCATTTTTACATGCATTGCAGACTCATCTGCTTCAGAATGGATTGTTACTGTTTTGATATTTAATTCTCTACAAGCTCTTAATATTCTTAATGCAATTTCACCTCTGTTGGCAATAAGAATTTTTTTGAACATTACTCAAATATAATAAGATTGTCCCCATATTCTACAGGTTGACTATTTAAAGCTACAATTTTTTTTATTACACCAGATTTAGGTGCTTTCACTTCATTAAATGTTTTCATTGCTTCTATTAAGAGAAGGGTATCACCCGCTTTCACATGTTGTCCTGTTTTAACAAAAGGTGGAGAATTTGGATCAGCTGATAAATAAGCGACACCCACCATAGGGGATTTAACAATATTTTCTTCGTTAATTAATTCATCCAGCTTTGTTTTATTTTTATTTTCAGATTGTTTTTCTATTTTTTGACCAATTTCTGTTATTTGTTTCAAGGTTGGAGAACTTATTTCAATTTCATAATTTCCTTTTTTAATTTTAAAATTTGAAATATTACTTATTTTTGTTTCTTTTAAAATTAATTTTATATTATCTAAATCAGTTTTATCAAGCTTAGTCATATGTTATTTATAAATTAATTTACTAATTGCTTCAATTGCAAGAGAGTAACTATTTTCCCCAAAACCACAAATAACACCATTAACCGCCTCAGATGTTATACTTTTTCTTCTATAATCTTCTCTAGCATATATGTTTGAAATGTGAATTTCAATTTTTGGCTTAGAAGTTGCTCTTAGAGCATCTAGAATCGCTATTGATGTATGTGTATAAGCAGCTGGATTAATAATTATACCGCCATATCCTTTATCAACACTTTGTATCTTATCAATTAAAGCACCTTCATTATTATTCTGAAAAAATTCACATTCCAGCTGATACTTATTACAAACAGTTTGACAAATATTTTGAATTTTTTCAAGGGTAGTATCACCGTAAAAGTTTTTTTCTCTATCACCTAGTAAATTTAAGTTAGGACCATTTATAATTAATATTTTTTTCATTTTTTTTAGCAAATAAAATGTTTACTTAATGCAAGTTTTTGGTTTTGATAATTTGAATTTATTGAAGTACCATATACCACAG